>JBEKUR010000189.1:0-11741 GCA_049514855.1 Terriglobia bacterium
CAAGATGTAGGGCCGTGGCTTGCCCCGGCCAGGCCGCCCCGAGGGGCGGCCCTACAGTCGAATTAGGATACTACCGCTAGGCGGGCGCATGATCCTTTGAAATTCGGATCCATCAAGACACGATGTCTCTGCCTCTCTGAGGCACCTGTCGGGTAGAGCGACGGCGCGTAGCGGGCTTCGAATGATGCCGACGTTTCCATCGCCCCCCCTATAATTCCGTACGGCGAGTTTTCCTCGATACGGCTTAAAGGCTGGTGTCTCAGACGGGACCTTCCTGGACGACGCCTAGCTATCGCGCCCACCAGTTTGCCTCCGCCCTTCGTGCTCACCGCTGCCAGCGTGTGACTCTCCGTTCTGTGCCGGAGCACGCCGCGCCCTTGAGCACCTCCACGCGAACGGCCTGCGCCGCTCTACCCCAGAGGCCCTCGCTCCGGTCCGGGTTATGCTGTCCCGATCCATCCTCACTTATTCGGCCTCATCCGCCCCACTCGCGGGCACATCGCGATTTCGCCGCTTTGCGGCTTATACGCCATGCCCTCGCTGTGCGTCTCCGCCTCGGCGACCCGCGACTGGTTCCCTGCTTTCGCTGTCCGCTCTCTGTCGGCATGTCGTCCTCCCAGACTCCGGGAAGTTCATTGGCTGCTTCTGCCCAGTTCCTTCGCCAACGACGCTGGCCTTCGCCCAGGTGCCACAGGCTCGGCACTCCCGAGATTCCCCACCATCCGCTTCGCGTGGGGCAGGTGATTTCGGAGCTTAACCACGGTTCGCTTTCGCTACGACCTGTCGACTGGCTCGCCCCCCTGTCGGATCGGACCCGGCTTTCGCCCAGCCCACGGGGACTTTTACGTCCGGGCTTCCAGTGGATCGGTCACCCTCTCCGCCGCCGGATATAACTACGGTGGCAACTGAGCAAGCTCCACCGGCGGGACTTCCACCCGCAAGAACGTCAGCTAGCATCGCTGCACAACACCAGGCTCCTTCGACAGCCCCACGCTGTTCTCGCAGCTCTACATGTGCGCCACCGCCATTTGCCCGAATGCCTTCGGATATCTTCCCACTGGTCTCTTCTTCGCCTCTCGCAGTTTTTCCCCCTGCAAAGTGTACCAATTCCCAGTTTCTCAAGTTTTAGGGACGGTCCATCGTTGCAGCAGCCTGCGGCAGCGGAGGCGGTCGTGGTCCGAGAACGAGCATGCCTGCTATCGATCCTGACGCCGATTCGACGTCCGATCTTCGCTGCATGCCCTATCCACCAAGCACGCTGACGCCCGGTCTCCCTGGCCTCGGGTTCCTAGACCGAACCGGGAGTACTGGACAGGTCTCGATCCACTCACCAGTGCTCCTGGACTATGGCAATGGCCCTCCAGTTGACAGCAATGCAGAGGAATGGTATTGATTCAGAGGGTTTGCGGCCGAGCGAGATGCATGCAGGTCACACCTATGTCCGCATTGCCTATCATCAATGCCGGTCTCATCGGTTGTGGCGAAGTCGCAAACCGCTATGGTACTTTACTCTCGGGCTCTGGACACAGCGGACTTCGGCTTACGTGTGCGACTGATGTATCGGATGCCGAAGGGAGGGCTTTCTCCGATGCGTTCGGTCTGAGATTTCAGCCTTCGCTCGCCGCTCTTCTCACCGAGCCCATTGAACTGGTGTGCGTTTGCACGCCCAACATCACGCATGCACCGATCGCATACCGCTGCATGGAGGCGGGCCTGCACGTGCTTCTTGAACATCCCATGGCAATGAGTATCGATGAAGCTGAAAAACTGCGGGAAACAGCGCGAGGGTTGAGGCGACATTTGTTTGTCGTGCGACAGCGTCGCTTCCTCGCCACTGTGCAGGCTGTGCGTGCGGCGCTGGATAGGGGTGTTTTCGGGGAGATCCGCACCGTGGAGGCGAGCGTGTATTGGAGCCGCCGCCCGGAGTATTTCACAGAGAGGCCATGGCGAGCGGATCATGACAACGGAGGTGTCCTCCTGAATCAAGGAAGTCACTTCCTTGATATACTGCTCTTTTTGTTCGGCACTCCGCGGGCCGTAGAGGGCTACGTGGGCAACATTCGCCATCCTATTGAGGTCGAAGATACCGCTCGGGGCGCCATGCATTTTGCTGGCTTTGCGGCATACTTCGAGTTTACGACAGCTGCACCAGAGGGTTGGAACCGTGCCCATCTTCGTATCGAAGGAACGCGTCATAACGTCGAACTGGGGGGGCAAGCTTGGGAGCGTTTTGTGGGTCCAGTACCCGATGAGATCCTTCGACTTGATGGTCTTCTTGAGCAGCCTCTCGGCGGGGATCACGCTAGCTACTTTGAGCGTGTCAGCAGGCGGCTCGCTGGCGAGGCGATCACTGTCGTGGAGGCGGACGAGGGTATCCGGATGGTTCACCTGATCGATTCAATCTACGCGGTAGCCGTCCGCGCCGATGCAGATCTCGCTGCCTATTTTGGGAGTCGTTTGGAGGATATAAGGCTTCATGGAGATTGCGCTTAGCAGCGGATGCATTGTTAGACGGGAGTCGCAGATCGCTCACTCAGGTATCCGAGCAGTAGAGTTGTCGGGGCACCACGTCGAGCAGATCGATTACCTACTCGGCGCGATCGAGGCGAGCGGCGCGAGAATCTTAAGTATCCATTGTCCTTGTCCGAGCCGTGGCTTCGGTTTAAACCCAGGCGCCCAGCCTGCTGCATGGAAGACGACAGAGCACGGGCTGCTGGAGGCGGCCGAACTCGCGAAGCGGTGGGAAGCTAAGTATGTCCTCGTACATGCCTTCTATTCGACCTCAGATGACCTGCCAGCAGACGACATATCTCGTATGGAAGTGCTGAGTAGGCTGTCCGGCGGTGGCGGCTCAATTGCTGAATACATATGCTCAGAAAGCTACGCCCTTGCCAAGGCACGTACAATTACCAATCTCAAGTCTCTCGTCCCGCGCTTCCGTCGCGATTTCCCAGGACAAAAGATAATATTAGAGAATCTAAACCCCCGGATCGGTTATGGTGGCATCCGATTTCAGGACGTTGTTGATGTGGCAGAGGCCTTAGACGGCGAGGTGGGTATCTGCCTCGATTTGGGTCACCTGACGCTCGCGGCCGCAGTGCTCGGTGATGATATGGAAAAAAGCGTCCGCAAAGCCCGGGCTCTGATCTTGAGCATTCACGCGCACGATAACTTCGCGGGACGGTTCTGTGTTGACCGCAATTGGGACACAAAGACCGTCAATCCGACGCTACAGGACGTGGATATCCACCTGCCCTTTCTAACGCGCTATCGACGTTCGGTGGACGTGATAGACTTTCGAGTACTGGCGAATAATTCAGCGTTCGTGGAGATCCTCAAGGGCGGTGCCCACTACGCGGGTGATGGGGATGGCGAAATCCTTAAAGGTGATGTACCCATCGAGCGCTGGCTCGCTTTAGTGCCGGACGCCGCGAACCTTGTTCTAGAATTCGACTCGCGTTATGCGCCCCTACAGGAGGTGTTCGAAGAATATCATTTAGCGCGAACAGGTCGTCACCCTCGTATCTAACAGCGCAATGGGAGCAGCGATGATTCGTTTAGGAGCCATTGGGGCGGGAATGGTGTTTCACCGCTATGCCCAAGCCGCCGCTGCGCTTCCTGAAGTTATTATCACCGCCGTGGCGGATCCCAATCCGAAGCAGAGGGCAGCAGCTATCGCCCCCGGTCGGCATGTACTGTCCGACATCCACGCGTTGCTCGAAGAACCAATTGACGCCGTTCTCGTCCTCACACCAAATTCCGAGCACAGTTCGATTGTAGAGGAGTGCTTGCGTTACGGGAAGTCCACCCTCTGCGAGAAGCCAGTCGCTATTGGGGCGCAACGTGTCCGCGAAATCTTTACCCTCGCTCGCTGCAACGGTGCATTTCTCTACCCAGCGATGCATTGCCGTCATCGTCCCGAAATCCGCTACATTCGGGAACATTGCAGCGTTGCGGTGGTCGAGTTCGGGCAGGTGTGGCGGGAGGACTGGCGAGGGGCGCCGGCTTGGTACCGTGACCCGGCCCGTGCTGGCGGCGGCGTACTGCTCGATGTCGGGACCAATCAAATTGATTGGATCAGCCCGTTTGTCGGTCCCTTGGAGGTAGCGACTGTCGAGGGAGAAGCGGTAAAGGGCGGATTGGAAGAAGAATGTCTTGTACATTGGCAATTCCCGGGAGGTACGGGTTCCCTGGAATTGAGCTGGCGCGGCGCGCCCCAGCATCGCCGTTCTTGGCTTTCCACAGAGGACGGGCGAGCCTTCGAACTAGATCATGACAGGCGGATTGCTGTACATAATGGACGCATACACGGTCCGTGGAACGACGACGAATACGAAGGAGTCCTTCGCGAGTTTCTCCTCCAGTGCGCGGATCCATCGGCACGTGATCCTGCCGCCTGCGAACGGATAGCATCAATACTTGAGCTCATACGGCGCGTTTACGCCCGTCTCGGGTTACCTTTTCTTGACGACTAAGCAAGTCCTAACGAGCATTGCTGGACATTGGAGACAATTTGAAGATACCCATGTTGGATTTATGCCGTCAACAGGCTTCGATCCAGGAGGCATTTGAAGAGGTCGTGCAACGTGTAGTCTCCGAAGCTCGGTATCTCACAGACGAGGCGGTCACGCCCTTTGAAGAGAGTCTGGCTAGTTATTGCTTCCGTAAATATGCTCTGGGAGTGGGGAGTGGCACAGCAGCACTGCACCTCGCTCTGCTGGCGGCGGGCGTAGGTCCGGGACACGAAGTTATCACTCCGCCGAACTCCTTTTTTGCGACTGCCGAGGCGATACTCCAAACGGGAGCACGGCCCCGCTTTATAGACGTGGACTCGGGAACACATCTAATAACCGCGGCGGAGGTGCGGGCGGCGGTGTCGGAGAGGACGCGCGCGATCGTTCCAGTGCATCTGTTCGGCAGCGTCGTGGACGTGCCTGCGATCGAGATCGCGCTCCGAGAAATTGGAAGATCGGACGTGATTATCATTGAAGACTGCGCGCACGCAGCTGGTGCGTGGCGCGCCGGCCGCAGCGTACCACTCGGCCAAATCGGCGCCTTCAGCTTCAATCCGGGTAAGAACATCGGTGCTTTGGGCGATGCAGGGGCGGTCGTCACGGATGACGCGGGCATTGCCGTCGCTGTACGGCTACTTCGCGACCACGGACGCCAAGGGAAAAACGATCATGTATTGATAGGCTTTAACTCTCGGCTTGATCGTCTGAACGACCAGATTCTTCACCTGAAGATGAAATATCTCGACCAATGGAACGCCAGACGTCGCGCGCATGCTGCGCGCTATGATTCTGCCTTCAGTGGCCATCCGGAAATCACGCCTCTTTTAGTCGAGCCGGAAGTCTTATCTGCCCGGCATCAATACGTTATCCGTTGCAGCCAACGCGACGTGCTGCGCGAGCATCTGCGCGCGAGTGGCATAGTAACGGCGATTCATTATCCTCGATTAATCGTGGAACATGAACCAATACGACGCCTTGGTTTCGTCTCGTCGGAAGTGCCTGTGGCCGAGCGTTTGAATACCCAACTGGTCTCGCTGCCATGTTTTCCCGAGCTTCATACTGCGGAGGTGGACTACGTCATCGCGCGAGTTTTGGAATTCTCGCGCGACAGGACCGTGAATGAGGCGCGGTGAGCCAACGATTTTCTTTTGTGATTGTGAAAACGAAGGTGATGCCTATGCGCGTAAGTGCCGTCGAGGTTTTCCCGCTCACTGCTCGGCTTCAGAATGCCTTTCATTGGTCAACAGGTACTGTCACATCACGGCACGCTGTTTTAGTACGTATTGTGACCGACGAGGGAACCGTGGGCTGGGGCGAAGCGCTTGCTCCTGCAACTTGCCTGGTAATTAGAGAAGCGATTGGCCCGGAGCTGCTCGGTATGGACCCGGCAAATCGCGCAATGCTGCTTCCCAGGCTGTGCGCTGCAGCTGGAGCTGCCACGACTTCGGCGGCAGTAGCTGCCGAAGCCATAGGTGCGATTGAGGTAGCGCTCTTGGATGTAGCCGCACGAGCAGCTGACTGGCCGCTTTGCCGGATGCTCGCTCGGGTATGCCGCAATCGCGTCAACGTCTATGCATCCAGCATCTACTATTCGGATGAGGAAGAACCGAACCTGACCTCAAAGGCACGCGATTGGCTCAAGCGCGGATTCGCCGGAATAAAAATAAAAGTGGGCCGCGTGTCCACCTCGGAGGACCTGTCGCGGGTTACGGCGATCAGGCGCGCGATCGGTCCAGAACCACAGCTGATGGTGGATGCCAATCAGGCTTACAATGCCCGCTCTACAATGGAGTTCGCCCAGGCGCTGGTTCCATTCAATGTGGCGTGGTTGGAGGAACCTGTGCCTGCTCACGACATTGCGGCTTACCGCGAGGTGAAGCGGAACGCACGGATACCAATTGCGGCCGGCGAGAATTTGCACAGCCCCGAGGAGTTTGAAGAGTTCCTTGGTGAACGATTGCTCGATGTGGTTCAGCCAAACGTAGCTCGCGTTGGCGGTTTGGTGGCCGCCCTCCGTATAGTCAGATGCGCCGCTGCCAGCGACACGAGGGTGGCCTTCCACCACTGGGGTACACCAATTGGATTGGCTGCCTCGCTGCATCTCGCCTGCTGTGTGCCCTCGGACGGGGCTCCACCGCTCGTTGAGGTAGATTGCAGTCCCAACCCTCTGCGCGAAATTGTGGAGCGAACGCTTCCTGATCCGTTCTGCGGAACCATGTCGCCCCCATTGGGGCCTGGACTCGGGGTTACGCCTTGCGAACGGGCGCTGGCTCGGTACCTTAGTTGACGGATGCAAAAAAGTTTCGAGTGGCTTAAATCACGGAGACATGCTGTCTGAGAAATGCGCTAAGATTATTTGCTTCCGGACCGTCGAATAACTGGAAGGACATTTGAACTGGAGCTGTGAGGTTGCCAAGACGAAGTTGAGGATTGTAGGCCGTGGGCTAGTTTGATAGGCAACTGAGCGTCTCTTTACGTGGGACAAGCGCCACGAAATGGTAATCTCCGACAAGTTCCAATCGTCACTCAGCCATGACGATCAGAAAGCAGCGGTTAACGGTTGCGACCTCATTTTTCGGGCCGTGCCAACACCGATCGGCATTGATGGTCTTAGTTAAGATTTCACTGCCGTTGAAGAGTGGGCGACTTGGATCCGTGTTGCGCTCCGTAACAGGTCGATGGTCATACCTGGTACCACAGATCGACTGTTCTCCATCCACCGAATACCGGTACCGCTTTCAAAATCGGGATGAAATCGGGAGCATAGTGGACCCATGGCTGCCGATGGCGGACTCGAATAAGTTACCCGCAGCGAACCGTTCGGCAGCCGGATCGCAAACTTGCGATCGTGCCGCCGTCGGCGCAGACTCGCCTAGGGTCCGACTCCTCTCGGACCGATTTGCGCAACAATCGCATGAGGTTACAGGTTACACTGCGCGACAAAGTCCTGCGCGACAAAGTCCTTGACTCCCCGTGTTCCGTAGGGTTATCCTTGGCTCCATTCTTCTCGTCGTGGGAAGAAAATAGACACACAGGAGCTTGTATATGGCTGAGACGAAAAATCCAAAGGTAATAGTCGAACTGGCTAAGGCGACGGGTGTCGCTGAGGCTGATGTGGCGAAGGTTCTCAATCAACTCGGTCTTGACAGAATTCAGGCGGAAGCCGTGCGTGCCCACCATGGTGAGGAACCTGGATTATCGATGGCAAAGGTTGCATATAAGATCGGAAAAAGCACGATAATTGTTTGAGTTCAATTAGCGCCGATTAAATAGGATTGCCCCTGGTTCACTTGGTTACATGCAAATGTGAGTTCCATGCCTTCCAAACAAAGCGACTTTTTACATGTCCTTTCTGACAGCACGGGAGTGTCGCTATCTGATGTTGGCCGGATAGTAACATTCTTGGGATTGCCGGCAAGAGGACGTTTGCCAGCACATCGGGAGTCAGAGGACACTTATTTCGGTTTAGTAGATGATTCGATCAATGTTCTGGAGGCGCTGCGTTGCCGGTATCGCAGTGCTATTGCCGAAGGCTATGTCCCCCCGAAATTCCCAGCGCACGTTCAGATTCAGACTATAGCTGGATGCAATGCGTCATGCGTAATGTGTGCGATGAGCATGCCTAAGATCCGGCAGCTTCAGCGTGGCGTGATGCCGGATGACCTCTATCACCGCATCGTGGGCGAGTGCTCCCGAGCAGCAGCGTGCGAGGAGTTGGCGCTATATCTTCAGAACGAGCCGCTGCTAGACCGTGATCTTCCTCGCCGAATCCGCGTGGCCAAAGAGCTTAGCCGTGGACGCCTGCGGGTTCGGATCGTAACCAACGGCAACCTGCTGACGGCGAGGGTTATCGATGATCTGATCGCCGGTGGATTGGACGGCATCGCCGTAAGCCTCAACGCTCACAGCCCCAGAACATACCAACGCGTTATGGGCGGCCTGGATTATGAGCTTACGAGGAACAATATCGAGCTGTTATTGGAAAAAGCACCACCTAGTCTGTTCGTCTCCATTACCTTCATTGTCATAGCCGAAAATGAGAGGGAAATCGAAGACGCTATATCCTATTGGTCGGAGCGAGGTGTCTACTGCGGAGCATACGGCGTGAACACGCTTGCCGGTACTCTCACAGAGTTCGATGCCATTCAACCCAAGCAGGCGAAGACGCGCACGAAAGAGTGTTATCTTCCCTTCGAGTCAATCGGCGTTCTTGCGACAGGGGAAGTAATTCTCTGTTGTACTGATTGGGGTCGGCTATCGCTGTCGGGCAACTTGACCACACAGCCCCTGGAGGCAATTTGGCATTCGCGGGATGTGGCTGAATTCCGTCGGCAAGCCCTGTTGGGATTTCTTAATCACAAAATGTGCGCCGATTGTTTGGGCCAGACCCGTGTGCGCGAGAACCTGTTATATCAAGGTGGCCCGGGAAGCAATAGAGAAAAAGGCCACACAAATTGACTGCACCGTCCGAAAGAAATAAAGCGCCACATGATCGGGAGATTCCTTCATGCGCATCCAGGCTTTAGCTTCGATGTCGAGGAGTTCGTCCTCTCGACCAAATATGTCTCTGACCTTCAGAGACGTTATGTAGCCTTTCTCCATGAAATGACCGGGGAACCAAGTGACTGGTCCGGGGGCCGGTTAATCCTGGATGAAGTCCAGAGGGGGGCCTGCGACTGGGTGCCGGCCTATCAAGGATACAAGTACACCCGAGACTTTTCGGAATGGCCATTTACTGATAAAAGCGCCGTTCGCAGCTGCCCCGAAGAATATCTCGCAGTCAACCTGTCTCGGACTGACCTATTCCTCAAAACAACGACCGGATCGTCCGGGCCGCCGGTGCCGATCTGGCACACAGCACCCTTCTACTTTGATGGGTTGTTGTTAACGTTACGGAAAATAGCTTTTTTCTGGGGAGCCAAGGAAGCCCCTACGCGCCCGATCTTCTGTATATCACTCAGTGATGATCGGGCAAAACAGCAATTTATTGCGGCGGACCCTGTCAAAGAAGTCGGCATCTATGTGCGCGCTATTGTGGACGAGCAGAGGCTTGAAACCTACGACCACGTTCTCGCACTGATTAACGAATTGGAACCCGCATGTATTTCGTCGAAGCCCAGCATTCTGGAATCGCTTGTTGAAAGGGCCGTTTTGAAGCCGCAGTTTAGTTTGAGGCCCCTCGACTTTATTGTGTCGAGCGGCGCAAAACTTGAGGCAGGATTACAAGTTCGCCTTGAGGAGACATTTGGTACTCGTGCCATCGAAGCATATGGCATGACTGAGTTCGGCGTTGTAGGATATCCATGCCGCCAAGGCGCCTTGCATGTCGATATGACTTCAACGTTTATCGAAGTGATCGATAGTGAAGGTAAGGTTCTCCCTGACGGCCAGTTAGGCGAGTTAGTGGTCAGCAGCTTGAGTAACCGAGCGATGCCCTTTCTGCGTTATAAAACGGGCGATTTGGGAGCCCTTGAGACGGCTAATTGTGCTTGCGGAAGCCTTGCCCCGCGGCTTATGAAACTCTCGGGCCGCATCATAAGGTGTTTGCAGCTTCCTTCTGGGCGGTTTTTCCCGCCAACTTACTTCAATGACCTGTTCGTTCGATTTCCGTGTCTGAAGGAATTCCAGATAACCCAGATCGCCCGGAATACTTTGGAGATCCTTCTTGAACCACAATCAGGCACGACCGTACCAAACAATGAACTGGTGGACCAAGTCCACCTTTACGTCCGGGATTCGCTTGGCGAGCCTATGTCGGTCCATGTGAGGGTAGTTACATTCCGCAAAGACTGTAAGTTTGAACGGTTCCGGACTAATTTCTGACATCATGAAGAACGCGACTGTATTCTATGGGACTCTGTTGTCGTCACGACGGGGCAGCACCCTGACAATTACGAAAGACTCCCACGTGATCCTTTCTCTACACGACGTGGTGGGGGTGACGACGCAGTCGATGACTTGCGCGGAGCCGGGCTCGCAGGTCGTGTTCATGCGCGTGCTGCGGACTAACAAGAGAAATCGATATTTCTTCATCGATTTCGATGATAACCAGAGTAACATCCGTGAGGTTCATCGTGACCTGAACGACCTTTCGGCGGTACTGAACTGGCTTCTCCCGGCGGGTTACTCTCATAGGCAAGGCGACATCGGAATTTATGCTCGACAGCACCTGCCATTAGATAGGAGGGAAATTCCTAACGAACGGCAGTCAACTGAATTTGCTGGGCTGATGAACCGCCGCCATCGCTTCGATTGTATGCAGGACTGCAAATTCTTTCGCAAGGACAATCGCTACTTCGTGCAAGTCTTATGCCGAGCTCACATGGTTCACCCCGAGCACCCGAGTATCGCGCTGAACCCAGGATTGTACGAGCTGAGGGGTGCTAAGGGGCGGGTCGTCGGACGCACAGTGGCGGTGAGGTCAGGTAAGCCGCCTTTTGTAGAGCTATGACTTACTCCCGTTGGGCTTCGCAAACATGATACATGATCAGAAGGAATCATGATCCTCGATCGACCCGACAACACCGATATGTGGGGAATTTCCGTCCTGAAGTTCCATTGGAAGTGGAGCGAGCACGAATGTCGCCAACTGGCACACATGCGCTCGATATTCAACGAGGTCTTTCGTCGCGTCGGTTCATGCGCTTAGGCGACGCAGACGCGGATTACGGTCGATATCACGCCTTCTCGCGACCGCCCAGGAATAGTGCCTCCGAAGGCTCCGGACATCGGAAGTCGGGCCCTGCTCCGTAGCCATGCAGCTCAGAAGGGCATCTCGGAAGTGGCCAGCGACACGACTGAGGAGTGATTGAACTCGGAAAGTCAGATTTAAACGGTCCGCTGGACGGATTGTTGTGCGGAACGGCGTTCTGGCTTCTCGGCGGGGCGGCGCACCCGGATCACTCGAACGCCTAACGGCCTCTCCGAGAGATGGTGCCCCGTGCTTGGGGTCATGATTCAGAAGGCCGTGAAACCTGGAATGATGGATTCGGAATGATAAACGCCCTTCAATGCCAGTGAGGAGTCGCGAGATCGCCTTGGTCACTTGGATGTGTCGCCTATTCACTCTTATGACCAGGACTCTTGCTACCAGCAAAAGGCGCGGCTACTCACACGTGGGTGAAACGACGATGCGGTTGGGAAGCGTCACGTCCCAGATCGAAAGCGGATCGAACAGATTAGGCATCGGCTTTGCTCCTCGTGTGCCGATTATCGCATTCTCGACTT
>JBEKUR010000190.1:0-11733 GCA_049514855.1 Terriglobia bacterium
GGTGCTATTCGCGCACCGCGGCGGCATCCAGGAAGGCGCGCAGCTTCCGGCTGCGCGAGGGATGGCGCAGCTTCCGCAGGGCTTTGGCCTCAATTTGCCGGATGCGTTCCCGGGTCACGGCAAAACTCTGGCCGACTTCCTCCAGCGTGTGCTCGCTGCCATCGTCGAGGCCGAACCGCATCTTGATTACCTTCTCCTCGCGCGGCGTCAGCGTCTTGAGCACCGACTCGGTCTGCTCTTTGAGGTTGATATTAATGACGGCCTCGGCAGGGGAGATCACGCCCCGGTCTTCGATGAAGTCGCCCAGGTGGGAATCTTCCTCTTCTCCGATGGGGGTCTCGAGTGAGATCGGCTCCTGGGCGATCTTCAACACCTTGCGCACCTTGACCACGGGAATTTCCATGCGCTTGGCGATCTCTTCCGAGGTCGGCTCGCGCCCGTATTCCTGCACCAGGAGGCGGGAGGTGCGGATCAGCTTGTTGATGGTCTCGATCATGTGCACGGGAATGCGGATGGTGCGCGCCTGGTCCGCAATCGCCCGGGTGATGGCCTGGCGGATCCACCAGGTGGCGTAAGTGGAGAACTTATAGCCGCGCCGGTACTCGAACTTATCCACCGCCTTCATCAATCCCATATTACCTTCTTGAATGAGATCCAGAAATTGAAGACCTCGATTAGTGTACTTCTTGGCAATGGAAACCACCAGCCGCAGGTTGGCCTCGATCAGGTCGCGCTTGGCAGCTTCCGCCTGCTCCTCGCCGCTGATGATGTTCTGGCAGCTGCGGCGGAGTTCCACGGCGGAAGACTGCGTCCGCCCCTCGAAATCCGTCAAACGCTGGCGGAGCTGCCGGAGGTCTTTTCTCAGATCCTTGTTGCCATCGGTCCGCGAGCCCTCCACTTTCTTTTCCGTCTTGTTCAGCTCGCGCTCCAGCGGCCTCAACTCTTCGCTGGCCTGGCGGATTTTTTCGATCAGCAACTTCCGCTCGCTGTGGGTGAACTGGATGGCGCGGAAGAGCACCGAGATCAGGATGCGGTGGCGGGCCACAGCCCAGCTATAACGCCGGAAGTCCCTGGGCCGCCGGGTGCGGGGGATGGAGTCCCGCTTGGCCCGAAGTTGCATCAGCTTCTTATTAAGCCGCTCGATCTCACCAATGCACTCAATGAGGTCCTTGGCCCGTTCGCAAACTTTTTCTTCCGTGAGCTCGTCGTCATCAAAGACCACCACTTGCTTGATGGTCTTGTCGCCGTTCGTCAGTTCTTCGCGCAGGGCGAAGAGCGCCTGGATAACAATGGGCGAGCGCGAAAGCGTTTTCAGCACGTTGAGCTGCCCGCGCTCGATGCGTTTGGCAATCACAACCTCGCCTTCGCGGGTGAGGAGAGGGACGGTTCCCATCTCGCGGAGATACATGCGCACGGGGTCGTTGGTCTTGTCCAATGCGCCCGGCGTCAAATCGAGTTCAACGTCCTCCGCATTCTCGTCCCCTTTGAGCTCGTCGACCTTTTCCAGCCCCACGCTGTCGGCCGATTTGACTTTGGGAGAATCCAACACCTCGATGCCGGCGTTGTCAAACATCAAGAGAAGGTCGTCGAGATCTTCCGCGGAATGGACGTCGGAGGGGAGAAGGTCGTTTACCTCCTCATAGAGGAGGTAGCCCTTCTCCTTTCCCAGTGAAATGAGCTTGCTGACTTGATCAAACTTGTCGTCAAACGCCAAGGCAACGGCCTCCCTGTGGGAGAAGAGGGATTAGTTCGATACTAAAAAAGGTATGGCGACACCCTACCCCGGTTCCGGCGGTGCCGCCTTCAGCATAACTGAATCATCCTTATGCCAAGCCGTCAAACTTCTCCGGCTCCACTCTATTAGATGTAGTATACACTATATCGTTTACGGGCGGGAGGAGTTTTTTTCGTGCCCGCCAGCAGTTCTCAACTGCTTGTCCAATTTAGACTTGGCCTGAAGAAGTTCTGCCAACTTGGCGGAGTCCTTCTCATGTTCCGCCAGATTGATGGCTGCTTTCAGTCTCGCACTCTCGCGTCCGAACCTTCTTTCCCTCAGCTCCTGACAAGAAAAAAGGGTTTGTTCACGGCTCAAATCGCAAGCCCAAAAAACAGATTCATAAAGCAATCGCCGTTCCTCTGCAATCAGCATCTCGCCAAGACTAGCAGGCTGAAGGCTCTCTCCCCGCCGGCGCATCTCGAGCATGCGTCCAAAGATTGGTGCAGTTGTGAGCCCCTCGCAATCTCGGCCTTCCACAAGGGCAGGAAGAAACTCATCGGCCAAGTCCTCGTGCTCCAGGAATACCCGAAGCAATTGCTTCTCTGCGGGGCTTGCCGTAGACGCCACATCCTGCTTGACCTGAACCTGGGACCGGCCCTCGCCCGCCGCGCGCCGGAGTTCCTCGCGCAGCAAGCGCTCGTCCAGGCGCAATCGTTCGGCAAGCCGGCTTGCCAGCTCCGCCCGCAGCATGGGGTTGGGAACCTTGGCAAGATAGGGCATGACAGCATTGGCCGCCCCAACCTTCCCTTCCGGCGTGTTGACGTTGTGGGTGGACACGGCGCGCTCCGTCAGGTAATCAATGTAGGTGGGCGCGGTCGCCAGCAGTTGCCGGTAGGCTGCCGGGCCCTGTTTCCGAACGAAGGAATCGGGATCGAGTCCTCCCGGCAGCGCCAGCACTTTCGCTTCGAAGCCCTCCTCGAGCAGCAATGCCAGGGAGCGTTCCGTGGCCGCCACTCCTGCCGAGTCCGGATCGTAGTTCACCACCACGCGGCGTGAGTAGCGTGCCAGCAAGCGAATCTGACTCTCCGTCAGGCTCGTCCCGCAGCAAGCCGCAACGTTCTCGATTCCGCTTGAGGCCACCGCAATGCAATCCATATAGCCCTCAACCAGAATGGTGTAATCGAGCTTGCGGATGGCTTGCGCGGCCCGTTCCAAGTGGTAAAGCACGCGCCCCTTGGTGTAAATAGGAGTTTCAGGCGAATTCAGATACTTGGGCTGCTCGTCCCCCAACGCCCGTCCCGCGAAAGCCACGACTTTTCCACTGTCGTTGGCGATAGGAAAAATGATGCGCCGCCGGAAGCGGTCGTAGTGGCGGTTCCTCTCTGCGTCGCGCACCACCAGCCCGCTCTTCTCAACCAATTCGGACTCGTATCCGGCCCCGCTGAGCTGCCGGGTCAGAGCTTGGCCATCGGCGGGCGCATATCCCAACCGGAAACGGCCCACCGCCTCGTCCGTAAGCCCCCGGTCTTCAAGGTACGCCCGCGCCAGGCGGCCTTCCGTTGTACCGCTGAGTTGGCTGGCAAAGAACTTGGCAACGGCCTCGTGCATTTTGTAAAGCGCCGTGCGCACTCGGGCGTTGGCGTCATAGGTCGCGTCGCCGAAAGTATCCGAGAGCGTGATGCCCATCTTCTCCGCCAGCCGGCGCAGCGCCTCGGGGAACGTGAGGTTGTCAATCATCATCACGAACTTGAAGACGTCACCGCCCACCCCGCAGCCGAAGCAATGGAAAATCTGCTTCGCCGGGTGAACCGCAAACGAAGGCGTCTTCTCCTGGTGGAACGGGCAAAGGCCCATGTAGTTCGCGCCGGCCTTGCGCAGCTTGACGTAATCGCCCACCACCTTGACGATATCCGCCGCCGCCCGTACCTCGTCCACTTGGCTCATGATCCCTTACGACTCCCTCCTTCCTGAATATAACCTATTCCCGCCGCCCAGGTCAGTCATCAGTCATCAGTTCTCAGTCCTCAGTTTTCAGTTCTCAGGCTTCAGCCTTCAGCCCTCAGCTAGACCTTGTGGGAGCGACTTCCGAAGACGCTGAGGTTGGCGCCTCCGGCGCTCCCTGTAACCTATAAGGGGCTGGGGAAGAACGGTAGGCAGCAGGCACAAGGCACGAAGACCGAGAATGGGTAACGGAGCATGGTGAATTTGCCTTCCCCAGCCCCTAGCCGCTTCCACTTGTACCTGAAACCAAAGTCCAGCCTTCTTCCCCATCTACCACCTACCAACTAGCTTCTTGCACGGTGAATTTGCCTTCCCCAACTCCTAGCCGCTTTCACTTACACCTGAAACCCAAGTCCAGCCTTTCTTCCCCACCTACCGCCTACGACCTACCACATACCGAGTACCACCTACCACATACCAACTACCTTTGTTTTCAACAACATTCCCGCTCTAAACTCGTAAGTGTCTTTTTTTCTACAACATTACAGCTTTGTGCCAGGCTGTGGAAACCCGGCCCTTTTTTTTCATAGACATTCCTGCTTGGCTCGTGCATTTTCAAGGAATCCTCTTATTTCTTTGCCTCGGTTCAACAGACAGTTTGTCCACATTGTGAATTTGCCTTCCCCAGCCGCCAGCCGCTTTCGCTTACGCCTGAAACCCAAGTCCAGCCCTTCTTCCCCCACCTACCACATACCAACTACCTTCTTACAACCGAGGGGATGAATTGAGGCG
Organism: Terriglobia bacterium; assembly: GCA_049514855.1. Taxonomy (GTDB): domain Bacteria; phylum Acidobacteriota; class Terriglobia; order UBA7540; family UBA7540; genus CAVROP01. The sequence goes on from JBEKUR010000190.1 coordinate 4,451, forward strand.
TCGGTGCAGCATGCAGAAGGAGGGTTCCCATAAAGCAGCGCGGACCTGCTCACCCGCCATTTACTATTCTAGCCTACCAATTTCCAAATGTCAAGAGACAACAAGCCCGGGTGTTGGTGTCATTTGGAATGGGGATCCACTCGAGCCGCCGGTCATTCCCGCGAAAAGCTTGCCCTGAGCTTGCCGAAGGGCGGGAATCCAGTCCGACGACAGCACATTTCCAAGGGTTTGCGGAGTAGATTCCTCCCGTCCCGCAAGGCGAGAGGACGGGAATGACTAGGTCTCGCAAATGACACCAGTACCCAAGCCCGCTTCTACCGGCTGTTCCGACCTCGCCGCCGGCGGAAGCAGGTTCGATAGTGCAGACGGTTCAGAGGGCAGATCAAAAAAGAGCCCTCCCGCATAGTACTTTTGGGTAGTTTCTCAAATGAGACTTTTCTAATACATTAAAAAGCGCAAGACACAATGATTCAGAAGATTTGAGAGAAGGTACCTTCTCAACTGTAAACGTGCGCCCATGGCTGATTCTACAAATCCGCGGCAAGTGGGAACACAAGGTATCGCGGGTCGCGCAATCGCCACGCTTGCGATCACGATACCCATTACGCTGAGTGGGAAAGACGCGAATGGCGTTGAATTCACGGAGAAGACCAGGACCATCGTTATCGACAGGTTCGGGGGAAAGATTGCCACCAAGTGCGTCCTGAGTCTGGGCTCCGAAATGACCCTCCATAACCCGATCGTGGGGCAAACAGCGAGTATTAGGGTCGTCCGGGTGGGTGAAAAGCGGGCGGCCGAAGAACCGTATGAAATCAGCGTCCAATTTGTGGGGTCGCAGAACATTTGGGGCATCGAGTTCCCTTCCTATGACGGGAAGGAAAGTGCACTCCCAGCACCCCCCCCGAAGATTCACACTCCACGGATGCCGGCGGGGGCCGCCTCTTCTCCGGGACAACCTACCGCACCGAAATTCGCCGTCCCTGACGCCAGCTCCTCACTGAAACCTGCCGAAACCGGCAGAGCTGGTCCGTCCCTCACCCCACCGACCATGCAAACACCTCAACCGTCGCCACTGCCTGTTGCTGTGGAGACTCTCGCGCTGCCGGTAGAGGAATCGAATGAGATAATCGAGGCCACCCTGACCCGCCTCACTCAGCAGATCGGAGCCTCCGGGGAAAACAAGGCGCGACTGTTTCAGGAAGAACCGGAAGAGTCAAGTAGTCCAATTGGCCTGCTAACGCAAACCAATCAACAGGACACCGCAAAGAACATCGAAGAGCGTGAGAGTTCTGTTGAGGAACACGTGAAGACGCTGGAAGGCGATCTGCAAGCGTCCCGTACGGAGATGCAGCAACTCGTTGCAGAGCTTGAAGAACTGAAGCATGCGGTACGGGAGGAGATGGGAAAGACCTTGCGAGAGGTTCAGGAGAACAGGCCGAAGATTGTTGAGCTTGCGATGGGCGACCTGGGGATGAAAGTCAGAGGGGAGATAGACTCTGTAACAGACGAGTTGATCGACCTGACCCAAAGACGCGTCCAGGAAGGAGTCGCAGCGGCTTTGGAACCCTTAATTCAGGGAGCTCTAAACCGGGTGAACTCCGCGACTGAAGAACAGTCAGCAAGAGCAGGACAAGGTATTCAGAGTCAACTCAGCCGCTTGATTGAAGAAGGGCAAGCGCAACTCGGCCGTATGCTTCAATCCACCACTTCGGAATTCGGAAACGAGAGCGACCACATCTCTGGACCCACCTTCGCTTCGGCCCAGGCGGAAATCGCCGCGGCGTTGTCCAAATCCGCTGTCGGGTTTGACGCCCAACTCCACAAAACCGCTGACGAGGTGACGGAGGCCGCGGCTAAACAACTGCAAAAGCAGGCTGAGGACACGCTCTTACTGTTAAGCGAAGAACTCAAGACTTCCTGCAAGAAGGTGACGGCAGAAACTGAAGGACGACTCTCAAGCGCCGGTCGCTCAGCCCTCGATGCAGTTTCCAGCGCCAGCGATTACGCTCTGGGAGAATTTCAAGTACGGCTTGGCGAACGCGCTGAGACATCCGGTGACAACTGCATCAAGAGACTTGAGGAATCACTCGCGAAGGCTGAAGGCGAGCAACAGAAGTCGGCGCTAAGCAGTTTTCGGAAAGCTCTCGAACAGGAATGTGCAGAGCCCCTGGCCAGGATGAAGAGCGACCTTGCTCAGGCCCTCAAAGCGGTTAGCGAACAAGCGGCACGGCAGGCGAGCGCGTTAAATGATCTTCGCAAGGCGGTCGAGGAAGAGTCTTTACAGACTCTCGCCAACGTGAAGGGTGCTGCCACCCAGACCATCGGAGAAATCTCGGGCCAGATAGAACGGCAGGCGAACGCGTTGAAGGATGTTCGCGAAGCAGTGCAGGAGGAATCTGCCAGGATCCTTGCCAAAGCGAAGAGTGACGCCAACCAGGCCATGCGTGGGGTTTCCGCACAAGCGGGGCGGGACAACATGGAGGCGCTAAACGACTTGCGAAAGTCGCTCGCGGAAGAAACCGCCCAGGCCCTTCCCAAGTTCCAGGAAGACCTCGCGCAGACGATGGGAGAGGTTGCCGGCCAGGTGCAACAGCAGATGAACATGTTGTCCAGCCTCCTGAACTTGATCGAAAAGGAGTCGGCGCAGATTCTCTCCAAGGTCAAGGACGACGTTGCCGAAGCTCTGGCGGAAAACTCGCGTCTTGCGGAACAACATACGAAGTCCACCCAGGCTGCGCTCAGCGATTGGGAGACGCGAATGGGCTCGCGCGTCGAATTACAACTCCAGCAACTCGAAGGGAAGACCCGGGCTTCCCTGGAGACTTTGCAAGGACAGTCAGAGGAGTTGCTGAAGAGCACATTGGAGAAACTACGCAGCGAATCTCGGGCCTTGCCGGAGCAAATCGAGGCCAGCCCCAAGAAAGCTGCGGGCAATATCGAACAGAATCGCCTTGCGAGGATTCCTGGTGTTCTCCAGGATTTGCGCGCTCGGATTCTCAAGTATATTTCCATGAAACTTTGCCCCTGTTGCGGATATTCCAACTTCGGCAACACCACCCATTGTCGCAAGTGCCACGGGCCTCTCGTCAGCCAGCCCGCAACTACCGTCTTGCAGAAGTCCTATTGGATTGGGCCTGAAAAAGCGCGCGTGATTAGGAACAAGGCGCTCGCGGCTGTGATCCTGGGTTTGATGGTCAAGGTGTATTGGGGTGGTTACGGGCCGTGGCCGGTGATCGATTACCTTCCTTGGGCCCAGATCCGTCCGTGGCTCGAGCCCCTGCTTCTTTACGGCGGCGGGGTTGGGTACCTTGCGGGATGGGTGCTCAGCCGTGTCCAGGCACTGGGGAAGAGCAGTAAGCAGTAGGCAGAAAGCAGTAGGCAGTCGGCGATTCGGAATTCATAATTCATTCACAATTCAGAATTCCCGGAGCCCCTGGCACCTGACACCTGCCTTGCTTGGCGTGTCGTCTGCTCGACCGCGAATTCATATTATGCTATGCGTTCATGGTAGTTCGACTCGAGGGTACGCAGAGGTGTTTCCCTGTATCGCCGGCGGGGGATGACCGCTGCCAGCGTTCAGGCTCTATTATCCGATTGCGAGATTGTTCAGCATTGAAGATTCAAAACTGCCTCCGGCGGGCTTCTTCGAAAGCCGAAAGCTGCTAACCGATTACGGGCCGCCCCGGCGTCATTCGCCTTTTTCTAGCCTTGCCCCATATAACCATCTTCCCTCGCTACCGCTCGGACGCCGCCACATGATGCGGGCAGGAACATAGTGCCCTTCTCCAGGGCTAGCCAATCCAATACGTACGTACACCATGTCTCCTTTTTGCATTTCAAGGCTGCAGGCAAAGCAGAGACCTGATTTCGAAATGTTCTCCGTCGTGGTGGTCTCCTCGCGCCCATCTGGAAGCCTGACTCCGAGCGGGAGCTTTGCCACCAGACGCTTATCCCGCCGTAGCTCGGCTCCCTTCCGAGGAGTCGACCCGGAAGCTGCAGCGACCGAAAGGCTCGGTGAGACTTCGGCAAGTTCAACTTCTACGAACCCCGGTTTCCAGTTGCTTGTGGCGCTGCATTTTGGGCAGGGGCGCGGCAATGACGACTGCACCAACAGCCTGCGATATTGTTGCACGGTGAGCGACGCCATTTCCCGGGAAAAGCACTCCTGGCACTCCAGCAAAATATGGATGACATCCGCTTGTAGAGGTTCTTCCGCTCTGATCGGAAAGTGAACACCCCAGATTTCAACATCCGGCTCCAAACACTTCACGCCCCACTCGGGAGTGCCGCTCAATGAGATCGAGGCACGCGTAACAACTTGGAAAGAACAAGAGGTTTGGTTTTTTAGGTTTGTAATTTTGATCACGGCGCCCGGCTGCAGGAGATGCGAGACGATGATCAACCCTCCACACCGATTTACCACCAGTGTGGAGGTAGTCTCAACGAAAGCATTACCATCGGCATCCTTACCCTCGACCCGTATGGGAATTCTCAGCAGCGCGCGTTCGCTTCTTCGGGCTAGCGCGCCCAAACTGTGAGTTGCCATTCTGCCTCCTTCCTGGCCTGGCTTTTCGGGTTAGCCTGCCGTGAGCCGGGCTGAGAGTGGAAAACACCAAGGCCCGCGCGGGCTTGAGGCGGGCGTCAAGCGCGGGACGGTGTTGTTAGTAACGGGCCTCCAGGCTGTTCCATCGGAAGATATTGGCGAGGTTGCGAGTAGTGCACGTCGGTTGGGAATAGACGGGATTTCCACCAATAAGGGTGGCGGCTCTGCCAAGAGGCACCACCACTCTTGCGAGCCGGGAGCGGGGTCAATGAGGCCCCAGGCCTTCATCCTAGACCCTTGACGCCGGGACCTCGCCCGTCTCCTGCTCCAACCGGCGCTTGATGATCTCGCCAGTCGTGCTATCCACCATTGCAATCTGCCGAAAGCATGGGTTAAAAACAAATACGACAATGAACATGTTCGGCTCCTTTCCTCCGACCCTCGGTTGATTCGGCTCAACCAAGTCTACTCGGTCCTAAGGAACCGACGCCGTTGTCCCATGATCGTTGGCATCCCAGCTCGCAACCATTATACACCCAGATACCTTGCATGCCATCGCGCTGGGTGGCGCGGGATCCGGGGGCTCACACACCGCCCAACCCGTGCCACTTTGGGTGGTTGACACCCCGAGGGGAAATTTGAGATTTGAGATTTGAGATTTGAGATTTCAGATTTCAGAGCCATGCTCCTACAGCCCTCAAGTTTCGGTCTTCCAGTTTCCAATTCCCAGTTTCCATTTTCCAATTTCCAGTTTGCGTTTTCCAGTTTCCAATTCCCAGTTTCCATTCACCGGCTTCATTGACGCCGCGCAACCATTGCGATAGAATGTGGACCTAGAAATAAGGAAATCCTGAGAGACCGGCTTTGAAGTCCGTACACTTCAATCTCCGTTTCCGCACGCGTCTTGCCCTGGTGATGTTTCTCACCATGACCTGCACGGGCGCTATTCTGACCTGGAACTATGTCAATCATCGGCGCGAGATCCTGAATTATGTGGCTGGCGAGACATCGCGGTTATTAACTTTCAGCCAGCTTGCTCAGACTCAGATTCCCCCGAAAACCAGCGTGGATGAGGCGCTGAAGATCTACCAGAAAAAACTGCAGGATCTGGGGCTCGCCAGTGTTTCCACTACCTCCACGGAAGGCCAGGTAGTGGCGAGCACAAATCCCGGGCAGATCGGGAAGAAGATCCCCATTAAGAAGAGGCGCCTTGAAACCAGGAAGGACCCGGTGCGTCTTCCCGCCGAGTTTCCGGAGCTCGATCCCTACCCCTCGATTGACCAAACCTCCTTTGTAATTCAATACCCTCTGGTGCTCGGTGATAAGGTGATCGGGTACGCCGTAATAAGAGGCGAAAGCGACCGGGTTACAACCTTATCCCGCTTGTGGTACAAGCAGCGGCTCTACTGGATTCTGGGAACGATGCTGGCGGCGTTGTGCGTGGTGCTTTACCTGGCCTTCCTTTTCACCAAGCCGATGGAGCAACTGGCGGAAGGCGCGCAGCAGGTGGCCGCAGGGAACCTTTATATCTCGCTACCTTACAGGGGTTCGGACGAGATGGGCCGCCTGGCTCAGACGTTCAACCAGATGGTCGAGCGCTTGCGCGAAAACCGGGCGCTCCAGGAACGTTTGAATGAGGCGGAAAAACTCTCCTTGCTGGGCCGGTTCGCGGCTACGGTGGCGCACGAGGTTCGCAACTCGCTGAATTTCATCAACCTCACCATCGATCAGATCCGCGCCAAGCATTTGAACGGCGACGACCGCACGGCGCGTGTAATGCAGCGGAACCTTGCCAACATCAAGGACGAAATCAGCCGCCTGAATCACCTCGTGAACGACGTGCTGACAGCCGGGCGTCAGGCTCCACCCACCCTGGTCCCTTGTGACCTCAGGGCCACCCTCACCGAAGCACTGGCCCTGGTTGAGAAGCAAGCGGGCAACCAGAATATCAAGATCGAACTGGACCTCGCGCAGGAACTGCCCATTTTCCGGTTGGACTCAGCTCAGATAAAAACCTGTTTTTTGAACATTCTTACCAATGCCATCCAGGCCATGCCTCTGGGAGGCCAGGTCCGCATTTTCGCGGTTATCACCAAGGCTCCCAACAGCGAGGAGTCCCTCGATTTGCATTTTGCCGACACCGGGCCCGGCATTGCCCCTGCCGAACGTGAGAAGGTTTTTGCGCCTTTTTATTCGACCAAAGCTACCGGGTTCGGCCTGGGGCTGGCCATCGCCAAGAAAATCATTGAGGACCACGCGGGGCGGGTCTTCGTCGGCAACGGCGATACGCCCGGCACAGACCTCGTGGTCCAACTTCCATTTCCTCAACCCTCGCGGCCCGAGCAGGCAGCACTCGCTGCCTCCCCCGCCGCGTGAGGACAATCCACGATGCCTTCCGGAAGTATCCTGGTAGTCGACGACGAGCAGCGGCAACGCGAAATCTATCGCGACATCCTGCAGGATGAGGGCTACGCCACCGACACCGCTCCCAGCGGCGAAGCCGCTCTCCGCTTGCTCAATCATCACCGCTTCGATCTGGTCATTACCGATTTGAACCTCACTGGCATGACGGGAATTCAATTGCTGAGTGAGATCGTGGCAGATGACCCGACGGTCGCCGTAATCCTCATCACCGGTTACCCTTCCATCCAGTCGGCGGTGGAAGCAACCCGCCGGGGCGTTTACCAGTATCTCGAGAAACCCGTTGACCGGGCGGAACTGCTGAGCGTGGTGGACGAGG
>JBEKUR010000191.1:0-11704 GCA_049514855.1 Terriglobia bacterium
TCAGCGTTCACACGGTAGAAACCCACCGAAGCAACATCATGCACAAGCTCGATACCCATTCCTTGAGCGGCCTGATTCGCTACGCTCTTCGCAATAAGATTGTGCAGTTCTAGGGCGTTCCGAATCCGACAATGGCAACTGCCAAGCGGAAGCTGCTTCGAGTCAGAAACCCGGATTCCACCCCGCGGTGCCTGCAACGGGTGAGTCGCCCAGAAGCACCCCTCTCTCAGCTACCCAAAGATTGCACGCGTGCCTGTATCCATGTCGACGCCTTCGTAACTTCCGCCGACCCCCCTGTAGTTACCCGTCATTAACCGGGATGAGCAATTTTGACCAGACGTGTGAGCAATATGGGGCTTACACGCGAATTACCCCAAGCTATAAAAGATGTGCCCCGAGTTGCCAGCCCGGCGCTGCTGAGGGGCGGATGTCAACGGGGAAGGGACAACATGCTTTGGACAATTTTCGCGATTCTGTTAATCCTGTGGTTGCTGGGCTTTGCCCTTCACCTTGGCGGAGGCCTCATCCACATATTGCTCGTGCTTGCAGTGATTTGGTTGCTATGGAACCTGCTCACCGGTCGGAGATCTGTGTCGTGAGGCGGCCGAACAGGCCAAATCTTAGAGGTCGGCAAGATTTAACCCTGCGGCTCCTCTTATTCAGGGCCTGCTGGCCGTCGATGTAGTGTTGGTCAGGGTCATCCAAGGCCGGAGACCCGTCGAATCATCGCGGAGGGTGCGCCTATGCCGCAATACTGGTGGTTCAAGATTCGCGAAGCGAGGCGGAGCTTTTTCTACGTGGCTGCGCGGCAACAAACCTCGTGGTTGCTTTTTCTCTATCTAGTCGCCGCAATGGCATCCGCATCGGCGCAGACCGGAAGCTCAGTCCCAACTGCGGAAACCATCATCGCCAGCATGGCGCAGGCCCGGGCTGAGAACCGGGCCCGCCTTCGTCCTTACATCGTCACCCGCGAATACAAGCTGTATGGTAAAGAAAGGCAAGCAGCCAAGTCGGAAGTGGTTGCCGATGTGACCTTCGTCCCCCCGGACTCCAAGGAGTACACCATTCAGCAGATTAACGGCAGCGGTCTGGGAAAAATGATTATTGGCCGCATGCTGGAAAAAGAAGTGGAAGTCACGAAGGATTACGGCGCCACCGACATCTCGCCGGACAATTATGATTTCCGCTTCATCCGCGAGGAGGAGGTAAGCGGCCAACGCTGTTACGTCCTCGAGTTGCTTCCCAGGCGCAAAGACAAGAATCTGCTGCGCGGGAACATCTGGGTCGATGCCAACACCTACTTGCTTCGTCGCACCGAGGGCCAGCCGGCGAAGGCTCCCTCTTGGTGGGTGCGAGACGTGCGCATCGCGCTGCGCTACGGCGATGTCGGCGGAATGTGGCTGCAGACGGCTTCGGAAGCCACCGCCCGTGTCCGGATACTCGGCCCATGCACGATGGTTTCGCGCGACGTGAAATATAAGATCACCGAACTCGTTGCCGACGCGTCTTCGGCCCAAACAAACTTCTTAGAGCCGATACCTGGCCGGTCTTTTCGCCAGCGCGTGATTCCAAGGCCACCCAAGTGATTCGTTGGTGAGGGAGACTCAACATGGAATTGGACAAGGCCCTTAAGTTTGCCGTGATTCTAGCCTGGGAAGACTTGATGAAAGTCACCAGCCCATGTTCAGCACGGGTTGAATACCGATGTGAACCTGGAACTTCGTTGGATTACCTGAGCGTCTGGTCGGTTGGAGCCGGGGGTAAACAGGATCTGGTGTGCGACTACTGGACGTGGACTTCTCCGGCTCACCCAGGTGGGGTACGTTTCAGCAACAGTTTCCATTCTGATCAGTTGGGTCAGGCCCTTGACTTCATCCTGATGAACCAGGGTCAGTTCACACGTCGCGCCGATGCTTGCCCTGATGGGCTGGCTCTGATCTACCCGCCCACCGGAGATGAACGTACAGAAGCCGCCACTTGGCTGAGCGGGGTCCATGGCGCCCCTACTAACATCAGCCGCGCTGGGGATGAGAGGGTTGCAACTCTTTAGCCGGGATTTCTCAGTGCGCCCCAACGGCGCAGATCACCAGTGGGTGGAAGACCCGCCCGGATAGATGTCGGTAAGTCTGGTAGCTGACAAGCGGCTCGACCGGGCAACCGGGTGGGCCGGAGCCTCGTGACTAAGGCTACGCATGGTGGCCGAGGGAGCAGAATCTTGCTTGGTCTTGATCGTCGCGCCGCGCGTTACACCTGGACAGCGGTTTTTGTTCTCCTCCTGGTGGAACTGCTGTATCTCATTCGCGGGACTTTGATTATCTTTGCCGTGGCACTGCTGTTCGCCTACCTGCTCTGGCCACTGGTGAAGCTTCTTGATCGGCGGCTACCGGGGCGGTCGAAGGTGCTGGCGCTCACCCTCGTCTACCTCGCGCTGGTCGGGTTTCTGATTGTCATTGGAATTGCGATCGGCTCTCGTGTAGTGCACCAGGCGAACGCACTGGCCGCCAGGCTTCCAGAGCTCCTTTCGAAATTCGAGCCTCCGGTCGCGCCCGTCGTTTCACCCTCCGCTCAGACGCTGAAGAGCACTGTCATTTCGACTGTGCAACGGCAACTGGCCAATCATTCGCGAGATCTCCTGGCACTGCTGCCGAATGCCGCTTTGGGGGTCATCTCGCGCGCCGGAAGCCTCATCTTTATCGTCCTGGTTCCGATTCTCGGTTTCTTCTTCTTGAAAGATGGGCGGGAGATGCGCAATTCCGTGCTGGGCTTTCTTGCCGAAGGGTCCCGCCGCGACACGGTCGAGAGAATTGCCGCTGACCTGCACCTGCTGCTTGCACAATATATGCGGGCGTTGGTGTTGTTGGGAGTCGTGGCAGCTTTGGCTTATGGACTCTTCTTCTCGATGATGGGCGTTCCGTATGGGATTCTGTTGGCGGCTGTCGCCTTTCCTCTGGAATTTGTTCCCATGGTGGGTCCTCTGGCTGGAGCCGTCATCGTCTTGCTCGTTGCTGGCTTGAGCGGCTCCCACCACCTGCTCGGACTCCTCGCGTTCCTTGTCGCCTTCCGCTTTTTCCAGGATTATGTTGTCTCACCGCATTTGCTCAGCGCCGGCATGAAGCTACACCCTTTGCTGGTCATCTTCGGAGTCCTGGCGGGCGGCTCTATCGCAGGTATAGCCGGCAGCTTTCTTTCGGTTCCGGTGCTCGCTACTTTGCGAGTCGTTTACCGGCAGTTGTTAACCAAGGCTCCTCCCGCGGTGGTAGCGCCTGACGGTGCTGCCCCTCAGGGAGGAACCTGACTTCTGTTAAGCTTGCTCACCGGTCTTTTCCTCTACAGGAACTTCACCTAACCGTGTCATTCCGAGCGCAGCGAGGAATCTTGCCCTGATCTCTTTTCCGCGCTGCGCCCGAAGCAGAGCGAGATTCCTCGCTGCGCTCGGAATGACAGCGGCCAAGCGGACGTTTCGGCCGGGCAATGGACCCGCCGAAAGGCGGGCTAACACTCACCAGAAATTCGAGCGGCTGCCCGCCTCAGTAGCGCCGACCCCGGTTATCGATGCACAGGACTTCCTTTGGCCCGCGAACCGTGCTTGTAGGAGTAGACGTGCGTGACTTCCGCGCCTAAAAGGAAAATCTGTGCTGAGTAATAAACCCAAGTGAGGATAATGACGAAGGATGCGGCTGCTCCGTATGCTGAGGCGACGGTGGACCTGGCGAGATACAACCCCATCAGCGCTTTGCCAGTCGTCAAGAGTAGTGACACAACTGCCGCACCGATCCACACATCACTCCAGGCAATTTCCGTGTCTGGTAGATACTTAAAGATCAGCGCGATGAGCAGCGCAATCACACCCAACGAGAGGAAGAAATTGACCGATTCCAACAAGAATACGGGCCAGGGAAGCAGAGGTGCTATGAAATTTCCCACGGCCCCCAGCGCGGCGCTCACCACGAGTGACACGAGTAACAGGAAGCCCAGACCCAGGACCAGGCCGAACGACAAAAAACGCTCTCGAATCACGCCCAACCAGATACTTTCTGATCGGCGCTGAACTTTCCAGATCTTATTGAGCGCGCCTTGGAGCTCAACAAACGCGCCTGACGCGCCGACCAGTAGGGTCCCGATGCCAATTGCGCTCGCAATCACGCCAAGCGCGGGCCGATTTGCGCTCTGGATAAGCGCTTGAATAGCTCTTGCACCCGTCTCACCCACCAAGCCTTGGAGTTGCCGTGAGAATTCACCCTCCGCCGCTTTTTGCCCGAACGCCAGGCCCGCGACCGTTATCGCGACTATCAGGACCGGAGCGAGCGAAAAGACTGTATAAAACGCCAGCGCCGCGCCCATGCTCGGGGCATTGTCTTCTGCCCATGCCGAGCCTGCCTCTTTGAACAGCGCGTAAGCGGCTTTCAGATTCACTGATACCCTCGACGCTCGTAAAAGGTCCCGATTCATCCAGCGAATTACCCCCGGGCAGGCTCATCCGAGGCGCCCAAGTGCGTAGCCTCATAGTGCAACAAATTCTGCGTCGGGAGTCTGCTCAAAATTGCTCACCCCTACTGTCAGGCTGTGGCTGGCATCAGCGTGGATCAATCCGCTGCCATTCGTCTCTACTGTAGATTCTGTAGAGTCACCTGGAGGTTCAGGCGCTCAATGTACTGTCGAATACTCAATCTCCAGTATTGCGTCTATTCGTCTTATAAAGGATATTGTTTCCTCGCGCGGGACCAGTGTCCTATGTCGGGAGGCATCCTGGCCGTCGGTTTTGAGACACAATGAGTCAGCAGGGCCGGATTCGCCGCTGGGAAAACCGACCCGGCCCCACATAGATACGGCCCGAAACGACTTTTCAATGGAGGGTACATCAATGAAACACCGATTCACATCCCTACCCAAGAAGGGTATGGGCACTGTAGCCTTTATGGCCAGCCTTCTTTTCCTGATCTGCTATCCGCTGCTGACGGCGGCTGCCAAGACGCGCGCTCCCGTTATCGATTCAGCCGTGCCTAACTATACATTCATCCCACCTCGGTTGACCATCCAGGGAAGCCACTTCGGAACCACGCAACCAGTAATTACGATAGCCGACATATCGGCGACCGTGGTTAGCTACAACAACACCACGGTGGTAGTGGTGATACCGCCCTTGATTTTAGCGACGCCAGGAAGCTACACCTTGTCGCTCACTCGGGGATCAGATAGATGCGTGACCGAAACGACGTTCGACATCACGCTTGGTGCGGTTGGGCCGCCAGGTCCCACAGGTGCCCCAGGTACGCCAGGTGCCCCAGGTGCTCCAGGTGCCCCAGGTGCCCCAGGTACGCCAGGTGCCCCAGGTGCCCCAGGTGCCGCCGGTACCGTCTTAGACTTCGCCGAGTTCTATGCGTTGATGCCTGGCGATAACACCGCGACTGTTGCGACCGGTGCCCCTGTATTGTTCCCGACACCTGGACTGGCGAAGACAGCTACCAGCATCACTCCTAGCGTCTCCTCCCCGACGAGTGAGTTTCTACTGGGTGCCAAGGGTATATATCAGGTCATGTTTCAGGTGAGTGTGACCGAAGCGGGACAACTCGACTTGGCCGTCAATGGGATTGAGCTCCCCTATACCGTCGTTGGGCGAGCAACTGGCACCAGCCAGATCGTAGGAATGGCTCTGGTGAAAACCTCAGATGCCGTTTCATATATCTCGGTTTTTAATCCCGCAGCCAATTCTACTGCATTAACCATTACGACACATGCCGGCGGAGCCGCAGCCTCAGCCGTCTCAGCACATCTTATCATCACGCTACTCGAAGTACTCCCGTAAGCTGTGGCGGTTTTGGGAGCGGGTAGCGCAGCGCGGCGGAGCCGCAAAAGGAAATCAAAGGGCAAAGGGTAGAAGTGAAAAGCCGCACGTTCAAAAATCCTTGCTAAAAAGACAAGGAAATACGAGTTTGCAATGCAGAGTTGTCCGGCCCCCAGCCGGATAACTCTGCGGCTTTTTACTTTTCTCCTTTCGTCATGGACGCATCCGCTGCTCGGGGGGCGATTATAACCCTTGCCCTCCGCCTACAAGGGAGGTCGTTTAGAAGTGCCGCAGAGTAATCCGGCGGGCGGCCGGATAACTCTGCCCGCTGTAGTTCCCCCTCAAAAAGGGGGATGACCAATTTTGAACACTCAGGTGTATTTTTTTGAACAGACAGGTCAGAACCCGACTTGATAGGATGTGTTAATTGTGATATTATGTTGTGGACGTTAGCGCTGTCACCCAGCCGGGGAGGGGACGCCACGTGACCAAACAAAGATGAGGTCGCGAATGGGCGCATGGAAAGTTAGCAAGCTGTGGTTTATGGCGCTCCTACGGGTCGTTCTTGTGGCCGGATGCGGTCGAGAGCCGGGAACGCTCCTACCAACGTTGACGCCGGTCAGTCCGAATGCCCCGCTTCTGAGGGAGTGGGCACAATTCAGGAGGCAACGATGAGGAAAGAAATTTACCGGATATCTGCCGCAATGGCGGTCGTTTTTTTAGTCGTGTCTGCGCTGTGGGCGGGCGGCAAGAAAACCCGTTTTGAGGTGACTTCCACGGTCCCCACAGATCGCGCAAGAGGCGTGACTACCGATCAGACGCTCACGGTAACCTTCAATCAGGACGTGCTCTGTTCAACGGTTACCGCGTCAACCTTTACCCTCCGGAGCGACAGAGGAGGTTATCGAGGCGTAAAAGGACAAATCGTCTGCTTGGGGATGCAGGTGACCTTTACACCGGAAAAGGATCTCGCGCCGAATACCACCTATACTGCCACGATTGAAGAGAGGGTGAAAGACGTGCAAGGCAAGAGACTCGAGTGCGACTTTTGCTGGTGCTTTAAAACAGGTTCGACCGCATTGCCACCCACGGTGATCGCCGTATACCCTCTCAATGGTGCTTCGGGTGTTGCGCTCAGCACGAGAATCACCGCGACGTTCAACGAGGCGATGAAGCCTGCAACCCTCAATACCTCGACTTTTTTGCTACACAACGACACAATTCCCGGCTTCGTAACCGTGACATCAATTAGCTACGATGTTATAAACAACACTGCAACCTTTGTGCTGCCCGCCATTCTCGCAGCCAATACGCAGTACACTGCCACGATTACAAATTTGGTCACAAACCTGCAGGGCAATGCAATGGTAAGTGACTATCCATGGACATTTACGACCGGTACGACCCTAGGCCTCACCCCACCCACGGTGATTTTGACAAACCCTCTGAATGGAGCCAGCGGTGTGCCCCTCAACCAGATTATCACCGCAACCTTCAGTGAGGCGATGATGCCTGGAACGATCACCACACCACCACAATTCATCCTACAGGAACATGTAGGGGTAACGCCCGCATTAGAACCAGGCACGGTATCAGGCGTGGTGAGCTACGGAGCTGGCAATACTGCAACCTTTGCGCCAAGCGCCAATCTCGACCCCAATAGGGAGTACACTGCCACGATTGAAACCGGGGTAACCGACATGGCGGGCAATCATTTGGCACTTCCCTATGTTTGGGAATTTACGACCGGTACGGGCATACTCAGCGGCGCGCCCTTTGTGTATTCCACGAACCCAATTAGTGGCGGCACAGTGTGTACCAACGGGGCCATCAACGCAACCTTCAATGAGCTGATGGACCCAACGACGATCCCAGCGAGCTTCACGGTGGTGGATAACGGCCCCAGCGGCTCCGGGTCCGTCTCTGGAACAGTCTCCTATGCAGTCACCTATAGCCTTGCGCAATTAGCCAACGTCGGAATCGCAACCTTCACACCCCTGACTGGCCTCAATTCGGGTGACAGCTACACTGCCACGATCTCGTCCGGGGCCGAAAACCTGGCAGAGATTCCATTGACTTCGGGACCGGTAGCCAATCCATGGACGTTCTCAGTAAGTGGGACATGTACACCGGCCGTGCCCATTTCCCTTGGTTCGATCGCGCCTGTCGGGACTTTTGGGGGTTACTCCGGGATGACCAACGAGGGACTTCTTACCGTGATTTATGGGGATATTGAGACGACGGCTGCTTCGAGCACGGTGACTGGATTCCACGATCTCACCGTCACCCCATACGTCCCGCCTAGCTCAGGATGTACATATACTGAAACTCCGCTTAATGTAGGATTAGTCACGGGAGTGATATATACTGCTGCCCCGCCTCCCAATGGTACGTGTCCTAATGAAGGAACTACTGTCACCGCAGCGGTCGCAGCCGCGGCCTTAGTCGACGCGACCACCGCGTGGAACAACACCGCTCCGGCCCTAATGCCATGCTCCGCCTTCTGCGCTTATACCGCCGAGTTGGGCAATCTAGTTCTGGCCCCGGGCATCTATGAAGCCCTCGGGGGCTCGTTTGGTATAACGGCAGGGGATCTCACGCTCGACGCCCAAGGCAATGCCAATGCTGTTTGGGTCTTCCAGACAGGGGCTAGTGGTACACTCACCGTCGGGATAGCGGGATATCCTCGCACCGTTCACCTCATCAACGGCGCGCAGGCCAGCAACGTCTTTTGGCACGTCGGCAGTGCCGCGACCATTAACTACACAGGGGGCGGCACTATGGTGGGAACCATAATCGCTTATTCAACAGTCACATTGTCTAGTCCCGCCAACAGCACGAGTTCGAACCTTACATATCTGACCGGGAGAGCGATAAGCCTAACCGGATCAGTCACCATGGTACAGACCGTCATTACCGTGCCGTAAGGCGCGAGGCACTCGGTGTGAAAGTAGGACGAGCAGTGATCGATGGCTGAGAAGCGGGGCTCTTTATGCCCCGCTTTTCAGTGAGTAGGCATAATTCAGGAGGCCAAGGGCTCGCGGGGCTGTAAATTGTTCGCGGTTCCCGGTTAGATGTTTCGGGTCTTAGTGACCAACCTCGAGGACCCGCTGGAAGAGATTTGGCGCGACTACAACCAGAGGGTCCCGCGAGGCGGGATGGAACAACGGATTGAGGAGTTGAAGTCAGACCTGGCCGCTGATGATTTCTGCCCGCCTGCTAGACAATCTCTCGCACTGTGAAATTCCAACTTCGCCGAAGTTGGGTTTTCAACCGCCCGCGGGAGGGTAAATCACCACCATATGTGCTCGCAATGACGCCAAGCGCGGGCCGATTCGCGCTCCGGATGATCGCTTGAATGGCTCTTGCACCCGTCTCACCCACCAAGGCTTGGAGTTGCCGTGAGAATTCACCCTGCGCCGCTTGTGCGGGCGCAGCCCGCTTTGGAGTGCGGCAGCTTGCTGCCGCTTTGGCGCCAGCCAGCTTGCTGGCTTGGGTATTGTGCTCTCGGTTGAAACTCCCGCGAGCAAGCTCGCGGGGGAAAGCGGCAGCAAGCTGCCGCACTCCAAAGCTTCGCATCAGCACCCGCCCTGAACCAAGACCACCCTCACCCTATATGCCCGATGTGCATCGTGGAGATGGAATGCAGGAGTCCAAAGGTATTCAGGAGCCACACGACTACACAAATGACCACGAGAGCATTCAGGATCGACTTGATGGAGCCCGCCATCGGAATGAAGCTGTTGACGAGCCAGAGAAGAACCCCAACCACGATCAGGGCAATTACGATTTGCATTAAAGGCATGATCTAATCTCCTAGTTTTGCTTTCTGAGGCGGCCCCAGCGGTCCGCTCCCCGTTTCCCATTCTTGAATATCGCCTGCGGTTTCTCTGTTACGACTGAAACGATGCCGTCCCCTAGAGCGAGGGGGAAGCCCAGGCACTCGGCCTGATCAGCGAGGATCTCGGCGCGAATGGCATCAACCTGGAGGTACATCCACAGGTCGACCTGGGAGGTCTCGAGGTTCGACAAGTCATAGTCAGGAGCCATTAACCTATGGGCCCTGACGCCGCCTCGAAATCCATTGCGCTCTTATGATCCATTTTCCTTTTCCCTGCTACCTTTCAGGCGGCGATTTCAATCACCCGGAGCCCTCGAAGCACACTCCTTATATCCTGGAGTGAATCGTGTTTCAGTCCAGTACTGCTCACACGTTTGGTCAAAATAGCTCACCCAAGTTTTGCGACGGGGACATGCGTGCCAGGGCTGAAGGAAATAGAACTCATCTTATGAAACCCGCCGAATGAGCAAATCAATACACGAGAGTGTTCCAAAGTGGGCAGACATCTGTCTTCGGCTTCTGTCATGCTGCGTAGTGGGGAGGTGTGTAACCGCTATGAGGAAGATCAGGAAGACGGCCCGTTTCACATTATGGTCAGCGTCTCTTGCACTACTCTCATTGCTGACTGCCGGAGCTCTACGAGCACAAGAAATCCGGCCCATCGCGGAACCGAACCAGTCCGTAAAAATGGGCCGGGGTGGGTACGTCTGCGAGGGTCAGCTCACGCATACTTCGATAGACGCTACCGAAAACTGGACCTATGAAATGGTCCAATGCACCGGTCCGATTTACAACTCCAACGATTACGAGGCCCTGAATGTGAAACTCAGCCACGATGAGTTGGTGAAGCTGAATGCAGCTCTGGATCGGCTGAACACTACCAGCAGCGCTACCCAGGATGTCCTCAACAAGCAAGTGCAGGCGTTCAATAGTGACCTCAGGGCGATGATTGAAAAGCGCTTTCATGATCTCCCGAATGACGTTTTGCTATCGCCAGCCATTCAGAACCTCAAGAAAAGTTTGACAGAGTACGTCGATCAAAGATTGCCCAGGACACCCCCGAACAATCCACCCGCTCCGCAGTCTACGACGCCGACCACCGGCCAGCCAGGCCCGGCCCCGAACCAGCCCTGACATCAAGGGGGCTCCGGCACGGGTCACACGTTTGGTCGAAATTGCTCATCCGAACGTTGTCTTTAGCAAGACACAGAGGACGAGTGCAACAACTGGCGTTTTTCTCATGTTTCGTTTTTTCTTAACGACGGTGAACCCGGGATTGGCGCGCCAGACGCCCGTCGCGTCTGGCGCGGTGGTTGTTTCCCTTCGATGACTTGCAGTTCTCCCCACGGATCGCTTATAAGCGGTCAAACGTTCGTCCACCCGAGGGAGAGTATTTCGTCAGCGTGCTGTCCAGGCGCTGGGCCGCACGAGGTGGGTGCACTGTGCCGTCGATCAGAATTTCTTTCGCGGTCACCTTGCGTCCATAGATCTTTTGGTTGTCATTTTCATCTTGCTTGTACACGGCCCCGTCGAGCGACGCCCCGCCAAACAAGCCTCGTGAGCGCGAGTAGCTAAGAATCTCAGCATGGAGTTGAACGTCGGTCGCGCCTTCCGCGGAACGACCCACCGGGCCGGCCGCGGCGGATAATTCCGCGCCCAGCTTGACGCTGTCCTGAACCAGTTTTTTCATGCCTTCAGGGTTCATCACCAGGAAGACGACGTCGGTCGCCTTACCGCCGATCTGAAATCCCACGCTCGCGCCGCCCATGGTGAACATGGAGGGGGCATCCCACGCCCCGTTCCCGCGCCTGCGGCACACCAGCACACCGCGTCCATAAGTGCCACCAAATCCAAAGGCGAACTTCACCTCAGAAGGAACGATGCCCACACACACGGCCTTGTCCAGCAAATCATGAGGAATGCCCTTGTCGGGAGTCCCCATGATCTCGTTTATAACGTTGGTCGCCTTTTGCAGTTGGCTCTCACCGGCGAAAGCCGTCGCACAGAACGTCAGCGACAGAAGAATCCAAGTAAGTCTTTTCATTTAAAGCTCCTTTTTTGCCATCACACCTACTGACCGG
>JBEKUR010000192.1:0-11622 GCA_049514855.1 Terriglobia bacterium
GCTCGACGGGCAGCTCCGCGACGCGGTATCCGCGGGCGTGGGCCATCACGGGGATGAAGCGGTGCAACTCTCCGTAGAGAGGCAGCTCCTTGACCACCTCGGCGCGAAAGCACTTGAGCCCGCAATTGTGGTCGCGCAGCTTAAGGCCCGTCAGGCGACTGACGAGCCAGTTGAACACGCGGCTGGGCCAGACCTTGTGCCAGGGGTCTTTCCTGACCCGCTTCCAGCCATTAACGACGTCAAATCCTTCCTCCAGCTTGGCCAGGAATTTTGGGATTTCAGCGGGGTCGTCTTGCAGGTCTGCATCCATCTGGAGCACCACCTGCCCCAGCGCGGCATCGAACCCCGCGGCAAGTGCGGCGGCCTTGCCAAAGTTGCGCCGGAAGCGAATGCCGCGAATACGCGGGTCGGCAGTGGCGAGCCGGCGAATCTTATCCCACGAGCCATCCCGGCTGCCGTCGTCCACGAGAATCACCTCGAGGTTAAGCCCGTGCGTCGCAGCCACGGCGAGCAAGGCGTTTCCCAGTTCCTCCAGGCTCTCGGACTCGTTGAGGAGGGGAACGACGATGCTGATCAGCTCGGATTTGCCCAGCTTCGATTCCATTGACGTTCCACAGTGCAGCCCTTCAGGCGGAAGCCGGGAGAGCAAAGATCTTTTCAGCGTACTGGCGGCTCAAGCGGAGGTCTTCGTCGAGAGAGCGAATGATTTGGGTGTCCTTCTCGTAAGCCAGTTCGACTACCAGGTATCCCTTGAAACTAATACCGCGCAGGTAATCGGCGACCTTCTGATAATCAATGTCGCCTGGGCCAAAATCCTCCGTCCAAACACCCTGTTTGGAATTGCGCAGGTGCAGTTCCACGAGCCGGTGGCCCGTTTCGCGAATGAACGTCATCACTTCCTGACCGCCGCGATAGGCCCAATGCACGTCCACACAACAATAGACCCGCCGGGGATTGGTGTGCTGCAAAAGATGGCGCCATTCGCGCGCGTTATCAACCAGCTCGGGGGTGTGATGGTGAAGCGCTAGCTTCATCCCCTGTTGGTGCAGCTCGGCGCCCAACTGGTCAACGTATTTAGCCTGGGTGTCAAGCTCTTCATCGGTCTTTCGGGCTTGGCCTGGTTTGGGACTCGGGTTGGTGACGATCACGCGCGTCCCATGCGGTTTAAGCAGCCGCGCCACTTCCACTACCTCCTTGACGGATTTCTCGGCGGCAGCGGCCTCGTGCATGGTTGTGCCTGCATAGATTGTTTCCGGGGCCAGGTTATACTTGGCCAACAGGGCGAAGGTCCTTTCGCGCAATTCCGGCTTGAAGAAGTCCTGATTCAGCTCCACCCGACGGTACCCCGCCCCATGAAAGCTGGCGAGAACTTCATCCACACCTTCGGCCAAAGTCTTTTTCTCGGAAGCGAGATGCTGGATCCAAATGTAAATCTCGACCGAGAGCTTGGGAGCGTAGTGGGCCGCGCTTGCTTCACTAGACCCCAGGAGCAGTCGCCGGTTAAGGAGCGTGGCGCCTGCAAGCTTTGACATGCCGGACAACATCTCCCGTCGAGTTTGACGGCTTCGAATTATTGCCATGTGAAACTATCTCCCCTTCCAGAGCGGAGCCTTGATTTTCGCGGCAGCAAGAAGCCCGCCGCCGTATGCCTAACGGTACGACCCGAGGGGGTGAATGTACCGCCGCAGGCCGACCGGGTCAAGCTCGTTGTTTGGGCCGTGACACAATGCGCAGGGGAATTCTCTTGTCTATCGTGAATCACGGTTCAGCTTGCGGCTTATTCACCTGCGGCGATATACTTGCCGCCCCAAACAGGTTTCAGGTGCCAGGGGCTGTGCGGAGCGAACCGGGAGTAGGGAATTGGGAATGGGGAATAGGGATTGGGGAATGGGGAATAGGGAAAAACCCCGACTCCCGACTCCCTACTCCCGATTCCCTCCGATTTCCCTGACACCTGACACCTTTCCAGATTGCGGAGATTGGAGCAATAATGACCATCAACCTTGATCTCGAACATGTCGCTCCGGCACCGAAGCGGAAGGATTACCGGATTGGCGCCATTGGCGCGGGGTTCATTATGAGTGAATGCCACTTGGTGGCCTATGGCCACGCCGGTTACAAGGTCGTTGCCATCACCTCCGCGTCTGCGAAGGAGTCCGAGCAAGTGGCGCAGGCACGTGGGATACCCAAGGTGTACAGCACGTACCAGGAATTGTTGGCTGACCCCTCGATCGAAGTCGTAGACATCGCCGTGCCGCCGGACAAGCAGTTGATGATCGTGCGCGAGGCCGTGAAACACTCGAGCCACCTCAAAGGCATTCTGGCGCAGAAGCCGCTGGCGATGAACTATGCAGATTCCAGGGAGATTGTGCGCCTCTCGGAGCAGGCGGGCATCACGCTTGCCGTCAATCAGAACATGCGCTACGACCATTCCATGCGCGCCCTCAAGACCCTGCTCGAGCGTGGTTATCTGGGTGAACCGGTCCTGGCCAGCATCGAAATGCGCGCCATACCACACTGGAAGCCATGGCAGCTCGCTTACACTCACCTGACCTTGCTGAACATGAGCATCCACCACCTCGACAGCTTTCGCTACCTGTTTGGTGAGCCTGATAGCGTTTACGTCAGCGCGCGAAAAGATCCCCGGACTCCCTCGGAGCACGTGGATGGCGTGGTGCTTTACATTCTCGAGTATCCGGGCGGCTTCCGCGCCACCGCCTGGGACGATGTGTGGGCTGGGCCGGCGCGGGAAGGGGCGCCGCCGGACCTGTACATCAAATGGAGGGTGGAGGGTACGGAAGGGATGGCGCAGGGGACCATTGGCTGGCCTGCCTATCCGAACCTCACCCCCAGCACGATCGATTTCACCACCCGGCAAGAGCCCGGAGTCTGGTTTTCGCCGCGCTGGAAAGAAGCGTGGTTTCCTGACGCTTTTGAAGGCACCATGGGCCAGTTGCTGGATGCGCTTGCCAAGGGCACCGAGCCGGTGATCAGCGGCCGCGATAACCTCAAAACCATGGCCCTGGTCGAGGCTTGCTATAAATCAATCGCAGAACACCGGCTCGTAAGAATGGAAGAGATGTTGAAGGATTAGCTCGGGCGATGCTTTGGGAAGGCTGTCATTCCGAGCGAAGCGAGGAATCTCGCTCTGCTTACAAGTCGAGGGGTCGAGAGTCGAAAAGTCCTTAACTCCTCGACTTTCGACTCTTCGACTTATCAGAGCGAGATTCCTCGCTCCGCTCGGAATGACAGGCTAGAGTGGTTTTTCAGCATCCTGCCAGAGAAGGAGGCATCATGAAACTCGGACTCATCAATTCGGCTTGGCTGGGGACCTCCGTGACCACCGCCGAAGGCATCCGCAAGACCAAAGAGATCGGATTCGACACCATTGATATCTCCGCCGACCCCTTGGACATTGACATCAAGGAGCGGCGGTTGATCAAGGACACCTGCCGGGAAGCCGGCCTGCCCGTTATCTCGGTTTGCTGTTGTGCGCTCGGCATCGCGGACTTCAATCCCCCGGTACGGCGGTTCCACGTTAGCCGCTGCGAAGCCTATCTGGACTTCGTCTATGAACTCGAGGCCAAGAACCTGTTGCTGGTGGTGGGCGAGTACATCTGGCAGCAGGAGGTCATTCCGCCCAAGGCCCAATGGCAGTTCGCCGTCGACAACGTCAGGGCGCTGGGTGAATACGCGGCGACACTGGGTGTGGAGGTCGCGATCGAACTCGAGCCCTTCAAGCTCTCCCTTGTTAACACCTTGGATAAGATGGATCAGTTCCTGAAGGATGTGGACCATCCCGCCGTGCGCGCCAACCTCGACATCTCGCACCTGGCGCTCTCGAACTCGCCCCCAGAGTCCATTCCAAACCTCCAGGGGCGCATTGCTCATGTGCACTTCTCCGACTGCGACGGCAAGGTGCACGGCGATTTGCCCCCGGGACGGGGGACTGTGAACTTCACCCCCTACCTTCAGCAACTGAAAAACCTGGGCTATGATGGCACGATAAGCATTGAGCTGGAGTATTCGCCCCAGCCGGAAAAGATCGTTGACTGGGTGACGGAAGCTTATCGGGAAACCAACCGCTTGATGCAGAACCTCGGCATTCGGGGATAGAGATTGCCGATTTGCGATTGACGATTGTCGATTGCCAAATGGCTCGTAGCGCTGACCTTTAGGTCGCGGCAGAGCAATTCGCCACAGCGCCTTTCAATCGACAATCGGCAATCGACAATCGCAGGGAGGATATTGATGAACTACAGAAAGTTCGGGCGAGCGGGGTGGATGGTGAGCGAATTCGGCTATGGCATGTGGGGAATGGCAGGCTGGACAGGCTCCAACGATGATGAATCCAAGCGAGCCCTGCAACGGTCCGTTGAGCTGGGCTGCAACTTCTTTGATACGGCTTGGGCCTATGGGCAGGGCCACAGCGAGGCGTTGTTGGGATGGCTGGTTCGCAACCACCCGGGCAAGAAGCTCTATACAGCCACCAAAGTTCCCCCCAAGAATTTCCAGTGGCCTAGCCGGCGTGAATACACTTTGGACGATTGCTTTCCGCCCGATCACATCGAGGAATACATCCATCGAAGCCTCAAAAACGCGGGCCTGGAAAGCTTCGACCTGGTGCAGTTTCACGTGTGGGAGGATGCCTGGTTGGATGACGACCGTTGGGTGAAGAAGGTAGATGAGCTACGCCGCCAAGGGCTGATTCATGCCCTAGGCATCAGCATCAACCGCTGGGAACCCTGGAACGGCGTACGGGCGGTTCAATCTGGTCTCGTCGACAGCGTGCAGGTCATTTACAATATCTTCGACCAGAACCCCGAGGACCAGCTTTTCCCGGCCTGTGCCGCGAACGACGTTGCGGTGATCGCCCGCGTCCCTTTTGATGAAGGAACGCTCACGGGGGCCCTCACGCTGGACAGCAAATGGCCGGAAGGCGATTGGCGCAACAGCTACTTCGTGGCGGAGAACCTCAAGGCCAGCTTGGCACGCGCCGAGGCGCTCCGGCCCCTTATTCCCAGCGGCATGAGCATGCCGGAGATGGCTCTGCGCTTTATCCTCAACAATCCCACGGTCAGCAGCATCATTCCCGGAATGCGCCGGGTCAAGCATGTGGAGGCAAATGTCGCCGCCTGCAACGCGGGGCCTCTCCCGGGCGAACTTTTCGCGAAGTTGCGGCCTCACCGCTGGGACCGCAAACCCACCCGCTGGTCACAATGAACTGGCCGAGCGGAGGGGAGGATGTCATTCCGATCCCGCAGTCGCGGGAGAGGAATCTGGCTCTGCGCTGAGGCGGATCGGCGCTCAAGGCGGCCTCGTAGGTGGAAGATAGGATCAGAGCGAGATTCCTCGCTGCGCTCGGAATGACAGAGGGCTGACACACCTTGCCAAGTGTGGAGGAAGTCATGATGCAGAATCAATTTTCAAGGCGTGAATTTCTAGCCCGGAGCGGAGCCGTGGCTGCTACAACGGTGGCCATGCCTGCGTTCCTGGGGGGTGGCGCGACAGCCTCTGGCCGGCCGATGAGGCTGGGCGGCCCTATCTTTCTCAATTCGGAAGAGCCTGGCGAACTGGCTCGGGAGCACCGCCGGCTGGGATATCGCGCCGCTTACGCTCCCAAGGTGGAATTGAAGGAGAAGGAAAAGATCAAAGCCATTATCAAGGAATTTGCGGCCCAAGACGTGGCCCTTGCCGAAGTGGGCGCCTGGGTCAACATGCTCGACCCCGATCCTGAAAAGCGCCGCAAGAACCTGGATTACGTGCAGGAGCGGTTGGCGTTAGCTGAGGAGCTGGGCACGCGTTGTTGCGTGGACATTGCGGGCTCCTACGACCCCAAGATTTGGTACGGCCCCAACCCCAAAAACCTCAGCCAGGAATTCATTGACGCAACGGTGGAGAACTGCCGCAGGCTGATTGACGCGGTGAAGCCGACGCGCACCAAGTTCTCCATCGAAATGATGCCCTTCAACTTCCCCAGCGGACCGGACGACTACCTGAAGCTCATCAAGGGGGTGGAGCGCAAGGCGTTCGCGGTTCATCTTGACGCGTGCAATGTGATGAACAGCCCCGAGCGCATGTACCACAACGGCGCCGTCATCCGCGAATGCTTCCGGAAGTTGGGGCCCTGGATTGCCTCCTGTCACGCCAAAGACCTGAATTGGGAGGACTACGTGCAGGTGTGCCTGCGCGAAGTGATTCCTGGCCGAGGCCAGATTGATTACAAGACCTATCTAACCGAACTCTCAAGGCTTCCGGTTGACGCTCCCCTGATGCTCGAACACTTGAAAACCGCCGAGGAGTACGAGGAGGGACGACGCTATATTCAGGGGGTCGCCCGGGAGCTTGGCCTTTCCTTCGGGGCCTGAGGAAACCGGAAACTCGAAAATCGAAACTGGAAACTCGAAATCGGAAACTCGAAACTGGAAACTGGTCAGTTGTCCGTAGTGAGTGGTCCGTAGTCGGTGGGGGTGGTCAGTAAAACGCGGCACTAGGGGCCGGAGGAGTCTTGAATCCGAGATCAGGGATTCCCCCACCCTTCCTTCTGACTCCTGACTCCTGACTCCTGAATCCTGAATCCCGAATCCTAATTTCTCGTCCGAAGAGAGGAGCTAACACATGAGAGAAGAAGCCGGAATTACTCGAAGAGATTTCTTGAAGGAGACGGCCGTGGCTGGCGCCACGGCGGCCGTACTCGGGGGTCTGGCGCCGGCGCGCGTGTTGGGCGCGAATGACAAGATCCGTGTCGGCGCCATCGGCACTGGCGGGCGCTGCCAGTACTTGATGAAGATTTTCGTGGATAACCCCTCCGTTGATTTGGTGGCCGTCTGCGACGTATACGGACCGCGGCGCGATGAGGCATTGAAGATTGCCGGCCCGGATGCCAAATCCTACCTCGATTACCACGAGTTGCTCGACCGCAAGGATGTTGATGCTGTCATCATCGGCAGCCCCGACCACTGGCATAAGCAGATGCTCATTGATGCGCTGCACGCGGGCAAGGACGCCTACCTCGAGAAGCCCATCATGCACTCCATTGAAGAAGGCGTGGAGATGGTGCGAGCCGTCGAGGAAAGCAAGCGCATTGTCCAGACGGGCACGCAGCAGAGGAGTTGGCCGCACTGGATCATGGGCAAGCAGATCGTCAATTCCGGCAAGCTGGGCAAAATCACTTTCATTCATACCTACTGGTACCAGGACTACACCCTGTTTTTCAAAGAGCTGCCCCCGGTGGACCAGTCGCAACTCGACTGGAAGCGCTTCCTCGGCGACGCGCCGGACCAGCCGTTTACGCTGGAGAAGTTCTACTGGTGGCGCTGGTTCTGGGATTTCGGAGGGGGGATATTAACGGATCTTCTCACGCACTGGATTGACGTTATTCAATGGTATATGGGCCAGCCCGCGCCCATGACTGCGACCACCACGGGAGAGGTCTACTGCATGCCTTGGCAGGCGCCGGACACCCTTACGGCGGCCTACGAGTATCCTGGGAAGTTCATGGTTACCTTCACCGGCGCCATCAACAGCAGCGTGGATGATGGAGGGATCGAATTCCGTGGCAGCGAGGCCACCCTGAAAATCGATCGCGCCCACATGGCGGTTTATCCTGAAGGTGGAGCGGCGGTGCCCGGCACACTTGTTCCCGAGCCCGAAATCCTGATCCGCTCCGAGCACGACGGCACGATTGACAACGTCAATAACTTCCTCGATTGCGTGCGCAGTCGCAAGACTCCCAATGCCAACATCCACGTGGCCTTTGAGGCAGCGCGCACTTCCTGGATCGGAAACATCGCCCTGAAGCGCGGGATGAAAGTGGTCTGGGACGCGAGCCGGGGGCGAGTTGGGTAGTGGGCGTCGTAGCGGCGATTTTACATCGCCAAGAGTTTGTCATTCCGAGCGCAGCGAGGAATCTCGCTCTGTGCTGATGCGGATCGGAGCTCAAGACGGACTGGGAGATGGGTGGAAGAAAGAACCAGGGCGAGATTCCTCGCTGCGCTCGGAATGACAGAGAGAGCCTTGTGCATCTCAGGCCTGGCGCGGCCAGCGCAGGACGCGCACCGGCAAGGTGATGATCGCGGTAAGCAGCTCAAAGACTCCTCCCACCGCGATGCCCACGAGGCGGAAGGGCAAAAGCAATAACCAGACCAACGGGTACAGAACCAAGGCCAGCAACGCCAGCGGCCAGCAAAGAACCAAGAGTATACACCAGAGGAAGAATTTAACCATCGGGCAACCTCCAGAATGCCGTCTGCTTTAATCATACGCAGAACGCCCGAGAATGTTCCGTCGCGTTCGGACGGCAAGGTTTCTGATCCTGGAGACTTAGCAGGGCTTTCCGAGCAATTCTGGTCGCTCAAAGAAATCGCTAACCTATTGATTCCACAGCAGGTAAAAAAACCTGTCGCGCCTATTGACTGCTTTGAACCGTCGATGTAGTTTATAGCGTCTAAACATAATAGAGGAAACTGAGCAGGATGAGCACCGCCGCCATAGCAGTGTTGAGCAATTTCGAAAGGGACAGATGGAACGCTGACGTGTATGGCGCGATGGCGTTGGCCTCCCAGCTATCCGCGCTGGTAAAAAATCGAGCCCTCACTATCAGACTTGCCTACCATTTCTGGCGGCTCAATTCCGTTTTGGGAGACTTTTTTGTTGATATCCGCAGGGCCATAAAGGCAGGCGCTCCGAAAGACCAAGCCCCCGCTACACCAGAACGAGTGCTTGAAACAGCTCAGGATCTGCGGAAATTACACCGGACTCTTGAACACATTTACGGTCGTGCTAAGCGAGCGGGGCTGACGAACAACTCGCTCACGGCGGGAGCCCTGAACAGCGTCTGCAACTACAACGAGGATGTTCTGGAGTTAGCAGAGTTGCTCGAACTGAGCTTAAAGCCAGAAGTTGTCGAGTCGATATATGACCGGGGTCGCGCAGAAAGGGAACGTGGAGACATTTTCGACCTTAGCGAAGTTGAATGAGTCTTGTCACTGCAAATCAAATTAGCTGGCACACCGTACAGATACCTTAGGTCACTCGATAAACCCACGCGAGATAGGATAATCGAAAAGTTGAAAATGATCGCTAAAGATCCTTACGACCTACACCTTTCCTATCCGCTTACGGCAACCGACAAGAGAAGTACACGAGTAGGAAAATTCAGAGTTCTCTTCCAAGTTGATTCCGAAACACTGACGGTTTCGGACGTCGGTCCCCGTGGCCAAATCTATAGAAAACTCTGAAGGGGAGCGAAAATGAGTCACTCCCCTTAGCCTTACCCGTTCACAGGCGAAGGAATTTGTTCTTTGCCCCTCAGCCGCTGGCGATCATGCCAATCAAAAGTGGAACCGGTAGCGCGGCTCGCCGTAAAGCTGCCGCGGGTTCACAAAGTGTGTGCCTCCGAAGGTATTGCTGTCATCCAACATAAAGCGGTTATTAGCCAGGTTAACCGCGTTCAGAGAGACCGACCATCTCTCTCCGAAGTACTTGCCCAGGGCCATGTCAACCGTGGTGTGCGGCGGCAAATGAGCCGGGCCATCCCCGTTCCGGAAGCCTGACCCGAAATTAACGGTCGGGGTGTTTTTGTAATTTTCATGCCCCATTTCTTTATACCAAGTCATAAGGAGGATCGCCAAGCGGTAAGAAGGTTGGGTAGTGGTGGCATTTGAAATCGCCCCTTATAATCCGCAAGCATGGACCGATTTCAAACGACACCATGACCCGGGTTCTGTGCCTTCATAGCATGGGCGACTGCTCCGGAATCGTCGTGGAATTAGAAAGTGAGGTCGCACGATGCGCCCCGAACAATGGGAGTTATTCAAGAAAGTCGCAAAATCGCACCGCACCGGCCGCGGACCTGTTTCTCTCATCATCGACAGTCCCTGGATCCCAGGATATCTGGGCATCAAGCACGTTGACTACTACTTTGATACGGAAGTGTGGTTCCACGCAAACCTCAGGATCATGGAAGAGTTTCCCGAGATCATCGTGTTTCCCTCTTGGTGGGCGGAATATGGCATGGCGATCGAACCTTCCGCTTTAGGCTGCAAGATCCGCTTCTTGCAGGATCAACCTCCAGTCCAATTGCCAATGCTATTCCGCCTGGAGGATTTGGATCATCTCCCGACCGTAGACCCTTGCGCGGATGGCCTGATGTCCGCGGCGCTCCACCGATACCAAGCGCAAAGGACGCGCATTCTCGAGGCGGGCTACATCATCCCCGTGGTGACTGCTCGCGGGCCTCTTTGCTCGGCTGCCTTCCTGCGTGGCCTAACGCAGCTCATGCTGGATATAACCGACAACCCAGGCGGTGTACACAAGCTGATGTCTTACACAACCGACACCACGATCAATTGGCTCCGAGCCCAGGCGGAAGTTATCGGCGGCAGCGTCGAAGGGATATTCATCCTCGACGATATCGTGGGTTTTCTTTCACGAAAGCACTACTTGGAGTTCGCCCATCCTTACTTGAGACGAGTTTTTGACAGCTTTCCCAAAGCGTGGGTCAAGGTATACCACAACGACGCGAATATCGACCCCTTCTTAGAAGATTTGGTCGACGTCGGCTTCGACGTACTAAACTGGAGTCCTAAACTGGAAATTAACGAAGTTCGGAGGAGGACCTCAGGCAAGATCTGCCTGATGGGGAACATAGCTCCATTGGAGATCGGAACGCGCGGTACACCTCAAATTGTCAAGCTGACGGTGCTAAAGCTGCTGCAGAAGGTGGGCAGAGACGGTATCATCCTTTCTCTGGGTGGTGGGGTCGGCGCTGGAATGCCGAAAGCCAATATCCTGGCTATGGCTGAGGCGGTAAGGGAATTCAATTCACAGTAAGAGCTGCATCCTTGTTGTGCGCCGAGGTGATGACCTTTTCTCTTTGAGACCGACGTTTACGGCCGCAGTCCGAGGCCGCCGAAACATATCCGCTCCAATGTCTTCGATGTCGATAACAAAGCGCTTGAGGGAAAGGCAATCCGCAAGCAGGTGACCATCTACTTTTCACCCGAAGAAGATAAGGCCCGCGAGGATCTTCTGATCTACATTCCAGCCGATGCCCCAAAACCCGTTCCGGTGATCCTCGCCCTCAACTTCTTCGGCAACCAATCCGTGGTCGACGACTCTGGCATCAAGCTGGCGACCCTCTGGGACTGGAAGACGCACCTGCAACAGCAAGCCCCGGAACAATCGCGTGGGCGCGACAGAGAATTCGATGTTGAGAAGATCCTGGCCCACGGCTACGGATTTGGCAGCGTTTGCTATCAGGACCTCGAGCCGGACTTCCAAGGCGGATATGAACTCGGCATCCGCCCGTTGTTCGTCAAACCGGGCCAGACCGAGCCTGCACCTGATGATGGGGGAGCGATCGGGGCGTGGGCTTATGGTTTGAGCCGCGCTATGGATTACCTTTCATAGTGATTGTGGCAGAGCATTACATGCGCCCGGAGACCGCCACTCGCATGCGGGAGCTGCTGGCCCCCGAGACCCCCGAAGAGGCATCGTTCTGGCCCGACGAGTACCGGCAGGATCACCGCGAGACCGGCCCAATCGAACCGTTGAAAGCAAATGGCCGACGCTAAGACGTTGGCGAGACCGCCCGCTCACTGTCATGCTGACCCCGCCCTG
>JBEKUR010000193.1:0-11589 GCA_049514855.1 Terriglobia bacterium
TTGCACGCTTTCGAAGGCGTCGTTGGGGGTGGGCCGATAATAAAGCAGCAGCAGGATGCCGGTCAGGACCTGGATGATGAAGAGAAACAGCGTCATGCCACCCAGGTAGTACCAAATAATGTGACGACTCACCGGAACCGTCTTGTGGCGTAAGAACTCCTCCACACTTCCGGTGCCGAACCTTTCGTCGAGCCAGCTCAGAGTTTTGCGGTAGAGAGTGGCCATAGTCAGGCAGTGCGGGTCACCACCACGTCCTCACCCTGGATGTGAACCTCAAAGATCTCGAGCGGACGCGGCGGCGGGCCGCTGACATTGCGCCCCCCGAGATCGTAGAGTCCGTTGTGACACGCGCACCAGATCTCTTGCAGGTCGGATCGATACTGCACCGTGCAGTTCAAGTGCGTGCACACAGCCGAAAAAGCCCGGTAACTGCCGTCCGCCAGACGAACCAGCAGTGCGGGTCTGGAACCGAATTTGAAGATCTTTCCGCTGTTGTTCTTGAGCTCGCCCACCTTCGCCGCCACCACAAAACGGCTGGCCGATTCTGCCACGGGC
This sequence comes from Terriglobia bacterium, assembly GCA_049514855.1. Lineage (GTDB taxonomy): Bacteria > Acidobacteriota > Terriglobia > UBA7540 > UBA7540 > CAVROP01. The sequence goes on from JBEKUR010000193.1 coordinate 556, forward strand.
GGGGGAATGATGTAGCGCATGGCAGGATAGATAAAGGAAATGATCGAAGCTACGACGCCGCTCCCTAGCAGGAGATTAACCCAGCGTCGGCCGGCTTGAACAGTTCCATGCGGAGTAGGGTCAGGGGTTTCCAACCAGGCGTTCTCCTCTCATTCTGTCAGCCCTGCGCACGAATCTTGCCAGGGCCACGGATCAGACTCAGCGGCTGTTGTGATGATACGAAAAAATCTCTCGCGAGGCGATCCCGCACCGTTCTGCTGCTACACCAGACATGACCTCGCCCAGCGGCCCCCCTTCACCAGGTGAGGTTCGGCCACGGTTGCACGCCCGTCTTGTCATTTGCAGGGATGAGGCCTGGCTATGGCCGGGTACCCCTCTCATGCGATTAAGGGCCCTCGCGACTGAAAGCTATTTCTTTTCCGGCGCCTTGTACCCTTCCAGAGAGTGGTCATGGTCTTTGTAGTACTTGCCGGCGTCATTCAATTCTTTGGACCCCATCTTTACATGGCAGAATGTGCAGGGCTTGCCTTCTTTCTTGGCGTATTCCATCTTCGCCGTCGCCAGTGTGAGTAGGAAACCACAAGAGATTGATATCGCGATCAGAACCTTAAAAAGCCTCATGAATGTTCTCCTTCTAAAATTGTCCTCGCTTCTTTCTTGCCTGCCCTCCGTTCGGTCAACGGGCCGTTTGTAATGATGCCTGAATTCCGCCCTTCCTGGCAAGCGTTTAAGCGGCAATCCTCCCCACTAAAGCGGAAATCCAACGTCACGTGAATGGTGTCATTCCGAGCGCAGCGAGGAATCCCGCATTGGTTGTCCTTTAGTCTCAGCCAAAACACAGGGCGAGATTCCTCGCTGCGCTCGGAATGACAATGAGCCAGGCGTGGGGGTTCATTGGCTCGGGTAAAGCTCGTGCAGGACCTTGGGGTCCGCCTCGTCCATGGCCAGGAGTGAATGGCAGGCGTTGCAATCTTGCGTAATTTCACGCCCCTCCTTTGATTTGTGATTGCCATCGTGGCAGCGGAAGCACCCGGGGAAATCTGTATGACCCAGGTTGTTCGGATACGTCCCCCAGGTGATATCCATCTCGGGGAATATGTTGCCATTGAAAATGTCGAGCACCGTGGCCGCTGCTTGTTCAATCTGGGCCCGCTGCGAATTGTAAAGCGAGGAATAATTCGCCTTGTAGTACGCGCGGAAAGCTTCCGGCAATTGGGTCTGAGCGGCCAACCTGCTGGGATAGTTCCGCTTCAAAAGCTCAACCGAGAACTTGTGGACGAAAGGCAAAGAAGGACTGATGCGCCCTGCTGCCATCTCGCGGTTAACCGCTGATTCCGACATGTCGAAGGTGTGTGTGGGGCGATTGTGACAGTCCATGCAATCCATGATGCGCGGTTCGTGACGGGATGAGCCGTTCTGAGGTGGCTCCGTGGAAACATACTGTGTGAAAGAGCCATCGGGGTTTTGATAATTGACGGACGGGATCACCTGACGCTTATCATCGCCCGCCACGTAAGTCACCAAGCCCAGGTGCCTTCCGTGAATCCCCACCAGTTGACGGTCCGGACTGCGACCGCCGATGTGAACCAGCAAAACCGTCTTGGTGGCGGAGTTCTTTTCATCGTTATCGAAGCTGGTTTTGACCACCAGCTTGTCGCCCGAGAACTTCTGCGGCCAATGGCAATCCTCGCAGGTCTCGCGCGCGGGGCGTAGGTTGTGAACCGGCGTGGGGATAGGGCGCGGATAGAGGTTGAAGGTCACGGCCAGCAACTGGTAGCTGCCCGAGATTTTCGAGCGCACAAACCACGGCGCCCCCGGTCCAATATGGCACTCGATACAAGCCACGCGCGCGTGCGGGGAACGCTGGTAGGCTGTGTATTCGGGCTGCATCACCTGATGACAGGTCTGCCCGCAGAACTGCACCGAATCCATATAGACTGTGCCGCGGTAAGTAACGACGGCGAAGAGAGGCACATTGAGGGCGGTCATAATCGCTACGAACAACGCCGTCCGCTTCAGGCGCGGGTCGCGAAAGTCGATAGTCGGGTAAGTGACGGGTAGCGTGCCGCGTCGCCGGTATCTGCGGAAATCGCGGTAGATGCCGAGTGGGATCAAGAGCAGTCCGGCAACAAACACCGCTGGCAGCAGAAGGAAAACTAATATGCCGGCGTAAGGGTTGTAGACCATGCCAAAAAGCTGGAAGAGGTAAGCCAGTACCAGAGTCACGCCGGAACTGGTCGTCAGCACCACGCCAAGGCGACTAACCAGATTGTGGCTGAGATAAAATATCGGACGCAGGGTGTTCGCCAGCGGCCCCGAGAGGCCACGCGTGCGTGCCTGTTCCGGCCTTCCAGCAGGAATTTCTTGGTTTTCGGGCATGTTTTTGCGTAAGTGATTTTCTGAGGCACGAGAGAAGGGGGCCTGCCGAAATAGGCCCGACCCCCGCTCGACTAACTTCTGCAGCTACTTCTTCTCGTCGGCCTTATAGCCCTCGAGTGAGTGGTCATGCTCCTTGTAGTACTTCCCAGCATCGGTAAGTTCCTTGAACTTTCCGGGTGGGTGGCAGAAGGTGCATGGCTTGCTTTCCTTCTTGGCATATTCCGCCTTGCTCATCGCCATGGAGACAGCGATGAAGGCTGCAAGAGTCAATAGTAACAGTGACCGAATGATTTTCACAGATCAGACCCTCCCAAAAGTGCTTTAGTCTTGTCGAGGCGCATTTTCTGCCCCGATTTCAGCACCGACATGATGGTTGCAGCATTCTAAATGCCAGGCTTGCACATCTGTTAATTTTTTTCGCAGCCCGAGTATAGCAAAAGTTAGCACTTTTCTGGTCCTCGCTAGCATCTTGCATTCAAATAAGTTGCGCGAAATTTCAGGGGTTTTGTGGCAAATGACTCAATCCGGTCCTTCCTGTTTGTAGCCATGACCATTTGTCGCTTAGGAGCTAACTGGTTGTATTGGCCTGATCTTAAAGGGAGAGATCGACTGCCTCAATGGGTATCTTTTACACGCAACTATGTTGAATTCCTGGCATGTCACGTGCCATCTCATCGGCTCTGGGCAGTGTTCGAGCGAGTTTGGGTTCGCCGCAACTGTTCCTATCAGGAGTCAGAACCGGAGCAAGGAATCGACCATGAATCTCATCTTGTGAGGAGCCCCTTTGAAGCTGGAACGAATCCTTTGCCCGCTGGATTTTTCAGAGTTTTCCACCAGGGCTTTTGAATACGCGCAGTCACTGGCACGGCGCTATAAGAGCAAACTGCTGCTCGAGCACGTTCTCCACCTGGCATTCTCGGCCTATCCCTCCTACACCAATCCGGAAGCGATCGACAAGGTTTCGCAGGGCCTTTCAGCTTTTGCCCGGGAGCAACTTAAGGACTTTGTACGGAAACACAGTCGTGAGGGAATCGAGATTGAGAGCTTTGTGGACGAAGGCGATGTGACGGATACAATCCTTGCCTTCGCCCAAACGCGCGCCGTGGACTTGATTGTGATGGGTACGCACGGCCGGCACGGCCTGGACCACATACTCCTCGGCTCGGTCACGGAAAAGGTGCTGCGAAAGGCGCGCTGTCCGGTCCTGGCGGTGCGCAAACCCGCGCACGAATTTGTGGCCGCGGGGGACAGTGTCGAGCCGGTGCATTTGGGGAAGATCCTTTTCGGGGTGGATTTTTCGACTTATTCCGAGCGGGCCTTGCTCTATGCGCTCTCCCTGGCTGAGGAATACAAAGCCGAACTGACGTTGCTGCACGTCATGGAGGATTTCCCGCTGCACAAGGATCTCACCGCGGTCACCTCCGAGGTGGTACAGCAACTCGAGGGCCTGCTGCCACCCTCCGCCCGGAATAGCAATCTCCTTAAGCTCCGTCTGCGAGTCGGCAAGCCCTACGAGGAGATCATCCGCTCCGCCCGTGAAGCGGATACGGACCTCATTATCCTCGGAGTGCGCGGCCGCAATGCTCTGGACCTGGCCATCTTTGGTTCCACAACCCACCGCGTCATCCAAAAGGGTCCATGCCCGGTCTTGACTGTTCCCCTCTGATTTCTATTTTCCAGTTTCTGGTTTCTGGTCTCCGGTTTGGGCCGCTCCTTCTTCCGTTTTCGGTTCCTCTTCCAAGTCCTTTGCGAACACTGCATAGCCAGGGTTGGGCGGAAAGAGGTTGGACATCAGGACCATCCGGCGGCGCAACTGTTGGAGGGGCAGGTGTTCGGGTCCCACCCGGATCTGGACGTCGTGCCACAAGCCGTGCATGTATTCAGCTACCGTGCTCACCAGGGAGATGTCCCGGTAGGGCTCATACTGAAGGCGACTACGGCGCCAGGGGCGAATGGCGAGCAGTGCCTGCTTGGCCGTCAGGGATTCTTCATCAATCTCGCCGCGCACTCCGTGGCGAAGCTCCTCCTCCAGGAGTTCGTCGTAGGCAACGAGTTCCGAACTGGTAAGACGTGGCCGCAGCAACTCGGCGACACTCGCCAGGAACTCGAACCCGGTGTCGTGGGCGTCAACTTCCCGACAGGCGAGGAGGAGATTGGTCCTTTCACTTGTTTCAACCCATGCGGCCGTGTGAGTCTCACCCTTGGGTTTAGCCGGGCAGACCACATCCCCGGACTCCATGCAAGCGATGTAAGGAACCATCAGGACTCGAAGCGGGCCGATCCGCTGGGCGATGCCCCCCGGAACTGCCTGAGCCGGTTCTCGCACCATGGTCCGCTCCTCCGCAGGAGTCAGCGTGAGCATGGAGTGGATCTCCCAACCATGGGCCAGGTGTGAGAGCGGGACGAATTTTCCTTGGACGTACTCGCTGATGGGGATGCTATCCTGCGCCGGGATTTGCGGAGTGCTCAAGTTTCACCATCCCACCTCCCCTGCCATCGAAATCAGGGGGTTGCGTTGCTGGGGAGTATTCTGAGCAATTCTGCTCCGTCTGTCCAGCAGGGATTCAGATTCGCTGGCCAGCGCTGCAAGGAAGCTGCCGGGATGCTTCGTTCGGCTTAGGCCGACGTCCTCAGCATGACAGGGCCCTGCACCGGATTTTCTAACCCAAAAGGGTAAGTACTTGGCTGCACTGCTTTGTTCATCTTCCGTGTGTTCGCGACCCGTCCATCTAAGTCGGGAGTGATTTTGATAACCCTCCTATGCTAATATCGCCTTATGGAAGTGAAGATCGAACTTGCGGAAGACATCAAGCGGTGCCTCGAAAGAGACTTGGGTGATGTGTCCAGGCATGCGCTCGAGGGCCTGGCAATCGAGGCTTACCGTGCACGTGTCCTCAGCCGTGCGCAAGTCCGGCGCATGCTCGGGTTTGAGGCCCGCACTGAAGTGGATGAGTTCATGGCGCGCCACGGGGTACCTTTTGACTACACCGTCGAGGATTTCGAGCTCGACGCGGAAACCAGCCGGTACCTGCGAGAAACCCGGAGCAGGGAACTCCAGCGGCGATGATCGTCATCGCCGATACAACTCCTCTGCATTATCTCATCCTCCTGAACCACGCTGACATCTTGCGAGAACTGTACGGACGTGTGATCATCCCTGAGGCCGTTTTCGGCGAACTGCAGGTGGACCGAATACCCGCCATAGTCAAACAATGGATTGCGAGTTGCCCAGACTGGCTGGAGGTGCGACGGGCTTCGGTTCCTCAAGACCTCGCCTTAGCAGAAACCCTCCGAGCGGATGCCGTGATCCTCGACGACAAGGCCGCGCGGCGCGAAGCCGAGCGTCGAAATCTGCGGGTGATCGGGACGCTACGGGTCTTGGATGACGCGGCGGTGGCTGGCTTGGTGGACCTCCCCGAAGCACTCCGGCGGTTACTGGCCGCCGGATTTTATCTGGATCCCACGCTCGTGCAGTTTCTGCTCGATCGCCATTTCCAGCGGATTCGCGGCAAGGCCACAACTTAGCCGGGAAAGCCGAAAAGCAGGCCTTGATGAACTCGCCCCACTTGGATATCGAGGAGCGTGTTGGGGGGGGGGTTCGAGCCGGGCAGGACAATCTTCAGGTAATTGCTGCTGAGTGCCACGCGCTCACTGGTTTCGGATTCGTGGAGCGTGACGGCCGAGAGCCTACGGCCGACTTGTGCCTGAAGAAAAGTCTGGCGCTTGCGGGTGAGCGAAGAGCGGATTTCCTGGGCGCGCTCGCGGGCCACCCGGCCATTCACCTGGTGGGGTGAGGCAGCGGCGGGAGTGTTGGGTCGAGCTGAGTACGGGAAAATGTGCAGATAGGTGAAGGGCAGCGATTCGATGAAGCTGGCGCTCGCGGCGTGGTCCTGGTCCGTCTCGCCGGGGAAGCCGACCATCACGTCCGCGCCGATGCCGGCGTTGGGGATTCGCTCGCGGATGGCAAGGATACGCTCGGCATAATGTGAGGCCCAATATCTCCTGCTCATGAGACGGAGAATCCGGTTACACCCGCTTTGTAATGGGATGTGGAGGTGTTGCGCCATGCGTGGCTCTTCGGCCACCAGCCGAATGAGCGCGGGGCTGACGTCCATCGGCTCAATGGAGCTTATGCGCAGGCGCGCGATGGCAGTCTCCTCCAACAACCTCTCGAGAAGACTGAGAAAAGTAATGCCACGGCCAATGTCGCGCCCATAGCTTCCCAAGTTGATCCCGGAAAGAACTATTTCCTTGTATCCTCTCTGCTCCAATTCGCGGACCTGCTCGACAACCCGCGCGGGCGCCAGGCTGCGGCTGCGGCCACGGACGGATGGAATCACGCAGAAGGAGCAACGCGCGTTGCAGCCGTCCTGAATCTTGAGCGTGGGACGGGTGCGGTCGTCCGGGAATACGGGAGCAAAGTGGAATTCGTCGGCAATTTCTCCCACCAGGACAGTCGGTGGTTCTCCCTCCGGAAAATGATAATGCTCTGCCGTCCCGTTGGAACTCGCTGCCGTGGCTCCCCGTTGCTGAATCTGCACCAACTGGCTTGGTCCCATGGCTTCTGACTTCCGACTTCTGACTCCTGACTCCTGATAACCGGGTTCACTCTCCGGCCCTCGGGCCCCAGTTTGCAGGCTCAACCTCAGCAGGTCCGCAATGAGGTGCTTGTGGGAATTTCCAACCACCCAAACGACACCGCCAAGTTGGGCGATTTCCGCCGGCGAACGCTGCGCATAACAGCCGGTGACCAGAATCCGGCACAGAGGGTTGGCGCGGTGGATGCGGCGGACCAGTTGCCGGACTTCGGCATCCGCCCGGGCGGTGACGGTGCAGGTGTTCAGAATCGCCACTTGGCTGGCAGAAATGTCCTCGACCTCCTGGAGGCCCGATTCGAGCAACTGCTTCTTGATCGCAGCACCGTCCGCCTGGCTCGCGCGGCAACCGAAATTGAGAAGCTGGAATGTGGGCATGGCAAAAACCCATCAAGGCTAAGGGCTGATTGAGCGCGGAAAGCTCTAGTCTGACTGGCGTCGCCTGCCGTTCTTCAGAGTGGCGTTAGAATGGCTTTTCTTGCAACGTGGTGGAGCTCCCAAATTGGACACACCCCACCCTGAGTTTGCCAGGCTGGAAGTGTTTGAGGTGGAATTATGCCGGGCTGGCGGAGGTCCGCCGCTGCTGAAAACACTCCCGACAGTAGACCGGTCGCCCCTGAGTCGGCTTAAAGGGCACGGTCGTCTCTTTCCCGCACTGGTTGCACGTGGTTGTGGTTTCGACCCGATGGTAGCTCTGCCCGCTCAGGGCTTGACTCCGCTTTAACTTACAAGGCTTGCAACGTTTTGGTTCGTTCCTAAATCCCTTGTCGGCGAAGAAAAGCTGCTCACCGGCGGTGAAAACGAACTCCGCGCCGCAGTCCATACACTTCACGACTCTATCCCGGTACTCCATAGCCGTACTCCCCTGCTCGAACAGGGCCCCACCCGTTATAAGTTGCGAAGTGGTCGCACACCGCGAGGCTTGTGTCGTTCCCACTCTTACGCTGCTTCCTGATCCCTAATCCTGTTCGTGTCTAACCTTCTTGCGTGCCCTTTTACGAGCCAAGGCCGCCTTGACTCGCTTTTTCTCACCAGGTTTCAAGTAGAAAGAATGTCTTTTGATTTCCTTTATGATGTCTTCCTGCTGAACCTTACGTTTGAAGCGGCGAAGCGCGTTTTCCAAGGACTCTCCGTCCTGAAGTCTTACTTCAGCCAACCGATCTACACCCCCGTTTCAGTTTAGAGTAATGAGCCCACTATAATTGCGGTGGATTGGCCATTCTTACCCATATGATCGAGGCAAGTCAAGCGCAATTTCGTTTACTTCACCGTCGGGAGGCCGCAAGCTCGCATCCACTTGGGTAGTGGGTCAATTTGATATTGTAGCGGCGAGTTTACCTCGCCAAATGGCGGCGTAAAGCCGCCTCTACATCAAATTGACCCATTACCTCCACTTGGGCAACTCGGTGCACGAAGACGGCTAGACTCTGCTTTCACCTCCTGACGGGGACTGGGTGATTAGTTTTCGTCTCGAATAGGGCAGGGAAAAGAATGCGAATTGAGGTGCGAGCAGTCCTTGACCCTTTGAAGGGCTTATGTTAGGGTCAGGCGCGAGCCTCTAACAGGTTGCTGTATGAGCCATAGAGGCCCCGGCTAGACGGGGGCACAACTTGGCCCAGCTTCTGAAAAGCACAAATGCCAAGTTGAGTCAACTCCACGCGGGCGAGGACCCTGCCCCTACGATTTGTTGCAGGACGGCACATTCCCAGCATCCTGCCAGAACGCGCTCGCACGGCAAAACACATGCAGGACGGCACATTCCCAGCATCCTGCCAGAACGCGCTCACACGGCAAAGCACATGGCTGAATTAATCAAAGTAGACCAAGCAAGACTGGGATTCCTGCTGGAATATGCGGTGCGCATGATTATTTCCGGTAAGGTCATTGCCTTTCCCACGGACACCTTTTACGGTCTGGGCGCTGATCCTTTCAACTTGGCTGCGGTGAGTGAGGTGTTCCGGATCAAACGGCGCACGGCTGACCGGCCCCTTCCCCTTTTGGTGGCCTCCATCGATCAAGCCGCGGATCTTACCCATGACCCACCGCAGCTTTTCTTCACACTGGCGAAGAGGTTCTGGCCTGGTCCCCTGACGCTCCTGGTGCCCGCCTCTCGTCAGATCCCGCTGAAAGTCACTGCCAACACCGGGAAGGTGGGGCTGCGGTGGCCGCGCGCGCTACTGGCTACGGCGCTGATTGACGCTTCCGCGCGGCCTTTGACGGGAACCAGCGCCAACCTTTCGGAATTGGCCGGTTGCTCCACGGCGCAGGAAGTGGACAGGCAGATCGGCGATCTTCTGCCCCTCATCCTGGACGGAGGCCCCACAGAAGGACAGCTCGCCTCCACGGTGGTAGACTTGACTGGCGAGCGGGTGCGTATCGTTCGACCCGGCGGAGTATCGGAGTCTGAACTGAAGGAGTATCTGGGCTGATTTACCTGCGTTTTCGCCAAGGAGTTTTCACCGGACTGCTGCTGGCCTTATTTGCCCTCGCCTATGCGGAGAGGTCGCTTTATCTTGCCATCCGCGAACAAGCCGCGCGAGATGAAGCGACGCTTGCAGACGCACTAGTCATCTTTGGGGCCGCGGAGTATAACGGCGCGCCTTCCCCTGTTCTTAAGGCCCGCCTGGATCACGCCTTTGACCTCGAGGAGCGTGGCCTCGCACCGCTAGTCATCACCACGGGGGGCAGTGGAGGCGACCCGCAATATACGGAGGCCGGCGTGGGGCGTGACTACCTGATCCAGCAGGGTGTGGCCGAGGCCAAGATCCTGGTGGACATTCGGAGCCTGACCACCTATGAGAGCGTCAAAGCCGTAACCCTTCTGCTCAGGCAGCGCCAAAAGCACACTTGCATCGCGGTAAGCGATGGCTTCCATCTTTACCGAATCAAACTGATGTTTCGGTCTCTAGGTATTACCGCCTACGCCTCACCGGCTCCCGACAGTCCCATCGAAGCCGATTCCTACTTGCGCACTCTGCACTCCCTGCATGAAATGGTTATTACCACGTTGTGGTATGTTGGAATTCGGTATTAGAGAGTCGAGGAGTCGAGTAGTCGAGAAGTCGAGGGTCGAGAGGCCCAAAGCTGCTAGACCCCCACCCACCGCTCCGCGACTGCTCGACTTCTTGACTCTCGACTCCTTGACTATTTGAGGTGCCGCAACGGTCGGGGATTGCCTCCGCGTGGAGGCAATGCTGCGGAGGCGCCGGCACACAAGGTCCAGGGCGGCAGCTTCGCAAGCTCCGCTGCCGTAGTCCAAGGCTGTCGCATGGACACTTTGTCTGTAGCCGCCATTCCCCTCTTACCGTGATGAATATTAACCCTTTTATTTTCTATAACATTCCGGCTTTAACGGGATAAGTACCTGTTTTTTCAATAACATTCCAGCTTCGCCGTCCAGTTTTCCACAGCGGTCCTTTGTTTTCAATAAGATCCCAGCTTAGTTCGTTCAAAAAAAAGAATTCTTTTCGAATTGCCGCCCGCAGTTGAAAGTAGCGCGGACCTCCGTTTTTGAGGTCCGCGGCCCTTATCCGGTGACCGCCCTGTCGCACTCCAAGGCAGCGGCCTGGATAAACTGTCTCTGGCCGCCATTCCCCTCTTACTCTGATGAACATTAACACTTTTGTTTTCTGCAACATTCCGGCTTTTACGGGCTAAGTACCTGTTTTTTCACAAACATTCCAGCTTCGCCGTCCAGTTTTCCACAGTGGTCCTTTGTTTTCAATGAGATTCCAGCTTTGTTCGTTCAAAAAAAGAATTCTCTTCAAATTGCCGCCCGGTGTGGAAAGTAGCGCGGACCTCCGTTTTTGAGGTCCGCGGCTTTTACCCGGCGACTGCGCTGCCGCCTCTCGTTCGAGCCCCGTGAGCACTTTCCGCCGTGTACCATTTTGAATGGCGCTCCGTAACAAGCTTAAGAGCCGCGGACCTCAAAAACGGAGGTCCGGAAAGCGCCGGGATAAACCGGCAGGAAGCAGAGAATGAAAGATTCTCACGAGGAAGGAGTAGCGATCCACTCGGCCCCGAGTTTTGCGCTGGGCGTCGTGAGGCGCGCAGTGAAGCG
>JBEKUR010000194.1:0-11510 GCA_049514855.1 Terriglobia bacterium
GTTTTCCAGGGGAAATTTGCTGCCGATGTGGAGTTTGCCGGGGCGCCGCCGCATTTCGTCTCTTTCCAGGCCGCAGCCTTCCGAGAGGACTCTGTGCGACGCGGGACTGCTTCCGCCAAAATCACATCGGCCCCAACCACTCTTTCAGCAGACACAATCCGGACCAGGCCCGGTGAGCGTTTTCGTGAGGCCAAGCAGGCAGTGGATCTGTCGCAGTCGGAGATCATCGTGGCGGTAGGGCGCGGCATCAAGGCTCCTGAAAACCTTGAACTGGCCAGGAAGCTGGCGGAAGCACTGGGCGCCGAAATCGGCGCCTCCCGTCCGGTCTGTGATAGCGGGTGGCTGCCGATGGACCGTCAAGTCGGTAGTTCGGGGCAGACCGTAGCCCCCAAGCTCTACATTGCACTGGGAATCTCAGGCGCCATCCAGCACATGGTGGGGATGAAGGGCTCGCACACGGTTGTGGCCATCAACAAGGACAAGGAAGCGCCGATTTTTGAGGCCGCAACTTACGGCATTGTGGGAGATCTTTTCGAAATCGCCCCGGCTTTGACGGAAGAAATCAAAAAGCTCAAGAACAGCTAGTGACAAGTGACGAGTGACGAGCCGGAAAGGCAGTGACACATTACTTACCCTTTTTGCTCGTCACTCGTCACTTGTCACTCGTCACTTGTCACTCGTCACTGCAATTGTCACTTGTCACTCCGTTTAGGCGCCCAGCTAAACGGGCCCCAGCTTGTTTTCCGTACCTCGCACGAGCCGCAATCAAAATCCCTGAGAATCTCTCCGCCTCCGGTGATGCGGTCGGAGGAGATGAAATCCACCTCAAACCGAAGCAGCATAGGACACATTTTTGTCTTTCCATCCGGTAGGGAGCAAGCCAGAAGAATCCGAGATGTCCCTATCCACCGACTGCCGCTGCGGCGGCATTCGCTGCGAATGTATGCGCCTTGTTTGGCAGCCTCAGGTGGGATGTTTGACCACTCGGCAGTTAAGCGGTCGCCATCAATCTGTACGCGATATTCTTTGCCAGTCGTCGCGGACTTCCAAATCTGAGGAAGTGCGGTGGCTTTCGCAGCAGATTTCGTGCCCCCGGGCTTAGGAGCACTTTGGTTCTCAGAAGAAAGTTGCAACGAGCTAGTAGCAAGGATTCCACACACTAAAATGATGACCTGCCAAAACGGTTTTACCCTCAAAGGGTTCTCCTCACTTTCCTCAACACTTATTCACGTGCTGAAAAACCCGCTTTGCACCCTTTCGAAACTCCGGTCATTCCCGCGAAAGCGGGAATCCAGCCCGTCGACATCGGACTTTGGGAGGCTTGCGGAGTGGATTCCCGCTTTCGCGGGAATGACTGTGACCAGCGGGCTGTCCTAGACAATTTGTCTCTCGCCATCGCTAGCCTTTGCTCTGGCCAGCCTTAACCCATTTTATTTTCAACAACATTCCCGCCTTATAGGGCTAAGTGCCTTTCTTTTCACCAACATTCCAGCTTCTCGCCCAAGTTTTCCACAGCGGTCCTTTGTTTTCAACAACATCCCCGCATCGTCCGTTCAAAAAAGAATTCTTTCCGAATTGCCGCCCACTGTCAAGAGTTGATGGTTGACAGAAGACGTCTGCCAACAAATCATTTTCCCTGACGCCGGGGGCTTTTCGTCTCCAGGACAGGCCAAGGCGCTGAGGCGCATGTGGTCCTTGCGGGCATTCCCGACCGTAATCATACGCTAGCATGCTAGCTCACGAAGTGGAATTTGTCAAGCCCTAAATCTCAGCCCTAAATCTCTGCGATCATGCTTTGGCACAGGATGGCGAAAATTGCCGATTTTCGATTACCGATTGCTGATTGAGAGCGCAGGAAATTGCGACAGCGCTTTTTCAATCGTCATTCGGCCCGCCGCGGCGGGAAAACCTGGTCTTCGGTGTCGCTAACTGCCACTCGGCAATCATATCACTGTCCGAACTCGGGACGAGCTATCCCAAAACCGGACACCTCAGCCGGGAGTTTCGCCCGCTCTTCTCCCTAACCCCTTGAAAATAAATGTCTCGAATAACCAAGAGGATGGCAGCCCTCGTGCCCTGAATACCCTCGGAGAGGTTCTATGGACATCCCACGTGAGTCTGCAAAGCGACAACGGCGAATTCGCAGGATCATTTATTCCATTCTGGGTCTGTTGGCCATCGCGTCAGTCACCTTGGGACTTTCGCGCCTCAAGCCCGCCGCGCCCAGCGTGGATAAGGCGACCGTCTGGATTGACACGGTCAAGCGAGGGCCCATGCTGCTCGAAGTGCGAGGCTTGGGCACTTTGGTTCCGGAGGAGATCCTGTGGATTCCGGCAACCACGGATGGGCGGGTGGTGCGCCGGCTGGTTCTGCCCGGCGTGCCCATGAAGGCTGATTCGGTAATCCTGGAACTGAAAAACCCTGAGTTGGAGCAAGCCGCTCTCGACGCCGAATGGCAACTTAAGGCCGCGGAGGCTGAGTACAACAGTCTGAAGGCGCAGCTTGATAGCCAACTCCTGGACCATAGGGCGGCAGCGGCCACGGTTCAGTCTGACTATCGCCAGGCGGCGCTCAATGCCGAAAAGGATGAAGCGCTGGCCAAATCAGGTTTGGGGGCGGAACTGAACTCCAAGCTGTCGAAGGCCAAGGCCGACGAGTTGACCACCCGCAATCAGATTGAACAAGACCGGCTGAGCGTAAGTGCTGCGTCCGCCAAGGCCCAACTCGAAGCCCAGAAGGCCAAGGTCGAGCAACTTCGGGCTCTTTACGAGTTGAAGCGGGCACAACTGGACCGTCTTCAGGTGCGGGCAGGCGCGGAGGGCGTGCTTCAAGAGCTGCTGGTGGAAGTCGGCCAGCAGGTCACGATAGGCACGATCCTGGCCAAGGTGGCCCAGCCGACCCGGCTGAAGGCTGAACTGAAGATTCCCGAAACCCAGGCTAAGGACGTTCAGATCGGGCTACTCGCTTCCATCGACACGCGCAACGGCATCATTTCAGGCCATGTGATGCGGGTTGACCCGGCGGTGCAAAACGGCACCGTGACGGTGGACGTCAAACTGGAGGGGGCACTTCCGAAAGGTGCGCGTCCCGACCTGAGCGTGGAAGGCACCATCGAAATCGAGAACCTGAAGGACGTGATCTACGTGGGCCGGCCGGCTTTTGGCCAGCCCAACAGCACGGTGGGCATTTTCAAGCTGGATGAGGAAGGCAGCGGCGCGGCGCGGGTGCAGGTGAAGCTGGGGCGAAGCTCCGTCAACACCGTGGAGATTCTGGAGGGACTCAAACCCGGGGACCGCGTAGTCCTTTCCGACATGTCCACCTGGGATGCGTTCAACCGCATTAGGCTGAATTGAGCTGTCAGCTTTCAGCCGTCAGCTATCAGCTTTAGCAGGATGTCGAAAGGGTTTTGGCAGGTCATTAGAAGCCAAGTTGTCAGTAGTCAGTCGTCCCGCCGCGGCGGGTCAGTTGTCAGTTGTCAGTTGAAGAAACGAGGCTGGGAGGTGGGAGTTTGCTGATAGCTGAAAGCTGACCGCTGACAGCTTCTCTTCTCAATAAGAAAATGATGCAATGAATCAATGGAACAATTTCCTGCTAGTGCTGAGTCCGGCTCGGGTCCAGAATCGGGAGGCGCTTGAAGTAGGACCTGTAGAAACCGCAGTCTCGGCTGAGCAGTTGATCCGCCTGGCAGAGGGCGTGCGCTCCAATCAGGAAGTCTGCTGCCACCCTGGCTCGTTGTCCGCCCTGTTGCCGGTATGCTTTCCAGGCTTTGCTGGCCTCAAGTGCGGTTTCCAGGGTGATTGCGTCGAAATCGACTCCCAGGCGATTCATGGCCTCGCGGGCGGCGATAGGAGTGGGGAAGAATCCCGCCACCTCCGCCCAGACGACCTCGCACGCCACCAAGCGCCCGCGCGCAATCGCGGCACGCGCCGCCTGCTTGGAGAGGGAGCCGAAGGTAGGGTCAGCGCCAAAGATATCAAGGAGGACGCTGGTGTCGATAGCGGTGATCATTCTTTCCCAAGCTCTCCACGCAGCGACGCTATGAGTTGGTCTGTCGAGCGGCTCAGGTCGAGAATCCCAAAGACCTCCTCGACGGAGTCACCCGATTCCGACTTGGTGACGACCATGCGCCCGCGCTCTTCCTCTACCTGCAGGACTTGGCCGGGGCGGATCCCCAGCCGCAGGCGGAGGGCTTTAGGAATAGTTATCTGCCCTTTTTCCGAAAGCACGGTTTTCATACTTAGATTGTATGAATTCCTACCGGAAGCGTCAAGCCAGTGTGCCCGCGGGCAGAGGCGAGTGAAAATGGAGTGAATCAATGCAGGTGAAGCTCTCAGCTTTCAGCCCCCAGCAGCGAACTGTAGAAAGATGGAAGGGCTGTATGCTGATAGCTGAAAGCTGACGGCTGACAGCTTGCGACCTGTTGAGGTGAATGATGTTGACTCTGCTCCAGGACCTGAAATACGGCTTACGCATGCTGGCCAAGAATCCCGGCTTTACCGCCGTTGCGGTACTGACGCTGGCGCTCGGCATCGGGTCTAACACCGCCATCTTCAGCGTGGTCAGCGGCGTCCTGCTGAGAAAACCTCCCGTGAAGCATCCCGACCGGGTGATGATGGTTCTGTCGACAAATCGGGCGAAGGGTTGGGGCTATGGCCCAGACCACCCCGTTTCCGCACCGGACTTTATCGACTGGCGAAGCGAGAACCACGGCTTCGAAGAAATGGCCGCCATTGAGCCGTGGGGTGACTTCAACCTGACTGGTCAGGGCGAGCCGCAACGAGTCGCTGGGACTCGCGTTTCCGCCAACTTCTTCCATCTCTTGGGTGTTGACACGTCTTTAGGACGCACCTTTGCCGAGGGCGAAGACGAGGAGGGTCGTGACCACGTAGCGATTCTCAGCTACGGACTCTGGCAGACTCACTTCGCTTCCGACCCGAGAGTTGTTGGGAAGATGATCAAGCTGAACGGGGAGTCGTACACCGTGGTCGGTGTCATGCCCGCCAGCTTCAAGCTCTTTATCTTTCCATCCCAGGTCTGGATTCCACTCGCGTTTGATTCGAAACAACTGAGTCCCGCAGGACGCCAATCCCGCTCGCTCTATGTTTTCGGACGTCTCAAGCCTGAAGCGACAGTCGAGCAGGCGCAGGCGGAGATGGCTGCCATCTCGCGCCGTCTTGAGCAGAGCTATCCCGAGGCGGACAAGGGCTGGGATGCGACTCTTATTTCGCTGCAGGAATTCCAGATCCAGGACTTCCACATTCGCCCAGCTCTCATGCTGCTCATGGGAGCCGTGGGTCTTGTACTGCTCATCGCGTGCGCCAACATCGCCGGTTTACTGTTGGCGCGCGGCGCCGGACGCCAGCACGAAATCGCCGTACGCGCGGCGCTGGGGGCAGGGCGCTGGCGTTTGGTCCGGCAGCTCCTTTCCGAAAATGTCCTTACCGCCATTGCCGGCGCGGGCCTGGGGTTGCTCTTCGCTTCGTGGGGAATCCGTGTCCTTCACGCTGCCGCTAGTTGGAATGAGTGGGTAGGATCCATGGAGTTCGCCATTGACACGCGGGTCCTTCTCTTCGCAATCGGCCTTTCGTTGCTTACGGTTCTGCTATTCGGCCTGGTACCCGCCCTTCAAGTTTCTAAATCCGATCTTCACGCCACCCTGAAGGAAGGCGGTCGGACTGGGGCTATGGGTGCCGCTCGCAGCAAAATACGGCGTGTCTTCGTCGTTGCAGAATTCGCCTTGGCCTTAGTGCTGCTTGCCGGCGCGGGGCTGATGATCAAGAGTTTTCTTGAGGCGATAAGCGCCAATCCCGGCTTCAATCCGGGAGAATTATTGGCGGCAGAAGTTTCCCTTCCGACTTCTAAGTACAAGAGCCCATCCCAACAGGCGGCCTTCTTCCATCAGGTGACCGAGCAGCTCCAGAGTCTTCCCGGCGCTGTATCCGCTGCGGCTACCGGGAGTCTGCCGCTTTCTGGGGAACCGGGAAACGTCCCCTTCACCGTTGAAGGCCAGCCAATGTTGCCGCCTCAAGAACGTCCACAAGCCATTTACTACGCCATCAGTCCGGACTACCTGCGAACAATGGAGATCCCGGTAATCAGAGGGCGCGCGTTCACGGACCTCGATAACGCAGGCGCATCTCCGATTCTTCTGGTCAACGAGACTTTTGCCCGTCGCTTTTTCACAAAGGGAGACGCTATCGGTCAGCATATCAGCCTTGATGCCGGGAACGGTGTTTCCTCCCCTTGGCGTGAGATCGTGGGCGTCGTCGGGAATGTGAAAGACTGGTTCGGTCAGCCGGGCTTTAACCCGCAGATTTACGTTCCGTACCTTCAGGCGCCGTCCGCGGGCATGACACTGGTGGTGCGGACGAAAGCCGACCCCGCAGGTATTGCTCCTGCCGTACGCGCCGCGGTGTGGGCGGTGGATAAAGGTCAGCCGCTGGGCGATGTAATGACGATGAGTCAATTCATCGAGGACAGAGGAGAGGGTGGGGACCGCTTGATGGGCGAACTGCTCGGCACCTTTGCCGGCTTGGCGTTGATTCTGGCGGCGGTGGGAATCTATGGAATCATCGCCCAGACTGTTGCCCAGCGCACCCACGAGATTGGAATCCGCATGGCCCTCGGCGCAGAGAGCGGCAGCGTTTTGAGGCTGGTAGTGGGACAAGGGATGAGGCTCGCCGTCTACGGGTTGGTGATTGGGCTCGCCTTCGCATACCCCCTTCCTCGGGTGTTTGGCGCCGCGTTTCCAGGCTTCAGTGTCCATTCCTCTTGGATCTTTTTCATAGCCCCTACGCTCGTTGCCGTTGCAGCGTTGCTCGCCAGCTACATCCCGGCCCGTCGCGCGACGAAGGTCGACCCCATGGTGGCGCTGCGGTATGAATGAGAAGAATTGACTCATTGAATCATTGAAAAAGCTGCTCCCGTCCGTTCTTCCAATGAGTCAATGATCCGATGAATCAATGAAGCAATCGGAGCAAAGATGGGAACAGTTCTTCAGGACTTGAAGTTCGGCTTACGCATGTTGGCGAAGAACCCCGGCTTCACGGCGGTGGTTGTGATCACGCTGGCGCTGGGCATTGGCGCGAACAGCACCATCTTCAGTTGGATCAACTCCACGCTGCTGGACCCTATTCCGGGAGTCGCCGACACCAACGAGCTTGTTTCGGTCATGAGAGGGGAGCGGAGTGAACACCCCACGCCGCCGTTTTCTTATCCGGACTATGTGGATCTGCGCGAGAGGACCCGGAGCTTCTCGGGACTCCTGGCGTACCACGACGATTTCGTGTCCCTCACCGGCACCAATAAGCCGGAGCGCATTTACGGGGCGTTTGTCTCCGCAGATTACCTCGAGGTGCTCGGTATGCGGCCCATCCTCGGTCGTGGCTTCCAGCCCGTGGAAGAGGAAAACCCCGGGGGGATGCCGGCAGTCGTGATCAGCTATGCCTTGTGGCAGACCCATTTCGGCGCAGACTTGTCTGTTATCGGCAAAACCATCCAGATCAACCGCCGTTTGGCCACGATTGTGGGAGTGGCTCCTGCGGATTTTCAGGGATGCAAGACGGGGCTGCGAACCGACGTCTGGTTCCCTTTGGTTTATTGGGGAGACGAGTTCCGCGAACGCGACAACCATTGGCTCCAGGTCCTCGGCAGGCTCAAGACCGGGGTGAGTCGACGCCAAGCCGAAGAGGAATTGAATCTTCAAATGCAGCGCATCGTCGAGCAGTTTCCCGATTCGCACCGCGGCCCCAACCAGATCACGCTCGACCCGCTCTATCGTTCGCCCTTCGGCGCCAACGTCTACATGTACAAGACGCTGCCCATGCTGCTGGCGCTGGCGGCAGTGTTGCTTTTGCTGGCCTGCGCCAACGTCGCCAATCTCCTGCTGGTGCGCTCCGTGGCCCGCCGGCGTGAAGTTGCCCTGCGCTTGTCGATGGGCGCCAGCCGCTGGCGACTGGTACGCCAACTCCTGGTGGAGAGCCTGTTGCTCGCCCTGCTAGGAGGCGCGGTCGCCATGCTGCTCACTAAGTGGACTGCTGGGACGTTTGCAGCTTTCTTTCCGCACACTACCAACTTGCCACTCACAATCAACGGGCACGCCGACCGCACCGTGCTCGCTGTAACGACCCTCATCTCAATTCTCACCGCCATGATCTTCGGCATTCTGCCGGCGCTACGCGCTTCCAGCGTGGCGCCCATCACAGTGTTGAAGGAGGAGGCGGGCAGCATGTCGGGCGGAATTCACAAGTCGCGGCTTTCCCGCGCCTTGGTCGTGGCGCAGATCTCTCTTTCCTTGCTTCTGCTGATATGTGCCGGACTGTTCGCTCGCAGCCTGCAAAACTCCCAGCGGTTGGATCCCGGTTTTGACCCCAACCACGTGCTGCTGGCTTCCTACGAACTTGGGCCCGTCGGCTATTCGGAAGCTCAAGGCATCGCCTTCCACCGGCAACTGCTCTCGAAGCTCTCGGCCCTGCCTGGGGTTGAGTCGGTGACCCTGGCGGACTTCTCGCCTCTCAGTTTTTCGCTCCACTCCGATGATGTCCTCCCCGATGGCTACGTCCCAAAGCCCGGCGAATCCATGGAAGTCAGCCGCGGCATCGTGGGTCCGAACTACCTCCGGACGATGCGGATTGGCATCATTGCGGGGCGCGACTTCACTGAGCAGGACATGGAAAAGTCACAGCGGGTTGCCATCGTCAATCAGCAGTTTGTGGACCAATACTGGCCCGGGCAAGATCCGCTTGGCAAGCGGATTAGCATCTACGGACAGTGGTTTAACGTTGTGGGCGTGGCTCGAAATGGTAAGTACCGCCGCCTGGTTTATCCCCCGGAGCCCGTTTTCTTCCAGCCTCTTTACCAGCGCTACCGCGATCTGGTGATCATTCACGCGCGGGTGTCGGGTGATCCGCAGAGTTATGCCGCCGAGGTGGAAAGAACCGTTCACGAACTCAATGCCGATTTGCCCGTCTTCGGGGTGACCACTCTCAAGTCCAGCATGCAGCTTGGGAGCATTTTTGAACGGCTGGCCGGGACCTTCGCCAGCGCCTTTGGATTACTGGCGCTAGTCCTCGCCGCCGTGGGCATCTACGGGGTGATCGGCTACACCACGCGCCAGCGCACGCATGAGATTGCCATTCGCATGGCGCTCGGAGCCCAGCGGGCCGACGTTTTCTGGCTGGTGCTGGGACAGGGTCTGTTTCTGACACTGGCCGGCTTGGCCGCGGGCATCGCGGTGTCACTGGCGCTGACACGCTATCTGAAAAGTGTACTCTTCGGCGTCACCGCTACCGACCTACTGACCTATGCCGCGGTGGCATTGTTGCTATGCCTGGTGTCGTTCGTCGCTTGCTACATCCCCGCGCGGCGGGCGACCAAGGTCGATCCCATGGTGGCGCTGCGGTACGAATGATTGCCGATTTGCGATTGCCGATTGTCGATTGAAGAACCAAGGATTGGGAACGGAGTTCATCGAGGAGGCGTAGGAACTGGTAGCCATCGCTGCGAGCTCGCGCAAGAGGGCGAAAGTAGGCAGTTGAGGAGGAAAAATTCGGGTTCGCGGTCAATCGACAATCGGCAATTAGCTCGAACGGGAGAGAAGCTCCATGCGTACACTAACACAGGATTTGAAATACGGCTTGCGCATGCTGGTCAAGAACCCGGGCTTCACGGCGGTAGCCGTGGTCTCGCTGGCGCTGGGGATAGGCGCCAACTCGACGGTCTTCAGCATTGTGGACGGAATGTTTCTGCGGCCTTGGCCGGTCAGGGATCCCTCCCGGCTCGTAGTGGTTTCCACGCATCCGGCGAAGGAAACAGGATTCACCAGTTCTTCCTATCCCGATTATCTGGACATCCGGAATCAGGTCTCGGCCTTCGCGGGCGTGCTGGCTTATGATGAACGCGGTCTGATTGTGAGCGGCAAAGGGCAGGGAGAAATGGTTACCGTGGACGTGGCCTCAGAGAATTATTTCGCGGTTCTTGGGGTCAACGCAGCGCTTGGACGCACCTTCTCGACCCGGCCCGATCAAGCGGAGGCGGAGGGGCACGCGGTTGTCATCAGCTACGGACTCTGGCAACGGCGCTTCGGCGCAGATCCTGCGCTCCCTGGGCAAGTCATTCTGCTGGATGGCAAGGGCTTTACGGTGCTGGGCGTCACTCCGCAAGAATTTTATGGGCTGCAAAAAGGATCACCGACCGATGTGTGGGTTACGCCCAAGGGGTGGATCGCCATGGGTGCGGGTGAAGAGGGCGAATACGAAAGTCGCGGTAACCGCCGGTTTGAACTGGTGGCGCGTCTTCAGCCGAAGGCACGGTTGGAGCAGGCGCGGACGCAGTTGCAAACTCTGGCGAACCGGCTTGCGCAGGCTTATCCCGCGACCGAGAAAGAGATTAGTTTCGGCGTTATCCCGGCGGCGGATGAAGATCCTCAGGGCCTGAAAAAATCAGGGCTGTTTCTGATGGCGATGGTTAGCCTGGTCTTGCTGATTTCGTGTGCGAATGTCGCTAATTTGCTTCTGGCCCAGACTGAGCGTCGCCAAAGGGAAATTGCGATGCGCTTGGCTCTAGGGGCTGGCCGGCGGCGGCTGGTGGCGCAACTTCTAACGGAAGGCCTCTTGTTGGCGTGGGCAGGGGGAGTCCTCGGACTGGTCCTGGCTGGGTGGCTCATCAACCTTCTTCCGGCTCTGCCGCCACTTTCAACCGTCCTGCTGGGAACAGACGTGCGGCTGGACTTCCGTGTGCTTCTGTTTACCGCAGCCCTCTCGCTTCTCACCGCACTGGTCTTTGGTCTGGCGCCGGCGCTTCAGTCCTCGCGGTTTGATTTGGTTCCTGTTCTGAAGGGCGAGGACGCGCGTCTCGGGCGCTCACCATCCGGCCGCTTCCCGCTCCGCAGTGCCTTGGTGGCCGGTGAAACTGCGCTCTGCCTGGTTCTGCTGGTCGGGTCGGGCCTGCTGCTGCGGAGCCTGCTGTTCAGTCTGCGGATCAACCCCGGATTCGACACGAACAAGAACGTTTTGATGCTGACCATGGCCCCGCCCACGCTCTATGGCTACAACGAAAGGCAATCGGCGGCGCTTTACCAGTCGCTGGTGGCGCGCCTGGAATCGGTTCCTGGCGTCCTGCGCGCCAGTTGTGCGCGGCGACCGCCTTTGACTCCTAGTGAAAGGGGAGAAACAGAGGACGTCACCATCCCGGGAATAGAGTTGTCGCCCGGAAAGGCTCACCTGAACATCCGCTATAACATCGTTACCCCGAATTTCTTCCGCACCGTGGGGACGCACATCCTGCGAGGCCGTGACTTCAGCCAACTGGATACGCCCGCCGCCACGAACGCGGTCATCATCAACGAGACCATGGCGCGGCAGTTCTGGCCAGCTCAAGAGGCGCTCGGCCGGTTTCTCCGCATTGAGGGCAAGGACTATCAGATTGTCGGGGTCGTTGAAAGCGGAAAGTACGTCGATCTCCACGATGCACCGGAACCCTACATGTTCTTCCCCTTCTCGCAGATGTTCTCC
>JBEKUR010000195.1:0-11480 GCA_049514855.1 Terriglobia bacterium
CCTACCAGCATCGCGGCGTCATTCACTCGCGCATGATCGCCCTGACACCCAGGAACAGTTGGTTGGTGATCGACTCACTAAACGGCAAGGGGAAGCACCTCGTCGAGTCCTTCATCCACTTCCACCCAGCGGTTCGGGTGGAGATTCAGAACAACTCTGCGCCTGGTGGCGCCGGCACAGTCGCCACGGGCTGGGCAATACGGTTCGGTGAACATCAGTATTTTTTGACGAGCCTTGGGTCTGGAGAATTGGTGGCGCGAGAAAGCTGGTACGCGCCTGAGTTCGGTCTGCGGCAGCGCCAAACTACGCTCCATTGGACTTGGCGAGGTGATTTGCCTGTGCGCCTTGTATACGCGTTCACGCCGGCTGGGGAAAAACCGCCGGTCATTTCGCAACATTCAGGCCAAGAAGCCCTGGGAATCGATCCGGCCGCTTTTGCATCAGACTGAAGGAAGTTTTCCTCTCCCTTGAACATTCTTTACATATCCCAATATTTTCATCCCGAGGTTTGTGCCCCTGCGGCGCGTGTAGCTGATCTAGCGCGTGAGTGGGTTCGGGCAGGACACGAGGTGAGG
This sequence comes from Terriglobia bacterium, assembly GCA_049514855.1. Classification (GTDB taxonomy): domain Bacteria; phylum Acidobacteriota; class Terriglobia; order UBA7540; family UBA7540; genus CAVROP01. The sequence continues at coordinate 576 of JBEKUR010000195.1, forward strand.
ATATTGACCGGTTTCCCCAACCATCCGGAAGGAGTATTGCATTCCGACTACCGCCGGCAGTGGCGAAAAGGTTATGGTCGTGAAGAGCGCGACGGCGCGAAGATTTACCGTACGTGGCTCTATCCGGCAGCCGATCGTGGTCTCTGGGGGCGTTCGGCAAATTACTGCTCTTTTGCACTCTCGGCTGCCGTGGCAGGCCCATGGATCGCACCCGGAAACGGCGTGGTGATCGCTACTTCACCTCAACTTCTTGTGGGGCTCACAGGGTATATGGTGGCGCGGGCGCGCAGACTCCCGTTTGTGTTCGAAGTGCGCGACCTTTGGCCGCAGTCGCTCGAGGCGGTGGGCGCCAGTTCTCTGCTCTATCGCAGCCTGCAACGCTTGGCGGACTTTCTTTATCTCCGTGCTGACCGGATTGTGGTGGTCGGCGAATGGCAGCGAGACTCGCTGATCGCTGCGGGGGTGCGGCCGGAGAAAATTGCGGTTGTCAGGAACGGTGCGGGGGATGATTTTTGTCTTGACCCGGAATCCCGGGTCGGGCAGGCGCTACGCGAGCACACGCGAAACGAACTGCGAATTGCGGACCGGTTCGTGGTCGCTTACGCAGGGACGCTAGGCATGGCGCAAGGCCTGGAGACGGTTCTGCTCGCCGCCGAGCGGCTGCGCGACCGGGGCGAGGTGGTCTTCCTCCTGATCGGCGAGGGGGCAGAACGCGAGCAACTGCTGGAGCGGAGCCGAGAGCTGCGCCTGACCAATGTGGGTTTTCTCGCTAAGCAGCCTCGGGAGAAGGTCCCTGCCTACCTGGCGGCGGCGGATGTGTGTGTGGTGCCCCTGCGCCGAAGAGAAATCTTCAAAACAGCTATCCCCTCCAAGATGTTTGAGGCAATGGCTGCGGCCAAACCCGTGATCCTGGGTGTGGAAGGCGAAGCGAAAGAGATATTACTCGAGGCACAGGGTGGGATCGCAATCCCTCCGGATGACTCGGACGCCCTGGCAAAGGCGATCCTCAGGCTCTTGCAACGCCCGGAACTCGGCCGTGCGCTGGGCGCAAACGGCAGGCGTGCAGTACGCGAGAAATATTCCCGCCAGCAGCAGGCGAGAGCCTATTTGGAGCTGCTCGCTGGGCTGGTAAACACTCCGCGACATCACCCTGTGTCAGATGCACCGCAAGCGCCGGAACCCACTTCCGCAAACAAACCAGAGACGTTGACCTTAAGGAAAAAATGAGAACCTACCTCGGACTGTTCTTTCTTGCTGCGCTGCTCAGCTTGCTGCTCACGCCAGCGCTAAGGAAGCTGAGCCAGGGGCTGCGCGCATACGGCCAAGCGCGCGATGGCCGGGATCAGCCGCAAATTCCGCGCTTGGGGGCCCTTTCGATTCTCCTGGCGACGCTTGCGGCCTGGGGCGTGTTGCTGTTGGTGCCGAATGCGATGCGAGCGCGGTTCCTGGCTTTGGGCTGAGGAAGGTTTCCCTTCTCGCTTGAACATCCTTTACATGTCGCAATATTTTCCGCCCGAGGCCTGTGCCCCTGCGGCGCGGGTGGACAGTTTTAGCCGTGAGTGGGCTCGGGCTGGCGCGCAAGTCAGGGTCTTAACCGGTTTCCCCAATCATCCTGAAGGGACCTTGCATCCGGAATACAGGAGACTGTGGAGGCATGGGTTGGCGCGCGAGGAGCGCGAGGGAGTCAAGGTTTACCGGACGTGGCTTTACCCTTCTGCCAATCGGAGGTTGTGGGGCCGGGGGGCAAATTTCGCTTCCTTCGCGCTTTCCGCCGCTGTGGCGGGAAGCTGCGTGGCCCCGAGTAAGGGGGTGGTCATCGCCACCTCGCCGCAGATTCTGGTCGGGGTGTCGGGCTGGGTGGTGGGAAGCCTGCGGTCCTTGCCCTGGGTGTTCGAGGTGAGGGACCTGTGGCCGGAGTCGCTGGTGGGGGTGGGACAAACCACCGCCGGGTCCTTGCTCTACCGGAGCGTGGGGCAGGTTGCCAAATTCCTCTATCGCCGGGCCACGCATATTGTCGTGGATGGCGAATGGAAGCGCCGGCACTTGATCCAACAGGGCCTCGAGGAGAGAAGAATCTCGGTTATACGGAACGCCATTGAGGAGGATTACTGCTTGGATCCCCAGTCCCACAGGGGCCAGCAAGCGCGCCAGGAGCTACGACAGGAACTGGGGCTCCGAGACCAATTCGTGCTCCTCTACGCGGGAACGCTCGGCATGGCGCATGGCCTGGAGACGGTTCTGCTCGCCGCCGAGCGGCTGCGTGAGCGGGGCGAGGTGGTCTTCCTCCTGATCGGCGAGGGGGCAGAACGCGAGCAACTGCTGGAGCGGAGCCGGGAGCTGCGCCTCACGAATGTGCATTTTCTCGGCAAGCAGCCTCGGGAGAGGGTTCCTGTTTACCTGGCGGCGGCGGATGCGTGTGTGGTGCCCCTGCGCCGAAGCGAGGTTTTCAAAACGGCTATCCCCTCCAAGATGCTTGAGGCAATGGCTGCCGCAAAACCCGTAATTCTGGGCGTGGAAGGCGAAGCGAAAGAAATATTGCTCGGCGCACGGGCTGGGATCGCCGTTCCTCCGGACGACTCCGACGCCCTCGCAAAGGCGATCCTCAGGCTCTGCCAACACCCGGAACTCGGCCGCGCGCTGGGCGCAAACGGCAGGCGTGCAGTGCGCGAGAAATATTCCCGCCCGCAGCAGGCGAAAGCCTATTTGGAGCTACTCACGGGGCTGGTGAGCGCACCCCGGGGCCACACCGTGTCAGAGCCGTTGCAAGCGCCGGAGCTTGCTCCGGAGAGCAACCCAGAGACCTTGGCTGCGAGGAAGCCATGAGAAGGAAAGGATGAAACAGCTTCTGCAAGATCTCCGCTCGCACGAATTACGAGTGGAGGAGGTGCCACCCCCTTGCTGCTTGCCGGGAGGGGTGTTGGTCAAGAATGAGGCTTCGCTGGTCAGCAGTGGGACTGAACGTGCGACGATCGACCTGGGAAGCAAGACGCTGCTGGGCAAAGCGCTCGAGCGGCCGGACCTTGTGCGGCAGCTCTTTCGTCGCCTAAAGACAAGTGGTATCGCGGACGTAGTTGCGACGGTGCGCGCCCGTCTGGCTACCGCCGTAGCCCTGGGCTACAGCTCCGCCGGCGTAGTTCTGGAGGTGGGAGAAGGGGCAGGAGAATTTTCGGTGGACGACCGCGTGGCCTGTGCAGGAGCGGGGCACGCCGGACACGCAGAGGTGAATTGGATTCCCAAGAACCTGTGCGTGAAGATTCCGCCGGAGGTTAACTTCGAGTCAGCCGCTTCGGTAGCCCTGGGGGCTATTGCCCTGCAGGGGGTACGGGTGGCGGAGGCGAAGCTGGGAGAGCGAGTGGCGGTAATCGGGTTGGGACTAGTGGGCCAGTTTGTGGCACAGATCCTGCGTGCGGCAGGCTGCGTGGTATGGGGGCTGGACCCCGATCCGGATCGCGTGAGATTAGCCCATGAACTTGGCGTGGATTTCGCTTGCCAGAACCGAGAGTGGGAACAGAGCCCGTGCAGCGCCTTATGCCAGCGCGGCGAAGGAGCCGATGCCGTGATCCTCACGGCGTCGACCCGCTCAGCGGAGCCTATCCAGTTGGCGGGAGAGCTGGCGCGTGACCGAGGTGTGGTAGTGATGGTGGGCGATGTGCGTGCCGATATTCCTCGCGGCCCCTATTACAAGAAAGAACTGCAGGTGCGCTACTCACGCTCCTACGGGCCGGGCCGCTACGATCCTGAGTACGAGGAGCGAGGCGCCGACTACCCCTACGGCTTTGTGCGTTGGACAGAGAAGAGAAATATGGAAGCTTTTCTGGAGCTGGTGGCGCAGCAAAAGGTGCGTGTTGAGCCACTGCTGACGCATCGCTTCAGCATCGACGATGCCTTGGAAGCTTACAAGTTGCTTTCAGGCGAGGCCAAACAGGGGTACGTGGGCATCCTTCTCACTTATCCTCACACCGCGCCGTTTTCGAACCGGGTAGCACTCCAGGAACCGTCGCCGCGCCCCGATCCAACAAGGGTAACCCGTGAGACCGTCGGTGTGGGATGGATTGGGGCGGGGAGCTTCAGTCGTGCGAAATTGCTGCCGAGCCTGCGGAAGGTCGGCGGCGTCGAGTTCTTGAGCTTAGCCAACGCCACGGGTACTTCGGCGCGGAGGGTCGCCAAGAGTTTCGGCTTTCGCTTTTGCTCGACCGATCCCAATGAGATTCTAAACGACCCGGCCGTCCACGCGGTCTTTATTGGTACCCGGCATCACCTGCACGCCCCTTTGGTCATCGCAGCCCTCGAACATGGCAAACACGTTTTTGTGGAGAAGCCTTTGTGCGTCAATGAGGCGGAACTGAATCAAATTAGAGAGGCGTTTGGCAGCTCAGGGCGCATACTCGGCGTGGGCTTCAATCGCCGCTTCTCCCCCTTCGCCCGCGAATGCAAGAAGTTCTTCGAGGGACGTCGTGAGCCGCTATCAATTCTCTACCGGGTAAATGCAGGACGCTTGCCGCACACCCACTGGATTTATGACCCTGCGCAAGGGCACGGCCGGGTGATCGGCGAAGTCTGCCACTTCATTGATCTGGTGGGGTTCTTGACTTCCTCGCTTCCCACAGAAGCCCAGGCCTGGCCAGTAAAAGGCGCCAGCGACAGCGCTGAAGATAACCTTCACATTCAGGTTCTCCTTGCCGACGGCTCGCGGGCTGAGATTCTCTATCTCTCTTCTGGCGACCCAAGCGTTCCGAAAGAGCGCCTAGAAGTCTATGGCCAAGCGCGAACCGCAATTTCCGATGACTTTCGGAAAGCGTGGTTTTATTTCGATAACCACTGCCGGTCCAGGTCCCTCTTCTTTCAGGACAAGGGGCATCGAGAAGAACTGCGAGCTTTCATTGCGGCGGTGGCAAGCGGTGGGGAACCGCCCATTCCCTTCGAAAGTCTCCGCGCAACAACTCTGGCCACTTTTCGCGTCCGCGAGTCGCTACGATGCGGCAAGGCGTTGCCGGTATGTCCCTCTGACACCGCCTAACATTGCTTTAGATTCGACTTCCACACCCAGAGCTTTGTAACAACCTTCCACAGCGTATACAGATCGCCAAGCGATGAAAGTTCTTAGCGTTGTCGGAGCCCGGCCGAATTTTGTCAAGATCGCAGCGTTGATGGCAGAGATGCGGAAGCATGCGGGCATTCGGCCTCTGCTTGTGCATACCGGCCAGCACTACGATGTCGGAATGTCCGATTCCTTTTTCCAGGACCTCGGCATTCCTCAACCAGACACTAACCTGGAGGTAGGCTCTGCCTCTGCGGCTTGCCAAGTAGCTCAGATCATGGAGCGGTTGGAACCCGTGCTGGTGAGCGAGCAGCCTGACATTGTCGTGGTGGTTGGCGACGTCAACTCCACCCTGGCAGGGGCGCTGACGGCTGTCAAGCTGGGCATTCCGGTGGCCCACGTGGAAGCGGGGTTGCGTAGCTTCGATCGCACCATGCCTGAGGAGATCAACCGTGTGGTGACGGATTCGGTCTCGGAGTTCCTTTTTGCGACCGAGCCGAGCGGGGTGGAGAATCTTTTGAAAGAAGGCAGGCCAGCAAGCCAGATCTTTCTGGTCGGAAACGTAATGATCGACACCTTGAGGAGTTGTCTGGCACGGGCCCGGCAATTAGACCCCTTGGCAGATCCGGAAATCTGGGGCGAGAACGCCTTGAATCGACCCGCACGATTTGCCCTCGTGAGTCTTCACCGCCCCTCGACCGTCGACAACTCGCTTGCGCTTCGCATCGTCTGGGAGGCTCTTGGCGAGATTGCCGAGGAAATCCCGATAGTCTTTCCCGTCCATCCCCGCACGCAGAAACGACTGCGAGACCTCGGCCTTGACTCAGGAACGGGACAGCCTTTTGGTCACCGGAATGGAATTCGATTGATCTCTCCGTTGGGTTACCTGCGATTTCTGCATCTCGAAAGCTTTGCCACGTTCGTCATCACCGACTCGGGTGGCATCCAGGAAGAAACTACTGTTCTCGGTGTGCCTTGCCTTACAGTGCGGGAAAACACGGAGCGCCCCGTCACCGTAACCGAGGGAACGAATACGCTCGTGGGTCTTAATTCGGAGCGCCTTAAGGAAGGAGTTCACCAGATCCTGTCCGGGAAAGGGAAACGAGGCCGAGTGCCTGCCCTTTGGGATGGCGAGGCCGCCAAGCGTATTATTGGAATTCTTAAAGAAGGATTGCAGCCAAGCTCTGTAGGACGAATCCAAATTAACCGCAGCGTGCCCCAGTAGGGGCGCATGGCGAGTGCCGCTGCAGAACTTTGCGCGCAAGGTCGTCACCATTCCGACGAAGGAACTTGACGGAAAGGTGGCGCATTACCCTCCCGGTCGAGCACGCAGACGCTGGAGAACAAACAAGCTCCAGTACTTCCCTCGGAACTCCCCGATCAGCGTTTCGCCGAGGTCATCCGGCTCGGACGGCCTGCCGGCTGCGCCGAACAGGCAGTATTTACCGGTGCGGTGCTCAAAGATCACCTGGAAAGGTACAGGTCTTCCGAGGACTTCAATCTTAATTTCGTATCCAGCCTCTTGGTGACTTCCCTTCACACATCCCTGAATGTCTTTTTCGCGCAGAGTGAAAGTGTTAACGCTAGCAGCTTCCCAGGGGAGAATTTCCTGTCCGACCGCAGCGCTAAACCTGAATTCCGAAGTTGGACAGCGATTTTGCCCTCCTGATTGAGGTGTGATGGCGGTGATTTACCCTCCGGCGGGCGGTTGAAAACCCAACTTCGGCGAAGTTGGAATTTCATACTGCAACGGATGTTCACCTCTGATCTCCTGAGGTAAGTTCTGACTTCTGATGTGATAAGGTGTGAATTTGCCTCAATTGTGTAGACATGCATATTGTGAATTTAATTGCATATTTCCCTTTACATCGTGATATTATGGCCTTATTATGTGCACATGTATGTAGCACACGCTTTCTGGCCCTCCGCCAACGGCAAAATCTATGAGTCGGTTTATCTCCGCGAGTCCTTCCGTGAGGGTAAGCGCGTCCACAAGCGCAACATCGCCAACCTCACCCATTGCGATCCGAAAGAGATCGCGGCCATCGAACTGGCTCTGCGATTCAAGGGCGACTTGGCGGCCCTCGGCTCCCTCGACCAGATTCAACTTTCCCAAGGCCCCTCGGTCGGCGCCGTATGGACGGTCTATGAAACGGCCCGTCGGCTCGGTATCCCCAAAGCGCTCGGTCCCCACTTCGAGGGCCAACTGGGTCTCTGGCAGGTTCTGGCTCGGGTTCTGGAACAGGGATCTCGCTTGTCCGCCGTGCGCCTAGCACAAGTCCACGCCGCCTGCGATGTGCTCGGCATGCGGCGCGGCTTCGACGAGAACGACCTCTACGCCAATCTCACCTGGCTCAGCGACCAGCAGGAGGCGATCGAGCAGCGGCTGTTTGCGGCGCGACGCGGGGGAAAGAAACCACAGTTATTTCTCTACGACGTGACCAGTAGTTACCTGGAAGGGGAAAAGAACGCCAACGGGGCCTACGGCTATCAACGCGACGGCAAGAAGGGTAAGAAACAGATTGTCATCGGCCTGTTGTGCGACGAGCAGGGCGAGCCGGTGTCAACGCAAGTGTTCAAAGGCAACACCCAGGATCCAAAGACCTTTGGGGCGCAGCTGAATAAGGCCAGCGAGCGCTTCGGTTGTGAACGGGTAACCTTTGTGGGCGACCGGGGCATGATCAAAAGCGGCCAGGTGGAGGAGCTGGCGCAGGTGGGGTTTCACTACATCACCGCCATCACCAAGCCCCAGATCGAGACCTTGCTGAAAGCGGGGGTGTTGCGGATGGAGTTGTTCAGCGTGGCGCTGTGCGAGGTCGAGGAGGAAGGCGTGCGTTACGTGCTGCGGCGGAATCCGCTGCGCGCCAAAGAAATCGCGGATTCCCGCGCCGACAAATGCGCCAGCGTGGAGCGGCTGTGCCAGGAGCAGAACCGCTATCTGGCCAAGCATCCTCGCGCCAAGGTAGGCAAGGCGGAGGAGCGGGTGCGCGCCAAAATCGCCCAGTTGAAAACTGAGCTTTGGCTGGAAGTGGAGAGCGAAGGGCGCAGCTTGAAGTTGAGGGTGAACGAAGCGGCCCTGGAGGAAGCATCGCGTCTGGACGGGTGCTACGTGATCAAGACGGACCTGCCCGAGAGCGCCGCTTCTAAACAGGTGGTGCATGACCGTTACGAGGATCTGGCAGAAGTCGAGCACGCCTTCCGCACTTGCAAAACCGCGCACCTGGAGACCCGCCCCATTCACGTGCGCACGCCGGAGCACACCCGCGGTCACGTGCTGGTGGTGATGCTAGCCTACCTGATCCGGCGGGAACTGAGCCGGGCCTGGGGTTCCCTAGACATGACCGTGGAGGAAGGGCTGCATCAACTGCAGACCCTGGTCTCGACGGAAATGAAAGTGGAGGGCGGCGGCAGTTGCCTGCGGATTCCCACCCCCAGCGCATCCTGCCGCGCTTTGCTCAAGGCGCTGGACATGGCTCTGCCCGACGCCTTACCGCACACCGAGACGCCTGTAGTCACGCGCAGAAAACTGCCCGAACGCCGTAAACCCCGTTAGAAAACAACGGGTTGGCGTCAAAGGGCCGTTCCGCCCGGGCGGTGAACATCCGTTGCAGCGAGATCGCAGTTACGTTCGGTTACGGGTTGCGTCTTCCCGGAGCGGACTTCCACCCCTCCTACTGATTGCGCTCGCAGGCGCACTAGTAGGTTGATTCTCAAATAGCGTGTCAATGCGTCTAAACCACCGAGAGCGTTTCCAGCTTGTACTTCCACCGGAAGACGACGGGTTCTTCGTTCACCTCACGCAGGTACATCTCGATGCGTGTTTTGAGCTCTTCTTTGGACTTCACGCGTATCCCGCGCAGCAGGGTCTTGGCCATCTTGCCAAAGAACGATTCGATCAGGTTCAGCCAGGAACCATGGGTGGGCGTGAAGATGAATTCAAAACGGTTCGGTACCGTGGCCAGATAGGCCCGGGTCTCTCGCGAAAGGTGGGCGGAGTGATTGTCCAGGACCATGCGGATACGCGCCGAAGCCGGGTAATGGGCGTCGGCCAAGCGCAGAAATTCGATGAACTCGGCACTGCGGTGGCGCTCCCGCACCAAGCCCAGAACCTCGCCGTTGCAGAGATCGATGCCCGCCAACAAGGACAGGGTGCCATGGCGGATGTATTCATGATCGCGCCCCAGGCCGGCGTACTGGCCAGGGACGGGCGGCAGGTCGGGAGCCGTGTTCTCGATCGCCTGCATCCCCGGCTTCTCATCGTAAGACAGCACCGCGATCAACTTCGAGGGAGCGCCCAGCTTGTGCCAGACCTCGATTTGCTTGTAGACGTGCAGCACCTGTTTCATCTTGCTCTCAAACTCGGGATCGCGCTGCTCCAGATAATAGCGGATCTTCTGAGGCTGAACCACATTGGCGCGCAAAATCTTCGATACCGTCCCCCGCGAGAGCCGTTGCAAACTGGCATGACCGGCGGCGACCCCATGCCTGCGCGCGTGCTTGGCCAGCAGTCGCGTGGTCCAAAGTTCCTGGGCGTAACCCAACTCCTTGGGTTTCTGACAGGCCAGCGCCACCACCCACGCCCTCGCTTCAGCGCTCAACGTCGGGCGGCGGCCTCGGCCCGGCAAATCCTGCAAGGCGGCGCGTACGCCCAGTTCCAGAGCTTTGGCAATGCAGCGCTCCACTTTCGGCCGATGGGTGGGGAGTGCAGCGGCAATCGCAGACACCGTCTCGCCGCTGTGATAGCGCAGCAGAATCTCCGCTCGCTGCACCCGCCCGGCAGCCTCGGAACGGGACTGGGCGAGTTGTTCCAGCCAAGTCATCTCTTCCTCGGTGAGGTTCAACTTGGCGCGTCTGCTGATAAATGGCATCGTAGGTGTCTTCCCAGCAATGGTATATCAGCAGCCTACACCACAATCTATGGTATTGCAATATTATTTTGGAATCAGTCTACTAGGGCCGGGGCTTGCCCCGCCTGGCCGCCCCAAGGGGCGGCCCTACATTTTAATTGGGACACTACCGCCGTGGGGGGCCGATGGAGAGCGCAGGAAGTTCGAATACCACTTTTTCAATCGCCAATCGGCAATCAGCTATCAGCGAGCAGCTATCAGTTACAACACTGGGGCATTCTTGCTGATCGCTAAAAGCTCAGGGTTTTACTCCTGCCTTCCGACTTCTCGCCCCTTTCTGTCGTCGCTATCCCTGCAAGGACTGCAAACCACGCCGCATTGGCGGGGATGTGCAAGTTGAAATCCAAAAAGCTGTGCACCAGCATGCCACAGCATCCAATGGCGGCGCCCAACCGAATCCAGCTAGCTTGAGATCGAAAGGGGTGACCCCAATCTCGAAAGGCCAGACGAAGAAAAAGCCCCAGAGCTAAAAGAATGAGCAGCGCGCCGACCAGCCCGGTCTCAGCTACGGCCTCCACATAATCGTTATGCGCGTGATCGATCCACACCTCACTGGGAAAGCTCTGATAGCGGGGGTAAGCGGTCTCAAAATCTCCCAAGCCAACACCGAGGACGGGATGGCCACGCCACATGCGGAGCGAATCGAGGGTCATGCCCTTACGGGAAGCGGCCCAATCCGCCCAAGCACTGTCGACGTAGACTACCGATCCCAGCCGTTTGGCGACCCAGCCCGGGTCGACATAGGCAAACAGTATTACGCCCGCAAAGAGGGTGATGGCGGCTGCCATCGCCAAGCGCCGTCTCTCCGTTGACCGAGCACCTCCCCTGCGCAGGGCACTCGTCGCGACCGCGATCTCCGCTGACAGTGCCAGCAAGCCGCCTCGCGAACCGGAAAGCAACAGAGAGGCGAGCGCGAGCGTAACCGCGGAAACACGCAATACCGAGGCCTCCAGCGAGAAC
>JBEKUR010000196.1:0-11374 GCA_049514855.1 Terriglobia bacterium
GCCCGCTCGACACCGTAACTCTTGTGCAATCGGTAAAGAAGACGAACCGAGCGGTCATTGTGGAGGAAGGTTGGCCGTTCTGCGGGGTGGGGGCGCAGATCGTTGACATCCTCCAGTTCCGTGCTTTCGATTACCTCGATGCGCCGATCTTGAGGGTAACCGGCGCCGACGTGCCCACACCCTACGCGAAGAATCTGGAGCACCGGGCCTTTCCAGACAAACAGCGTGTGAAGGATGCGGTGAACAAGGTGCTTTACCGGACGTAGGGGGACGGCTTGCCGTCCCCTGGGGGTAGGGCAAGCCCTACCCCTACATGCAACCCGTGAGTGGGGATAAATGATGGTTAAGGTACTGATGCCGAAAGGCAGCGATACGATGACAGAGGGCAAGGTCCTCAAATGGCTCAAAAAGGAAGGGGACCAGGTCTCGACTGCAGAAACCGTCGTCGAGATTGAGACCGACAAGGTCGACATGGAAGTCGAGGCGATGGGCAGCGGCGTGTTGCGCAAGATTCTTGTTCAGACTGGCAAGGTGGTTCCCGTAGGAGAGTTGCTTGCCGTCATCGCCAAGCCGGAGGAGGACATTTCCTCGCTGCTCAAAGGTGAAGGCTCGGCAGGCGCGCAACCCCCTGCCGGGAGTACTGTCCCGGCCCCAGCGCCCGTAACGGCCGCGCCTCAGCGCCCCGCCGCCAGTGCCTCGCCGGCGGCCGGAGGAGTAATCACGCCTGCAGGGCAGGGTCTTCAGCCTTCCGCTCACGAACCCGCAAATGGCGGACGGGTTTTGGCCTCGCCGCTCGCCCGAAGAATGGCTCAGGAAATGGGCCTTGATCTGAATCGTATCGCGGGCTCGGGTCCGGCAGGGAGGATTGTGCGCCAGGATGTGGAACGCGTTGCGGCCCTGGCAGTTGAAGCCAGGGCGGCGCGTGTTCCTGCGGCTGGAAGCGCTGGTGCGCACCCGCCCGCTCCGACGCCCACGTTGCCAAGACGGCCCGCGCCCACCCCTACCGGTCCGGAGTTCTACGACGAACCCCTGAGCTCCATGCGAAAAGTCATCGCCACTCGTCTCGTGCAGAGTAAGGCTCCTGTGCCGCACTTCTACCTGACGATTGAAGTGGACATGGGCCGCGCGAAAGAGTTGCGTGAATCGGCGAAGGCTTTGAACCCGGAGTTGAGCCTATCTTACAACGATATCATCCTCAAAGCCTGCGCCGCCGCGCTCGAGTTGCATCCGCAAGTGAACGCCTCCTTCCAGGGCGAGGCGGTCCGCTACTACCGCCGCATTCATCTCGGCGTTGCCGTAGCCGTGGAGGAGGGTGGACTGATCACGCCGGTGATTCGCAATTGCGAGGGCAAGAGCCTGCAGGACATCTCGCGGGAAGCGAAAGACCTCATCGCTCGGGCGCGCAGCCGCAAGCTGAACCCGGACGAGTACACCGGCGCCACGTTTTCCCTCTCCAACCTCGGCATGATGGGGATTGAAGAGTTTTCGGCTGTGATCAACCCGCCGGAGGGCGCAATCTTAGCCGTGGGCGCGGTGGCGGAGAAACCTGTGGTGGTGAAGGGCCAGGTCGAAGTGGGCCTCCGCTGCCGCATGACGCTTTCCTGCGACCATCGCGTGGTGGACGGCGCCACCGGCGCGAAGTTCCTCCAAACACTCAAACAGATTCTCGAGAATCCGGTTTATCTGGCTTTCTGAACTGGGAGCGCGGACCTGGTCTCCAGGTAGGGTATCCAAACCTCCATGGCGCCCGGAAGCCGATTAGCCCAGGCGTAATAGGGGATGAAAGTCAGGTTAACCTCCCTCTCCCTCTCTCGGGGCATCCTCTCAATGGTCTGATACAGTGGTTCTTGGGAAAGCGGCTTGGCCGTTGCCATGCCTTTGTGCTTCAGCAACACGATTCCCCCAAGTATGTCGGGGCGAAACTCCGACGTAAACCCCCAGCTCGGACCGGCGCTCGCCGACAGCGCAACATCGAAAATAGATCCTCGCTCCTCCTGGTCCACCTGCTCCAGGCAATAGAGCAGGGGGCCGCGCTGGACAGCAACTCTTCCAAAATCCTCACGGACGAGGATATTGGCCACCACCAGGTGCGGGGCCATGTCCAACTGCAAGCGAACGGTGCTGGCTGCCTTCCACTCTCGACGAATGGCGAAATAGTCGCCCGGTTTTGGCCTCCCGGGAGCGGGCTTGCCATCCAACGTAACCGTGGCCTTGCTCGACCAGCCCGGAATTCTCAGGTAGAGCGTGAACGTCGCAGCCTCGGCCGGGCTGACTTTCAAGGTGATGTCGCCATCCCATGGATACTTGGTTTGTTGGCTGAGCTTAAGCCCTGTGCCGTTCTCCAAATGCCAGTCGAGGGTGGAAGAGTGGTAGAGATTGACATATACGCCGGAGGGGCTCGTCGAGTAGAGATAGCCAGGAATCGAAGCGAAAGTCCGCTCGAGGTTCGGGGGGCAGCACGTGGTATCGTACCAGGGCTGGCGAATGTCTTCCTCGCCTCGGGACTCCAGCGGATTCCGATAGCAATAGAGCGTCCCGGAAAGTGACATACCGGAGTTGATTCCGTTGTAAAGCGCCTTTTCAATAACATCTGCGTAGGGGGCGTCAGCGCTGGCCGCCAGCATCCGCCAATTCCACATCATGTTGGCAATGGCCGCGCAGCTTTCTGCATAGGCCCGCTGGTTCGGGAGGTCATAAGCCTCGCCCACCGATTCCCCCTCGGCGTACGATCCGACTCCACCCGTGATGTACATCTTCCGTTCGACTAGGTCTTTCCAAAGCCGGCCGAGGGTTTCGAGATATTCGGCATCGCCTGTCTCGAGGTAGTAGTCCGTGGCTCCACTGCACGCGTAAAGAGCCCGCACCGCATGGCCTTCAAGTTCGGTTCGTGAAGTGAAAGGTATGCCACTGAACAGGTAGGTCACCTGGTCGTCAGTGAGTTGCAAGCGCAGCTTTTCGCCGGTAAACAAATAGTTGACGAAATCCAGATAGCGCTTGTCGCCGGTAGTGCGGTAAAGCTCCACCAGCGCCATTTCAAATTCCGGGTGTCCGGTCAAAGCGGGTTTCTTTTCGGGTCCAAGGGTTTGCAATACATAGTCGGCATACTTGATCCCGCCATCCAGGAGCTTCCTGTTCCCCGTGGCGCGGTAATAGGCGATGGCAGCCTGCAACAGATGACCCAGGCAGTACAACTCGTGGCTGCGGTACATCTCTGAGAATCGCAGCTTGGCGCGCTCCCCAACGTAGTAAGTGTTCAGATATCCGGAGGGTTCTTGGGCCGCCAGCACATCGTCAATGAGCTTATCAAGGGTTTCGCGAAGCTGCGGCCGGTCACCCGATTGCAGAACGAACGCGACCGCTTCCATCCACTTGTAGAGATCGGAGTCGGTGTAAAGCGGCCCCCTGCGGCCTGCGTTCTCGCGGCCCGAAAGACGCCGAAAGTTGTCCACCACACCGTGTTCTTCCAGGAGCCCCAGCAAGCTGGGGATGCTTTTTTCCGCATTCGTCCGCATCCGCTCAGACCAGAATCCTTCACCCATGGTCACGGCGCGAATGGGCACCGAATGTAACTTTGCCTTGGGACTTGCGGATGTATTGATGATTCCCTGCGCTTTCCAGGGTTCATCCCCCGTCTGAGCAAACGCGGTGATCACGAAAGCCAGACAGGCAGCGAGCAAGAACGAAAACCTGCAAAGCAAACGGATGACTGCAGAACTCATCTCCAAACCTCCTGGCAAGGCTATTACCAAGCCTGGGCGGATCAGGTCTCTTCCGCCCTTTTAGATGTGCTACACGACGGTGAATTTCTTCACCGAATAACTGGCGCAATGGGCTTCCATCTTCAACCACACCTGTTGATGGAGTGCGGTCGCCACCCAGTTGAGTCTGAGTTCTTCGCTCTGAAATTCGATGACCAGCCGATAGTGATCGGCCTCGGCTGTGGAATGCAGGAGAGCCACGCCGGAAAACCCGGGTTGCGCCGAGATCGCCGGGCGAAAGACATTACAGAAGGTCTTCTCCAGCTCCGGGCCCGCCCCAGGCTGAAGCTGCAAGTCGACATGTAGGGCTACCATAGTTGCCTCAGCAAGGAAGTTTAAAGGTTTTGATGGCGGTGGTACTCATTACTTTCGCATAGGTTTCAGGATCAAGATTCAGTGCTTTGAATTTTGCCACTTCCACAGGGATGTTGGTGGTGAGGTCGGCGCCCATCATGACGCGGTCCGGGCCGATGGTCTGGATCATCCAGAGGATGTCTTCGCCTATGCACCACGAGGTTTCGAGATAAAGGTTGTTGCACACGGACGCCGCCACCTGGGCCTCCGCTGAGAAAACCCCAAATCCGGCGTGAGCGAGAATGATTTTCAAGTTGGGATACTTGCGTGCCGGCGGAATACAAAGCGAAGGCAAAGCAAAAGGGATGCCGGGGCCGGTGTGGACCATCACCGGAACACCCAAATCATGCCCCGTCTGGAAAACCATGTTGCCATCCTCGCTAAGTGGAAGCACCCCGTGCCCAATGGTGTGCAGCTTGACTCCTACGAATTTCAACTCGCGCACGCAACGTTCCACTTCCCGCGCATAGGCGGAGCGATCGCAGTGAGGGTTCAGACTGGCCAGGCCAAAGAACCGCCCCGGGAACCTGGCGGCAAGCTCAGCAATTCGGTCGTGGGCTTTTACAGGGTCCTCCGCGCCAGGAAATGGTTGGACGATCATAGCATGGATTCCGGACTCGTCCATTCTCCGCCGCAAGTCGTCCTCGGTCGTTTTGAGCCCAAACACACGACATTCGCCCAAATGCTCATGGGCGTCGACGATCTTCAAGGCTTCGGACATGGTTTCTCTCCTTAACAGCATGGCACACGGTAGCGCTGACCCCGCATGGCGGGGTCAGCATTTTCCTGCTCTCCCATCGTGCTGACCCCGCCATGCGGGGTCAGCGCTACCGTGCTCGCCTACGACATTTTAAGCAGCCAGCGCACCGTGTTCTTCTGGATTTTGTAATACTCCGGTTGCCACAAGGCATGGAGCGTGTGCCCCGCCGCCGTGAACACCACGCGACCTTTTCCGAAATTATACGCCCAGGCACTGATGGCTGTCGTGCCGTAGGTTTCGAACTCCAAACCGTCGATGTTCTCACTGCGCAGGAGGATATCCTTAGGGTCTTTATCGTAGGTCACGTAGTGCTGCTCGTCATTCACCATGAAATCCTGGATGCCTTGCGTAATGGGATGCTCATGGTTGACCACCTTGACCTTAAAGGGGCGCAGGGGTGGGTGGCCGAGATACGCTCCGCCCATCACTTCCCGGAAGTTCTTGGAAAAGAGCGAGACATTGCTACTGTTGTGATAGACGTAAAGGCCGCCCCCTGCCTGTACGAACTCCTTGATCGCCTTGCCTTGCTCCTCGCTGATCCAGCCTTGGTATTCCTCCTTCGGCCACTCCTCGGAGTTCTCCAAGTAGGAGGAATAAGGGTAATCGTCGGGCTCCAGATAACCCTTCGGCCAATTAAGGCCGTCGCGGAAGACGACCAGGAGTTGATAACCCTCGAGGCGGGCGGCGTCGATCTCGGGAAAGTTGATGGTGAAGACGATGGACAAGTTGAGCTCGAGAAAGAGCCGGTTCAACGCCGTGCGAATGTAATCCGCATTGTGGTAGCGGTCCCCAACCAGGGCCAGGACGCGGGGCGGGGCACTCCGCTTCGAGCGCTCAGCGGGCATTGCCCCGACACCGAGGGTCGATTCTGCCTTCCCTAGGATTCCAGATCCTGCCAGGGCTCCTATGCCGGCGAGGAGCCTTCGACGTGAAGCTTTGCGGCGTGCGCCCATCATGAGACACCTTGCGCTTCGACCTCTGAGGGAAACCCGTGACCGACCTTGCTTTGTTTCAACCCGCCCATCCAGACCGAGGCGCGGCAAATTACCCGAGATTTCCCTCTTGGAATCCCGGGCAGTTGTGAGTGTACACCGCCCGGCCTCGTTTCGGAAGCTGTAGCGGCGAGTTTATCTCGCCAAATGGCAGCGTAAAGCCGCCTCTACATCAAATTGACCCACTACTTCGCGTTTCGCTGTACCTGTGCTAGGATGGCGAATTGCGCAGATTGCGCGGGATGGGTGTGCGCGCAGCGCGCTATCTTCATTGAGGAATAAAAAGGCAAATCCATTGAGCCAGGCAAGCAACCGACGTCCTCGGATTTTAAGCGGCATGCGCCCCACAGGCAAACTGCACCTAGGCAACCTGGTGGGCGCGCTTCAGAATTGGGTCAAGTTGCAAGATGAGTATGAGAGCTACCACTTTGTGGCTGATTGGCACATGCTGACCACCGGCTACGAGAATACCCTCGACCTGCGCCAGGACACCTGGGAAATGGTCGCCGACTGGCTGGCCTGCGGGCTGGATCCCAACAAGGCCACGTTCTTCGTCCAGTCGCGTCTGCCGGAACATGCGGAACTGCACCTGCTCTTTTCAATGGTGACACCACTCAGTTGGCTGGAGCGCGTGCCCACGTACAAAGAGCAACTCGAAAATATACGGGACCATGACATCAACACCTATGGCTTCCTGGGTTATCCGCTGCTGCAGGCTGCCGACATCCTGATGTACAAGGCAAACTATGTGCCCGTGGGCGAAGACCAGGTGCCGCACGTCGAGTTTACTCGCGAAGTCGCTCGACGCTTCAACCTGGCATTTGGTGAGGTTTCCCTTAGGGGGGAGGGAGAGCACGCAGCGGACGCTCTCTATTGGGACGGCTTTGCCACGAGTACCGGTCCCGGCGCCCTTGCTACCGGCGTGGTGGCCGCTGTGGACAAACCCGCGGCGATCAAAGAAGCATTTCGCCGGACTCTCTTGGACACGCGAGCGGGCTATCTCAACCGAGGTCTCGGGAAGATCCGCGAAATCTTCCCCGAGCCCGAAGCGTTACTCACTTCCGCGCCGCGACTGCCGGGTACGGACGGTCGCAAGATGTCGAAGAGTTACGGCAACGCGATTTTCCTCACCGACACGCTGGAAGTGGTTTCGAAGAAGCTCGCCGGTTACATGACCGACCCGGCGCGCAAGCGGCGCACGGATCCGGGGGATCCCAACGTGTGTCCAGTGTTTGATCTTCACAAAATCTTCTCGACGCAAGAGGATATTGACCGGATCAACCTAGAGTGCCGGACGGCGGAGATCGGTTGCGTGGAGTGCAAGAGGATTGCCGCGAGTCATTTGAGCAGTTTCCTCGCGCCCATCCAGGAGCGCAGAAAAACCTACGAGCAATGCCCCCAGAAGGTTTGGGATGTGCTCGAAGACGGTACGCGGAAAGCGCGGGCTGTCGCCCAGGCCACCATGGCGGAAGTAAGAGCGGCGGTGAAGTTGACTTAGGCGCTGGTTGAGAAACCTACGGCAGCCAGGCGGAAAGGCGGGCCAGGACAGGCGCCACCCCGCCCTTGCGAGGCGCTCCAACAGGTTTTTCAACAAATGGTTCCATGATGGACGATCCTCGCGACCCGAAAACCCGCTCCGACGAACCGGTCGTGAATCCGCCCGAGGGCGAGCTAAGCGCAGGACCTCCTGTGCCGGCCCAAGGCGAGGGGTCAGCCGAGGCGGAGGAAGGGCCACTTCCGTTGCCTGCTCCCAAGCGTCTCACGCATGGCGGAACACCGCCACCCCCGATCAAGCTGGCGATGTACGAAGGGCCGCTGGACTTGCTCCTCGACCTCATTCGCAAGCAACAGATCGACATTTACGACATTCCCATTGCCAGGATTACCCAGCAATACCTCGACTACCTCCATTTGCTCGAGGAGCTGAACATCGACGTGGCGGGTGAGTTCATTTTCATGGCGGCGACCCTGATCCACATCAAATCCAGGATGCTTTTGCCTCCTGATCCGAACGCGCCGCTCGAGGAACAGGTAGACCCGCGGGAAGAACTTGTGCACCGGCTGCTCGAGCATGAGCAGTTCAAGAATGCGGCGCAGATGCTCCAGTCCAAGCGGATGGTCGAGGAGGCTATGTGGTCTCAGCCGGGAATCGCTGAGTTCGTGGAAGCCGAAGATGAGCCCGGCCTCGCCGTTTCAGTCTTTGATCTGATTTCAACCTTCCGCGAGATACTCGAACGGGCCAAGACGCGGCCCCAGATTGAGATTCGGCGTGAAGAAATGACGGTGGCGCAGATGGTCGAGCACATCAAGCAGGTGCTCCACGCCAGTTCCGGCCCCGTTTCCCTGGAGGAACTCATCGCAGGCTATCTGTGGAGACAAGCCCTAATTGCGCTCTTCCTGGCCCTGCTCGAGTTGGTAAGAATGCGGGCCATTCTGCTGCGGCAAAAGGAGCTGTTTGGTCCCATCACCGTCTCGAAAAGCAAGCGGTTTGAAGAGATCCTTTCCGCGACGAACGCCGCTGCGTTCCAAACCGGGTTGGAGGAGAGTCTCGGTTAGTCGTCCGTCGTCAGTGGCCCGTGGTCCGTTGCCAGTCGCCGGTCGAGTTTCCCACGTTGGTGAGAGAAGACCGCACCGCTGCTACAACTGACTACGGACCACGGACGATAGATAGAATGTATGCTTAATGACGAAACACTAAAGGCCTTAATTGAGGCGATAATCTACGTGGCTCCTGAGCCTGT
The DNA here is from genome assembly GCA_049514855.1 of Terriglobia bacterium. Taxonomy (GTDB): domain Bacteria; phylum Acidobacteriota; class Terriglobia; order UBA7540; family UBA7540; genus CAVROP01. The sequence continues at coordinate 8,606 of JBEKUR010000196.1, forward strand.
TTCGCTCGACGCCCTGCTGAAGATGCTCCAGGGAGAAGAGCGCGAGCGAGTGAGGGCCAAACTCGAGGAGCTGATCGCGGACTTTCAGCAGGCGCAGCACGGAATTCAAGTCCGACAAGTGGCCGCGGGCTACAAATTCTCCTCCAAACCTGAGCATCACGAAGTGCTGAGGAAGTTTGTGAAGAGTCTGAAGCCGTCCATCCGGCTCTCCAAGCCGGCGCTGGAGACGCTGGCGGTGATTGCCTACCGGCAACCCGTCACCTTGCCGGAGATCGATGACATTCGTGGCGTGGACTGCGGGGGCGTCATTCACACGCTGATGGAGAAGAAACTCGTCGTCACGGCCGGCCGCAAGAGCGTGGTAGGGCGGCCAATCCTTTATCGAACCTCGCGCGATTTCCTGGTGTATTTTGGGCTGAAGGATGTGAGCGAGCTTCCCAGCCTGAAAGAATTTGAAGAACTGGCAAAACGCGCATTGGGCTCAGACTGGACGGTTGCAGAGGCAGCGCCTCCCCCGCGAGAAGCGCCTGCTGCCTCTGAAACGTCCCCGCAGAACGATGCGGGCAGCGCTGAATCCATGCCGGAGGGAACTCGCGCTTTGGCTCGAGAAACTCAACCGGCCGCATCGAGTGAATTGCCCGTAGCTGGTCAGACAGAGACCCCCAGCGGCCCAGCCAGCTTCGAGACCGCGCCGCACGGGGATTCTGACAAGGCTGAAGAGACGTCATCGGCCGCGCCCAGTGAAGTCGGCGAAACCGAAACTCCGTCCGCGCTACCTGAAGGAGAGGAGCAAGAATAACGGAAAGCTGGCGGGAGTACTGCGGCATGATCGGTATGTGGTATGTGGTAGGTGGGGGGCAAAACACCCCCTACTCCCTTCTACCGACTCCCTTCTTTCTTCTGGCTTCTGACTCCTGACTTCTGACTCCTGTTTTCCTATTGACCATGCAGGAACGACTGCAAAAGATAATCGCCGAGGCGGGCATAACTTCCCGTCGCAAGGCCGAGGAGTTGATCGTGCAGGGCCGCGTCTCGGTGAATGGCCAGGTGGTGGCCGAATTAGGCTCTAAAGCTGACCCCGCGCGCGACCAAATACTCGTGGACGGCAGGCCGTTGAGGCGCACCGGTCGGCGGCTGTACCTGCTGCTCAACAAGCCCCCTGGCTATGTTTCCACCCTGAGCGATCCGCAGCGCCGCCCCACGGTGATCTCGCTCGTGCGTGACATCAAGGAGAGGGTTTATCCGGTCGGGCGACTCGACTATCACTCCTCCGGGCTGATGCTGCTTACGAACGACGGGGAAATGGCCAATTTCCTGATGTCACCGAAATCAGGCGTACCCAGAACGTATCACGTCAAGTTGGAAGGGCAGCCGGGACCAGAAGCTCTTAAGAAATTGGAAGAGGGGATTGTGCTGGATGGTCGCCGGACGGCCCCTTGCCAAATCTGCCCTCTTGCCTACCGAGAAAAACCCTGGTATGAAATCACCCTCGTCGAGGGACGATACCACCAGGTTCGGCGGATGTTTGAGCGCATTGGGCAAGCGGTGGTAAAGTTAAAACGCGTTCGCATTGCCTTTCTGACGGACCAGGGCCTTGCGCTGGGCCGGTTTCGCCAGTTGACGGCAGCGGAAGTTGAACGGTTAAGAAAATGGAAGGGAGAGAAAGAAAGGGTAAAGGATAAAGGCTAAGTTGCCCTAACTCAGCAACGAGTGGCAATTATCCTTTACCCTTTAACCTTTACCCTTTAGCCATGCCGCGATCCATCATTTACGAAATACTCCCACCCTGGTCGAGCCGCATCCGGCCCTACCCGCCCGGCAAGCCCGTGGAAGAGGTCGAGCGCGAACTGGGCCGGACGGCCATCAAGCTGGCATCCAACGAAAACCCGCTCGGCCCTTCCCCCAAGGCCCAGGACGCCCTCCGAAATTATCTGGACCAAATGCATTATTACCCCGACGGAGGCGGCTATTACCTGCGCCAGAAGTTGGCGGAAATCCACGGGCTGAATATGGACGAGATCATCCTGGGCGCCGGCTCCACGGACCTGATTGAGTTGGTAGCGAAGACTTTTCTGGGCGGTGGCGACGAGGCCATCACTTCCGAGTCGGCGTTTTACATGTACCGGCTGGCGATTGAGGACATGGGCGCGGGACTGGTGATGACGCCCATGCGCGACATGACTTTCGATCTCGCCGCCATGGCGCATGCCATCACCCAGAGGACCAAGGTCGTCTACCTCGGGAATCCCAACAATCCCACCGGAACGATGTTCACCGCCGAAGAGCTGGACCACTTCCTGGACGCTATACCATCGCGGATTCTGGTTGTGCTGGATGAGGCCTATTACGACTACGTGCAGCGCCCGGATTATTCCCACTCGGTGGACCATGTCCGCGCGGGCCGAAATCTCCTGGTTCTTCGCACCTTCTCCAAGGTGCACGGCCTGGCGGGAATACGATTGGGCTACGGCTTGGGCCACCGCGAGCTGATCGAATGCCTGAACCGCATCCGCTCGCCCTTTAATGCTTCCAGCGTGGCGCAGGTGGCGGGACGGGCCGCGCTCGACGACCACGAGCACGTGGCGCGCTCGGTGGAAATGAACCGCCAGGAGATGAAATTCTTGACCCAGGAACTGACTCTGATGGGCGTGCGCTACACGCCTTCGGTTGGAAACTTCCTGCTTATGGACACGGGCCGCGACTGCGAAGAAGATTTCATCCGGCTTCTTCACGAGGGCGTGATTGTGCGGCCGATGAAGCTTTACGGCT
>JBEKUR010000197.1:0-11366 GCA_049514855.1 Terriglobia bacterium
CGCTCCGCTCCACGCTGGCTCGGCTACTTGTTGAATGGGCAATTACAAGGTAAGCTCCTTTCAGCTTACAAGATCAGCCAGGCTTTCCCTGGCACACCATACATAAAAAGCAATGTATGCGCCACCCACGAAGGGGACTCGATGTCTCTTGACAAACCGGGGTAGATAGGCTAGGATAGTAAGCGGGTTTGTGGAAGAAACTGGATTAAGCAGTCAGGAGTCAGGAGTCAGAATGAAGAGCATCTGCTTTCCGCCGACCGCGTTCTGCTTACTGCATACTGCATTTGGAGGGAGTTCGAGTCGGCGGGACTCTTGCCCCGTTCCGCAGTCTACGACATGATGTCACCGCCGACCGGGAAGGAAAGAAGCAGTAACTTTAAAAATTGAACGAACTATGCGCCAATGTCTATGAAAACAAAGGACCGGCTTTCAACAGCCCGCGGCGAAGCTGGAATGTTATAGAAAACAAAGGGACTTAGCCTTTTAAAGCGGAAATGTTATTGAAAGCAAGGGAGTTATACAAGACACTCGACATTTCGGAGGACCAAGAAACGACCAGACCAAGACCCAAACGCAATGGCGAGATGCCCCGCGTCACTTCCTGAATCCTGGATCCTGAATCCTGCACTTCCTCAGGCCGGTGCTGGTGTCATTTGGAACGGGGATCCACTCGAGCCGCCGGTCATTCCCGCGAAAGCGGGAATCCAGTCCGACGACAGCACATTTCCAAAGGTTTGCGGAGTGGATTCGCTTTCGCGGGAATGACTGCGCTCCATATGACACCACTATCGCCAGCGGGCAAAGTTTGACTCACTCCCGCCGAGCCGGTATAGTAATTTGACTTCAAGACTTTTGCGGGCCGGATGAGGAGAGAGCAGAGTTGGACAAAGAGATTCCCAAGGTTTATTCCCCTGAAGCCATCGAGCCACACTGGGCGCGGTCCTGGGTGGCGCAGAAGCTCTACCGCCCTTCCGACGATCCTTCTCGCCCGCGTTTCTGCCTGGTGATTCCTCCGCCCAACATCACCGGCATGCTCCATATGGGCCACATGCTGGAGCATACGGAGATTGACATCCTGATGCGCTGGCATCGCATGAGCGGCAAAGACGTCCTCTGGTTGCCCGGCACCGATCACGCCTCCATCGCCACCCAACTGATTGTCGAGCAGGAACTCGGCCGGCAAGCCTTGCCTGACCTCGAGCCCGGTTCCTCCGCCCGCGCTGCCTGGCGCCGCGAAGGCCAGCGACGGCGCATCGAGATGGGCCGCGAGCAGTTCCTGGAACTCTGTTGGAAGTGGAAGGAGCAGAACGGTGGGACCATCCGCCGCCAGATGGAGCGCCTCGGCGCCTCCTGTGACTGGACGCGCGACCGCTTCACCATGGACGCGGCTTATTCGCGCGCCGTCCAGGAAGTCTTCGTCCGGCTTTACCACGAAGGGCTCATTTATCGCGGCAAGTACATCGTGAATTGGTGTCCCCGCTGCGGCACCGCCGTCTCCGACCTGGAAGTGGTTCACGAAGAGCGCCCGGGGCATTTGTGGTACATCCGGTATCCCTTTGAAGATGGTTCCGGTTCTATCACGGTGGCCACCACTCGGCCCGAGACCATGTTGGGCGATACCGCCGTAGCGGTAAATCCCGCTGACGAGCGGTACCGCTCCGCTCTGGGGCGCAAATTAGTTTTGCCGCTTCTCAAGCGCATGATCCCCGTCATTGCGGATGATTTCGTGGACCCACGGTTCGGCACAGGTGCGGTAAAGGTGACGCCGGCTCATGACCCGAACGACTACGACATGTCGCTGCGTCACAACTTGCCGCGCGTCGAGGTGATCGATATCTCTGCAACCATGACGGAAGACGCCGGCCCTTACAGGGGCTTGGACCGTTACGAGGCGCGGGAGAAGGTGGTTCAGGATCTGCGCGCGCAGGGCCTGCTGGAAAAGATCGAGGATTATCCCCTGAGCGTCGGGACCTGCCAGCGCTGCAAGACGGTGCTCGAGCCGCTGCTCTCCACGCAGTGGTTCATGAAGATGAAGGAATTGGCTGAGCCGGCCATCCGGGTGGTGGAAGAAGGGCGCATCCGCATCACGCCGGAAAACTACAGGAAGATCTACCTCGACTGGATGCGCAATATCCACGATTGGTGCATTTCGCGGCAGCTCTGGTGGGGCCATCGCATTCCGGTCTGGTACTGTGACGCTTGCGGCGAAGTGATCGTGGGGCACGAGGCGCCGCCGGCATGCCCGCAATGCCAGGCCACGAATCTGCGGCCCGAAATGGATGTGTTGGACACCTGGTTCAGCTCCGCGCTGTGGCCTTTCGCCACCCTCGGCTGGCCGGACGACACTGCGGACCTGCGCCGCTTCTACCCCAACGACCTCATGATCATGGGTTTCGACATCCTGTTTTTCTGGGGCGCACGCATGATCATGATGGGCATGAAGTTCATGAACGACGTACCCTTCCGCGAGCTTTACATTCACGCCCTGGTGCGCGACGCGGAAAAGCAGAAGATGTCCAAGACCAAGGGCAACGTGATTGACCCGCTCGAGGTAACTGAAAAATACGGCACGGACGCAGGGCGTTTTGCCTTGGCCATCAGCGCCGCTCCCGGCACCGACATTGCCTTCAGTGTAGAAAAGATTGAGTCTTACCGCGCCTTTGCCAACAAGATTTGGAATGCCGGGCGCTTCATCCTTATGAACCTGCAAAAGCTGCCGGAACCTTGGCACGACCAGCTTGCCGAGGCCTTGCGGCCGGTTCCGGAACTGGGTTTCAGTGCGGTCACTTCAATCGAATCTTTGGCGCTGGCCGACCGCTGGGTCTTCTCGCGTTTGCAGGCGGTGAGCCGGAAAGTGGACGAAGCCCTGGCCGGCTACCGCTTTCACGAGGCGGCTTACGAGGTCTATCACTTTTTCTGGCACGAGATTTGCGACTGGTACCTGGAATGGGTCAAGCCGGAAATCACGCGCACCTCCGAGGGCGCGAAAGTTTCGCCGGCCTGGATCAACCTGGCGCGAGTGTTTGAATCCGCGCTCCACCTGCTCCATCCCTTCATGCCGTTCATTACCGAAGAACTTTGGCGCCGGCTTCCGCATGTCGGGCCACCACCCCTAAGTCCCCTCCTCAGGGAGGAGGGGATTAAGGGGTGGTGGCGGGAGAGTTCGATATCCTTGCTGGGTTTTAACCTGGTCAGCGAGCGTGCCGCGGACCCCATCTCGGAAAGGCAATTCGAGTTGATCCAGGATTTGATTGTTTCTCTGCGCAACGCCAAGGCGGAAATGGGCCTGCAAAAGGTGAAGCCCAGCGCGCAGGTGGGGTGCGAAGACTTGCGCTGGCTGGAACTTTTCCGCTCCCACCTGGAGACCATCCTGCGCCTTTCCGCCTTCCAGGCTCTGAGCTTCACGCGCGAGCGGTTGGAAGCGACGGCTCAAGGTGTGCGCGGGGGCCCGGTATTCGATTTACGCATTTTCCATGAAGAGCCTGCGGACCACGAAGCGGAACGGTCGCGTCTAAGAAAAGAGAAAGAGAAGCTGGAGCGGGCGCTGGCGCAAGTGAAGGCGCAACTTGAGAATCAGGAGTTTGCGGAGCGGGCGCCGCGGGAGGTCGTGCGGGGGGTGGAACACCGTCACTCAGAGATGAACGACCGTTACAAGAAAGTGGTCGAATCTTTGGAAAGGCTTGGCTGAACCTTGGGTTACCTCAGTCCTCCGACAACTGGCGATCTCTCTGGACCGCTGGACCTCTCTTCAGGAGAACTGCGTGCTCTTGTCGAAATGGCGCTGGCAGAAGACCTCGGCCAAGGCGACCTGACGACCTCGGTTACCGTGCCGGCGGGCATGAGAGCTTGCGGGACCTTCCGCAGCAAGCAGAACCTGGTCGTGGCCGGGCTCCCCGTGGCGGCTATGGTGTTTCAGGTTCTCAAGCCGACCGTCGAGTGGAATCCCGCGCTTGAAGACGGCACGGATGTTGCGGCCGGAACCGTACTGGCGAACGCCTGCGGCCCCGCCGCCACTTTGCTCGCCGGTGAACGTGTGGCGTTGAATTTCCTCCAACATTTGAGCGGGGTTGCAACCTATGCGCGGCGCCTTAAAGAAGAGCTGGCGGGAACACCGGCGGAATTCCTCGACACGCGAAAGACCACCCCGGGACTTCGCAACCTTCAGAAATACGCCGTCCGACTGGGGGGTGGCCAGAACCACCGTTTGCGGCTGGACGATGGAATTTTGATCAAGAATAATCACCTGCGACTGGTGGGCGGAATACGTGCCGCGGTGGAAACTGCCAAGCGCCATCGCCCGGCTGGATATCACATCGAGGTGGAAGTGACCAGCCTCGCCCAATTGGAAGAAGCGCTGGAGTGCGGCGCCGACGGCGTGTTGCTGGATAACATGACCCCCGTTGAGGTCCGGCAGTGCGTGGAGCGCGCGGCGGGACACATGCGGTTGGAAGTCTCAGGTGGAATCGACGCCACGAACATCCGCGCTTATGCCGAGACGGGTGTAGATTATATTTCCGTGGGAGCAGTGACGCATTCGGCTCCTGCCGTGGATATCAACTTTCGCATCGAACCTGTGTAGCAGGATGCTGAGAAACCTTTCTGAACGTTGTCATTCCGATCCCGCAGTCGCGGGAGAGGAATCTCGCACTGGAAACAAGGGACTCGCGAGATTCCTCGTCGTCTGCGGCTCCTCGGAATGACAGGCTGGACGGGTTTTCACCATCCTGGTGGAGAGCCCACACGTATGGCTGCCGGAAGCACCGAACGCAAGATCGATAAGATGCTTCACCTGTTGGTGAAGAACGCCATGGTAGTCGTTCCGGGGCCGAAGATTGCCTCCCAAATCGGGGTATCGCATTCTGCTGTCGGCCTGTGGGTCAAGAAGTTGCGGGAGCTGGGTGTGGAAATTAAGGGCCATCACGGCACCGGCTATCAACTTTTGAAGATTCCGGACATCCTCGTACCCAGCCTGATCCAGGCGGAATTGGGTGAAAATGAGATTGGGCACGACATCATCCACCACTTCCGCACAGGCTCGACGAACACGGCCGCCTTGAATCTTGCCCAACAGGGGGCGGAGCACGGGGCGGTAGTGGTGGCCGAGGAACAAACGGCTGGCCGCGGGCGTTTGGGCCGTACTTGGTACTCGGAAAAATCCAGCGGCATCTATGTGTCGGTCATACTTCGTCCACCGCTGTCTCCGACCGCGGCCCCGATTCTCACCCTCATGGCGGGCGTGGCCATCCAACACGCCCTGAGTTCGGTCACGGGACTTCACGTGGATATTCGCTGGCCCAACGACTTGCTGGTGAATGGCAAGAAAGTTTGCGGCATCCTCACGGAAATGAGTGCGGAGCTGGGCCGGCTGCATGCCGTCGTGCTGGGGATCGGCATCAACGTCAATCATAGCGAGATGCCGGCCGAGCTAAGGTCCGTTGCCACCTCCTTACGCATCGAGAGCCGAAGGACCTGGTCGCGCGTGCATATTCTTATTGCCTTGCTGAGAGAACTGGAAAGGCACTACCACCTGCTATTGGAAAAGGGTAGTGCCGCCATCGCCGCGCGCTGGGCGGCAGTATCCAGTTATGCGAGCGGCAAGCGCATCCGCATCGTGAGCGCCGAGGCGGAATCACTTGCCACAACCACCGGCCTCGATGCGAGCGGCGCGCTGCGGGTGCGGTACGATGACGGGCGCGAGGAGGCCTTGGTGGCCGGAGAGATTGTGGAAGTAAAATGAGAAATCAGTAGTCAGTTCTCAGTTATCAGTTGTCAGTTGAAGAATTCTGTCATTCCGAGCGTAGCGAGGAATCCCGCCTCGGCTTGTGGAGGAAGGAATCAGAGCGAGATTCCTCGCGGAGTTTACCCTGAGCGCAGCGAACGGGCTCGGAATGACACGGGGTCCTGTGGGTGCCAACAACAAGCGACAACGGGCAACGGACGACCGACAACTGAATACTGATAACTATATCATGTTACTTGTTATTGACGTAGGAAACACCAACACCGTTCTGGGAGTTTTCGCGGGCCAGGAGTTGCGCGCCCAATGGCGGCTGAAAACTGACAAGTCGCAGACCGCAGATGAATACGGCATCCTGACCCGTAACCTCTTCACGCTGGACAGCGTCCAGGCGAACCAGATCAATGGCATCATGGTCGCCAGCGTGGTGCCGACGCTCAACCCGGTGCTCGAGGAGATGGCCTGGAAATACTTTCACCTGAAGCCGCTCTACCTGACCCCGGGCACGCGCACGGGAATGGCCATCCATTACGATAACCCGCAAGAAGTGGGCGCGGACCGCATCGCCGACAGCGTGGCCGCCTTTGAGAAGTACGGCGGCCCCTGCATTATTGTGGACTTCGGCACGGCGATAACTTTCGACGTGGTCTCCGAGAAAGGCGAGTATTTGGGTGGGGTCATCGCGCCGGGTCTGGGCATATCCGCAGAAGCGCTCTTCGAGCACGCGGCGAAATTGCCGCGCGTCGAGATACGCGAGCCGCAACACGTGATCGGCACCAATACGGTGGCCAGCATGCAGTCCGGACTCTTCTACGGAGCCGTCGGTCTGGTGGATGGCATCCTGGACCGCCTCTGCCATGTGCTCGGCAAGAAAACCAGGGTGATTGCCACCGGTGGGCAGGCGTCGCTGGTGGCCGGCGCCTCAAAGTATAAGCCCCCCGTCGAGTCGTCGCTCACCCTCGAAGGCTTGCGGATAATCTACGAACGCAATCGTAAGAAGTAATCAGTAACCAGTTATCAGTAATCAGTTATCAGTAATCAGTTACCGGCTATCAGTAAAAGACTCATGTCATTCCGAGCGGAGCGAGGAATCTCGCCCTGACTTTTGGAGGAAGGAATCAGAGCGAGATTCCTCGCTCCGCTCGGAATGACACGGGGCATACGTTCGGAATGGCATGGGGCCTGGGGATGGCAACAACGGCGATTTTCATTCCCAGGGGTGGGCCGAAGGCGCATGTCCACTCAGAATGACAGAATCACACTGATTTGTGATAACTGATAATGGTAGCTGATAGCTGATAGCTGACAGCCGATAGCTGACGGCCAAACTGACAACTGATAACCGATGACTGACAACTATTTCAATTACTTCACCGAAATCGAAGAACGCTATCAGCAATGCCGTGGGACGAAGACGCTCCTCTCACCTCTTGATTGGGCTCTCATCGAATCCTGGAAGGACTCCGGCATTCCGCTCCAAGCGGTTCTGGCGGGTATGGTGCGCGCTTTCGAGAAGTTCAAGGCACGCCAGCGAAAATACAGGATGGTCAACGCTCTGGCGTATTGCACGCAAGAGGTCCTGCGTGCCGCCGAGGAGGCGCGCGGCGGTGAAGCTCAGGGTGGCACGCGGAAGGATTCACCTCCTCCTTTTGCCTTGGAGGAAATCCTGCGCTTCCTGAATCGCAACGCGGAGGCCGTCGAGATCGCCTCCCGCAAAGCAAGGGAGCAAGGCCAGCAGGTTCTGGCGGACGACCTGGCCTCAGCGGCGACATCACTTCGCGAAACTGCCTCGCAGGAGCCCGCCAAACTCCTCCCCAACCTGGAAGAATTGGAGATACGCCTGACTGCGCTTGAAGAAAAGCTGACCGCTTCTCTCACGCGCGCCTCTTCCGTCGAACTCCTGGCCGAGATCCAGGGACAAGTTGAACGCGGGCTGGGGCCTTACCGCCGGAAAATGTCTGGACCGCAGATCGAGTCGTTGCAGCGGCAGTTCCTGAAGAGGCGCTTGCTGGAGCATTACCAGCTTCCGCGCTTCAGTTTGTTCTACCTGTAAGGAGCCTGCGGTGCTGTCCGTTGTCAGTAGTCCGTTGTCCGTGGTCAGTCGTCCATGGTCCGTTGACCAAAAGCAATTGGTTTTCACTGCTGGCAACGGAGTACTGACAACGGACCACGGACCAAGTATTCCCCGATGCTATTCGAACTTACTCCCACAAAGCTGATTTACGGAGGCGAGGCCCTGGGCCACCATGCGGGCCGCACCGTTTTGGTTCCTCGTGTCCTGCCTGGGGAGCGCGCGGAGGTGGAGGAAGTTCGTACCGCCAAAGGAGTGATCCATGCTCGACCTCTTCGGATTCTGCAAGCTGCCCCGGAGCGAATAGACCCACCCTGCCCTTATTTCGGCCGCTGCGGAGGCTGTCACTACCAGCACCTCAGCCCGGAATTACACTCCACAACCAAGCGCGAAATTCTGCTCGAGACGCTGCGTAGGCTAGGGAGAATCGACTGGAAGGGAGAAATCCCCTTGCACGCCGGCCCTGCGTGGAACTACCGCAACCAGGCTCAATTCAAGATCGCCCGGCAACCCGACGGCCGGGTCGCGCTGGGCTTTTTCGAGCCCCAGTCGCACCGAGTCCTTCCCATCGAGTGCTGCCTCATTCTTTCCCCCTGCCTCAATTCCGTGCTGGCTGAATTGCGGCGGCCGGAGTGGGCGCAGGGGCTCGCAGATTTCCGGGAAATCGAGCTGTTCGCTGACCAGCGCGATGAGGAAGTGATGCTCACCCTGCGGGGCGAAGCCGCTAGCGTTGAAGGCGAACAAACGGGCCGTGGCCTGCTGGAGAGAATTCCCGGCGCGGTGTGTGTCGCCCTGGAATTCAGAAACAGATTCCTCGTACTCGGCAAGCCGGCGCTGAATTATTCCGTGGGTGGATTTAACCATCGAGTCAGCCCAGGCTCCTTCTTTCAGGCCTCGCGCTTTCTTACGCTCGAACTCGTGACTTCGGTAACAGGCGAGGAGCGGGGTGAACTTGCCCTGGACCTCTTCGCGGGAGTCGGGTTGTTCTCACTGCCGTTGGCCCGGCGCTTCAATCGCGTTGTGGCAGCGGAAGCGAACCTCACCGCCGCCTCGGACTTGAAAGCCAACGCCGAAGCGAACGGACTCCCGAACCTCCGCGCGGCCGGCGAAACAACCTACGATTTTTTGCGCCGCTTTGCGCAGGCAGAGCCGGACCTGGTGGTGATGGACCCGCCGCGCGGCGGCGTCGATGCCGGCTCGTTAAGGCTCCTGGCCGCCCTGCGGCCGCGCAAGATCCATTACCTGTCCTGTAGCCCGCCCACCCTGGCCCGCGACCTCAACTTTTTTGTGGGCCACGCCTATCAATTGGACTCCATCGAACTGTTTGACTTCTTCCCGCAAACCTACCACATTGAGTCCCTCGCCAAGCTCACTCGCAACCACCACGCCCGGCCTTAACGGGCTGCTGAAAAATCTGGATTCGATGACCGCTGCCGATCAAGACATCGCCATATGAGAATTTAGTTCGCGGAGCGCTTGGAGGTGAAGAGTAGTTGCGCTAGAATGTGGGACCAGGAACGGTTTGACTTTTGCAGTGGTCGCCAATTCATGCGAGCATAGCATCAGGAGGTATCTCTCCATGACAACCCGTACCAGGATTCTGTCGCTAGTTTTCGTGGCTGTGGTGGCGAGCCTGGGGGCTTTAGTTGCCCAGGCTCAGAAGAAACCCGCCATTGCTTATCCCGCTTATCCCAACGACCCCCGCAAGTGGAGACACGTCAAGACCATGGTGATTTACAGCAATGAGAACAAATTATTTGACAGGTTTGGGGGCCTCCACAACGTTTACGTGAATGACATCGGCTGGCCCGCGTTTAAGAACGGCAAACTCTTCCCGGACGGTTCCATGCTCGCCCTCGAACTCTATGGCACCAGCAACTTCGCGGGAGCGATCGAGGGTCGGGGACTGAAGGCCACCTTTGTGATGAAGAAGAATGCCAAGCTTTATCCGGACACCGGTGGCTGGGGCTTTGAGGTTTTCAAGCCCCCCGACAACGCGCCCACTTTGAAGAGTATGAAGGAGTGTTTCGAGTGCCACAAAGTGGGGAAGAGCACGGACTACGTCAAGTCGGAATATATGCAGTAGCGGGCACTGAGGAAAGTAGATTGGACGCCTGCTGCCCCGGCGGTGCGTCTCCGAGCGGGTAGACAAGTTCGCGGCGTGGCGCGGAGGAAGCAGCAGTCTGGCTCGCTGGGCGCGACGTCTGCGGGTGGCGCATACGTGCTACAGCGCGGCATAGCTGCAACCAAAAGCAGATTCTTCGCTACGCTGCGCTCCGCTCAGAATGACATGTCATCCTGATCCCGCCGCGGCGGGACATGTCATCCTGAGTCCGCCGTTCAAGCCTGTCATTCTGAGCGAAGCGAAGGATCTGCTTTTCTTCGCGCCGCGCGATGAGGTTGGCGGCTAGTGCTACTGCGCGGCCTTTGGCCGCAACCAATTCGAGGCTCTCTGTGTCCTCCGTGCCTTTCAAGCTTTAACACAGAGCACACGGAGCATCTCAGTGACCTCTGTGTTGAGCCTTTTCTGGCCACAGAGGACACGGAGGCGTTTCCACATTGCTCAGGACTAGCAGGCACTTCACCGAACGCTGGTGCGCAGAGTGCTGGCATTTCATTGAACTCACAGGCGACACATCGCGGGTCCAGCGAGCAGATCGAACCGACAAACTTGCCAGCGACTGAAACCGCAGAAAGCAAAACGGGGCGCATGAGAAGCCCCCTGCTCCTAATCGCGGCCAGTTTTGGGCTGGGAATATTCCTGGTTGGTTCCGGGCACGCCAACTGGTTTGTGCTGGGCGCGCTTCCGGCTGGCGCGGGAGTTTGTCTGCTTGCTGGTTTGCTCATGTTGCGCGCGGGTTGGGAGCGGGCTTCTCTGCTTTGGGCGCTGATCGGGTTTCTTGCTGCCGGGGCTTCCGCAGGCTGCTTGTTTGAGTACCGATTCCCGCCGAACCATGTCAGCAAGCTGGCCGCGCAGGGGGTTGACCTTCAAGATCCTATTCGCCTGGAAGGGCAAGTCATCTCCACACCCATCCGCACTGCTTACGGGCTTCAATTCGACCTTGAAACAGAGCGCGCCGAAAGCGGGAAACGCTCTTACGATTTGGCCGGAAGGGTGCGGCTGCGCCTTCAGGCGTCCGAGCATCCGGAAATTTCAGCAGCTCTGGACTCGTTGCGTCTCCAGTACGGTGACGTCATCCGAGTTTTGGTGCGCCTGCGAAAGCCGCGGACTTATCAGAATCCCGGTAGCTTCGATTTTCGCCGATGGATGGAATCAACCGAGGACATCTATTGGGTTGGCACTATCAAGAATCCCCTCCTGGTTGAAAAGCTGCCCCGCTTACTCCACCCAGGGATTTGGACACGGGTTGAGCGGATTCGGAACAGGTTGCTACGATCTATAGACAATCTTTACCCACGCTGGTCTGCGCAGGGGCGGTGTGGCACGGTGCTCAAGGCGGTATTGCTGGGCGACCGGTCTTCGCTGGACTCCGAAACCATCGAGAATTTCCGCAAAACGGGGCTTTATCATCTGCTGGTGATCGCCGGCCTTCACGT
>JBEKUR010000198.1:0-11278 GCA_049514855.1 Terriglobia bacterium
GTTTTCCCCAGGTAATCGCCACGCCGTTCCTTCGTGATGATGATCTCGTAGATCCGTCCCGCCGTGCAGTTGTTGTCGCGTCGCATCCTGACATGGCTGAAACGCTCATAGTGACCAAGATCAAGGTCGGTTTCGGCGCCGTCATCCGTGACGAAGACTTCGCCATGTTGAAACGGGCTCAACGTTCCAGGATCAACATTCAAGTAAGGGTCCAATTTCAAGAACGAGACCTTAAGTCCCCGCCCCTCAAGCAAACACCCAATCGAGGCTGCGGCAAGACCTTTACCCAGCGAACTGACTACACCGCCGGTGACAAAGATGTATTTGACGCCCATGGGCCTCCTTGAGATTGTCTAACGGGTTGGCGGTTCTCCACCAAACGGTTGATATGCTGCGCCCTTAATGCCCTTCAATGCACGAGGCTCCCCAATCAAGTCCTTTGTACCGAAGTGAATGTTCGCCGGAAGGAATCGGTACGGTCAATTATCCAGTCACCCCCACCGTTTGTCAACGACAAATTCCCACGAAAAATTCTCCCATTACAACCGTGATGACCCGTTCTGTGACATGCTCCGTTGAAACTCCCGCATCTTACGTTCCGCCTCCTGCATCTAAGAACCAGAAACGAGAACTGTGCTAGAATATTGACGTCGATGAACCAGGTTGAGTCGCAAGGCTAGGCTGGGGAGGGGCGCCCACTTGTCTGCGGCGGGCCGCGAGAATGACAGCACTTTCAATGCACCGGGTTTCCAGACTCTGGGTTCTGAGTCTCGCCGCATGGAGCATTTTGGGAGTTGCAGCTACCCCCAGGGCGGCAGATGAGCATAGCGCACAGCAACCCCCCGGCGAGGCCGAATCTTCGCGGATCACCATCCGCAAACCAGATATCCATGTTGCACCCTTTCAGGTGGACGTGAACCTGGTGGTGGTCAATGTGACGGTCACCGATCCGTTCGACCGGATTGTAACCGGCCTCGAGCAGAGCAACTTTCAGGTGTTTGATGAAAAAGTCGAACAGAAGATCGAAGCGTTTTCTACCGAAGATGCGCCCATCTCGGTCGGCCTGATTTTTGACTGCAGCGGCTCCATGAGCGACAAGATCCAGAAATCCAAGGAAGCAGCCTTACAGTTTTTCAGGACATCTAATCCCCAGGATGAGTTTATGCTCGTCGGCTTCAGTGACCGTCCTAACCTGATCACGGGCTTCACCGCGAAGTTCGAGAACATTCAGGATCGGTTGCTGTTTGTGAAATCGGGGGGAAGAACTGCATTGCTGGACGCCATTTACCTGGGGGTGAGCGAAATGAAGAAAGCCACCACCAATCGGAGAGCCTTGCTGGTGATCTCCGACGGCGGCGACAACCACAGCCGGTACACGGAAAACGACATCAAGCGGGCCGTCAAGGAGTCCGACGTGCAAATTTATTCCGTTGGCATATTTGAGCCGCTCTCCTCCCGCTCGCGTACTCCAGAGGAAGCTGGTGGACCCAGCCTGCTGGCAGACTTGGCGGAGGTCTCCGGAGGCCGAATGTTCAGCGTCGAGGATACGAACGAGCTACCCGACATCGCCGAGAAAATCTCCATTGAACTGAGGAACCAGTACGTCATCGGGTACCGCCCCTCGAACCTTGTCCGCGATGGCCGGTGGAGGCGTATCAGGGTAAAGCTCAATCCTCCCAGAGGACTGCCTCCGCTCCAGATATATTCACGCACTGGATACTATGCTCCCACACAATAGCATGAGTCTCAGGACCCGAAAGACCATTTGGAGCTTCGCCCTACTTTGCCTGGCCTTCACACTCTCGAACTACCTTCCCGCGCAGACCGCCGAACCTGCCAATCCTCACCCACCCTCGGCGGAGAAGAAGGGCCGGGAATACACCATTAACGTTGACGTAAACCTCGTGGTCCTGCACGCCACGGTGCTCGACAAGAAAGGTCACATCGCAAACGACCTCAAGCAGGAAGACTTCCGGGTTTACGAAGACGGCGCGCCTCAAAACCTTTCAGTATTCAGCCACGCCGACATCCCTGTGACCATGGGCATTGTGATCGACGACAGCGGCAGCATGCGCGAGAAGCGTGAGGCGGTGAATGCAGCGGCTCTGACTTTTGTGAAGACCTCCAATCCCCAGGACCAGGTTTTCGTGGTCAATTTCAATGATGTCTATTACCTCGACACCCCAGGAGACTTTGCCAGCAATATCGAAGACCTGAAAAGCGCTCTGGATAAGATTGATTCGAGGGGCGGGACAGCACTTTACGACGCCGTTTACGCCTCGCTGGACCATGTGAAACTCGGCAACCGCGATAAAAAGGTCCTGCTGGTCATTAGCGACGGAGAAGACAACGCCAGCCGTTACTCCTTCGAGGAACTGCTTCGCTACGCACAGAAATCGAATGCCGTCATCTACACGATTGGCTTGCTGGGTTCAGAAGAACCCGGAGGGCTGTTCAAAATACACGGCGGCAGCGCCGGTCGGGCTGCCAAGTATCTCGAGAAGCTCGCGGAAGCGACCGGCGGACAGGCCTTCCGTCCAAGATCTCTCGATGAGGTTGAGGGCACTTGCGAGCAGGTTGCTCACGATATTCGGAACCAATACACTCTCGCCTACTATCCCAGCAATACAAAAAAAGACGGAACCTTCCGCGCCGTTCGTGTCGATGCCTTTGCACGTGGCAGTCACACCAAACTCGCGGTCCGCACCCGTCCCGGTTACTTCGCCCCAAAGGCAAACACCCCTGCTGCCGTCGCCACCGGCCAGTGACAACTCTTAGCATGCGCCACAGCGAGGATGCAAGCGCCCACAACTCTCGCGTCGCCCCCTAACTGCGCACACCTCCACCCCCCTTTGCGGCATAAGTTTGGCGACCCACGCAATTTGTCGGATTGATTATCCGTTAGGATGCGGGCCAACCTGGCAGGATCCCAGGGCTAGCCAATGTCCAGCTTGGTAACCTTTGACTCCCTTGATTTGCTCGTGTTCTTAAGAGCGGCAAGAATAGCTGCGCCTGCGAACAGTCCACCAACCACTACGATAATTGCCATGATTACGCTTACTCCTCCAAGAAAAATTCTCCACGAGGATAGACACTCCTAATGGGAGAATTGTTTCAAAATCTGGTAGTGTCCTAATTCGACTGTAGGGCCGCCCCTTGGGGCGGCCTGGCCGGGGCAAGCCCCGGCCCTACATCCCATATTAGGACACTACCCAAAATCTCTCTATCTTCATCATCACCAATTTCTATTAAACACAGTCATGCAAAGGCCTTGACGGGAAGAACGAAACAGGCTCACGTGATAAGGCTACGCCTCTGTGGGAAAGTCACAGGCCCGCCCCACGAATTGCCCTTCGGCTCATCCTGCCTATCCCGACATATGATCGTGTTCTCGGCGCTTCTCTGCGCCTTGGCTGGGCCGGCGCCGATGGCGCTTTGTAACGCGCCGCCCTGACGGACTACTTCACTATGAAACTGGCTGTCAGCATCATGTCGCCCCACTGAATTGCGATGACTCCCCCGGCGCCTTCCTTGGTGAGGTTGATTGTAACCATCTCCGCAGAGTTGGAAGCTTTGGTCTCCTTCAGGGGTACAGAAACCAAGTCTTGTGAAGCATCGTGTTGCATCCCCCACTGACCGTGCTGCTTGTTAAACACCAGCTTCCAGGAATTGTCTGCTTCCCGCTCTGCCCAGAGGCTGTACTGTCCATTCGGGACTGTCACATCAGCAAATTGCAGATCAGCCGCAGTCGAAAAAGTGGTGGATTTATCGGCGCCGAGCCGCCAGAAATCCCCCGGTTTCAACTGCTCGAGCAAGTCGGCCACCTTGCGGCCCTTCAACGAAGGGCGTCCGTATTCTACTGAGATCGTTTTGCTCCCCACGCTTATCTTAGCCGTTTCACGAGGATTACGTTGGCCGAGCCCGTTCTCTGCCACTACGCCAATAACTGCCATTGCCAGAACTGCGATGAGAAATCGTTTCATTGTTTCCCTCCTTGTTTTAGAACCCCAGGGCGCAATTATACAGCGGGAAGCCATGCGTCGCCAAATTCCTTCGGCGGCGGGTAGCGTCAAGCTTTTTGTGTAAATTCCTTGAGGGGCTTTCTCTCCCAGGAGCGGTTTAAGTGACTAATGACGCCGAATACGATGCGGTCGCAGCTCGCCGGGTTCGTGAAACTGGACATGGGTCGGGTACGGCGCCGCACCTCCCGGAAGGCGCCCAACTGGGACGTGGGATTGCATAGGAAGGGGATCAAGTGTACATTACCTGTGGATAGGAAAATCAAAATGGAAGTCCCGGGTTATGCCATCGGCCAGAAAGTGGAGAGCACTCTCCAGGTTTCTGAACTCCCACTGCCCAACCTCTGATCTTGTAGGTGAGATATGTGGCCGCGAATCATACGCCAGTTGCAAGAAGCGAACAAAGAACTGTTGCTTTTTTTCATGATGTTCACCATCCTCGCCGCGGTGAATTACTTGGTCGCCTCGGACCGAATGATGCTGGGCTTCTACGTCTTACCCACGGTGTTTTCCGCTTACTTCTACGGGCGGCGTCACGCGACGTTAACGGCGCTCACCAGCGTCTTGTTGGTAATCCTGATTGTGTATTTCAATCCTCGTTTGTTTGCGGAGGGGGGCCAGGTCAGGCTAATCGCAGAAAAGTGGTACGACATCACGATCTGGGGCGGAACCCTAATGGTTACCGCCTACGCCATGGGCACGCTCTATGAAAAGGATCAAGGCCGCATCCAGGAGTTACGCGACGCTTACAGGGGCGTCCTGTCCATCCTCCAACAGTTCATCGCGCAGGACGAATACACTGAGCGCCACTCCTGGCGGGTGAGGGCCTACGCAGCCGTGATTGCGGAGTATATGGGTTTTGATTCGGAGCGGATTGAGGATGTGAAAGACGCCTCTTTGTTGCACGACATCGGCAAGATAAAAACCTCTCGAGAGCTCCTTTATAAGGCGGCGCGTTTGACCGAGAGCGAGTACAAAGAGATCAAGCAGCATGTGGAAAAAGGGGTTCATTTCATTCAGCCGGTGAGAGGACGGCTGGAGCGCATCATCCCCATTATTCTGGCCCATCACGATAAGTTTGATGGATCGGGATACCATCCGACTCAGGGGGAGGAGATTCCTCTAGAAGCGCGCATCATTTCGGTTGCTGACGTGTACGATTCGATGATAAGTGATCGTCCTTACCGCAAGGCGATGTCACCGCTAGACGCCAAGGAGAACATCACCAAGGGCTCGGGGACCGACTTCGACCCGGCCGTCGTCAAAGCTTTCCTGAAGGCGTATCAAAGTGGAGAGCTGGAAATCGATTTCTCGTTTTTGGAAATGCGCCGGTACTGACTTTCCTGAAACCGTATCAACGAGGAGTCGATCGCTGGATCGCGCATCAAGGACGACTGGCGCGGTCCCGCGACGCGGGATGGTCGCCGCGGATGCGCCTCCCACGGCAAAGTCACTTGTCCGGAGAAACCGCCTTCGACGGCGCCATATGCAGCGTCCTAGGCGGCGCAAACTTGGGCAAGGGTACCAAGGGCGGATAAGCGCCGTAATCCAAAATCGGTCGCGACCGGGGTAGATTTAACGGAACTGAAATCAACAGGGGAGCGGTCGGTTCCTGGTCGAAATCGAAACAGTCCCGCATGTCGTTAGCCCAATGATCGCGCGCGGTAAGATGGCGCAACTTCCACCGTTCTTCGACGAACTTCAACACCGAGCAGAACTCGTACGTGTAACGAGAGATGTAGCCCGGTTTGGCATAGGGGGAGATCACCAGCATCGGTACACGAGGGCCAAGCCCGTAGGCATCCATCTCAGGCGGCGGCACGTGGTCGTAGAACCCGCCGTAATCATCCCAGGTCAGAAAAATCACACTATCCTTCCAATAAGGGCTTGCCATCAGCGCATTGACCAGTTTGGTGACATACCACATGCCGTCCGCAGGCAGGGCAACGGGGTGTTCGCTATCCTGATAGTCGGGGATAATCCATGAGACGGCGGGGAGCGTGCCCTTCTGCAAGTCGCTGAAATATTCCTTCAAATCCGCCAGACGAGCCATCTCGCCCGCGTCGTCGCGAATAGTTTTGAAGCCGGGCAACGGATTCCACAAAGAGAACTGTTTGGGGTTCGGAAAGGCAAGCCGCACTCCTGTCTCACTCAACTTCATCGGCACACCCTCGGGCACAGGCTGTGATTCCACGTAGTACTTCCAAGGGATTTTGGTCTCCGACATCAATTTGGCCATGGAGGCAAAACTGAAGCCATCCGGGTCGTCCATGACGTCCTCGAGTTCTTTGAGGTTGGCAACGTTAACGATCAGGCCTCCGGATTGGGCCGCGACCGTGTAGGTATGATTCGGAAGGCTGTAGCCCATTTGGGATGAGAAGAAGCGATCACACAGAGTGAAGTGCCGGGCGTAGTTCCAATAATTCGGAATGTCGCGCTCGTCATAGTAGCCCATAGTGAGATCTGTACCTTCCGCCCAAACGAACCCGTCCATGTTTCCGTGGTTATACGCGGCATGAATCGTCTCCCAATCATGAGCAAGATCGAGCGCCGGCTGGCCTGGGGGCATGTGGAACGGCTCCACGCACTTCGTGCTGCCCGGCAGGGTCGGAAGACAGGTCCCTGGGGGAATTCCGTCTGCCCCGGAATACGTTCCAAAATAGTTATCAAAGCTTCTGTTTTCCTGGATGATCCAGATCACGTGATTGATTTTATCGATTCCAGTCGGGGGCGCTTGGGCCACCACTCGATCCGAAAGAAAAATCGGTAGGCTGAATAGGCTCGAGAGAGTCATCAAGCTAATCAGTCGTTTCGGGCGGCAACGCATATGATTCCTCCTGAAGGGAAATTCAGTTCTACCGGCTGCGCTCGCACGTATACGTCACACACACGGCGCTTGTCAAGGCCGGGGTCGCAGCCGAGGTGGCGCGGACTACCTCCGCTTGCCCACCCGTGCGAGGGATAGGATAGGGAGGGAGACGACGGGGGTAGAGCGGCCCCCCTACCCAACCGATTCCTGCGTGTATAATAACTGCCACGGTTTTGAGTTCCGATCTGTTTCACAAGCTCGATGGGTACGCACGGAACGGAGAGTGAAATGTCTGAGCAAAATTTTTCCATCTTGATCCTCGCTGCGGGCAAGGCTACGCGCTTCAAATCCGAGCACTCGAAATTGCTGCACCGGCTGGCGGGCCGGCCTCTGGGTGAATACATAGTGCAGGCCGCGCATGGAGCGAGACCCGGCTGCCTCTACATGACGATCGGGCACGAGCGCGAAGAGGTGCGCAAAGTCTTTGAGCGGCCGGGCCTCGCTTTCATCGAGCAGAATGAGCAACTGGGCACAGGCCACGCGGTGATGACGGCGCGCCCGGAGCTTGAGAAGTGCGCCAGCCCGACGGTGGTAGTGCTGGTTGGCGACGCTCCCCTGCTCCGCTCTGAAACGCTGTGCAACCTGGTCGAAGCCCACCTCGAAGCGCGTGCGGCATGCACCATTTTGACCGCTCGCGTCGAGAACCCCACGGGCTATGGACGGCTCGTTCGCGCCGGCAGCCGCGTGCGCGGCATTGTGGAAGAGAAAGTCGCGACCCCAGCCCAGAAGAAAATCCGCGAAATCAACTCAGGCATACTTTGCTTCTCACGTACCTATCTGCTGAAGCATCTCGAGGAACTCTCGACGGAGAACGCCCAGAAGGAATACCTGCTGACGGACCTCATCGAAATCTTCAACCGGCATCGCCTGAAGGTGGCTGCGTTCCCCGTAGCTGATGCGCGGGAGGTACTGGGCGTGAACGACCGCGTCGAGCTGGGGCAGATTGAAAAGCTGTTGCGGCTGCGCAAGGCAGAGACGCTCATGCGCGATGGCGTGACTGTGGTGAATCCCGAGGTTACCTACATCGACCCGGACGTAGAAGCGGGCCAGGACTCGGTTATCGAGCCGGGCGCGAGCCTGCTGGGCCGGACGCGCCTGGGCAGCGCCTGCCACATTCAAAGCTACTGCACCATCACCGATTCATCGCTCGCCGACCGCGTCACCGTGCGGCCCTGCTCAGTGATCGCCAACTCCGAGATTGCTTCCGGGGTCACCATCGGCCCTTTCGCGCACCTGCGGGATGGCGCGGTAATCGAGGAGAACGCGCGCATCGGCAACTTCGTGGAGGTGAAGAAATCACGTGTAGGCCGCGGCACCAAGGCGCTTCACTTGACCTACCTCGGCGACGCCTCGTTGGGCGAGGACGCCAACATCGGCGCAGGGACAGTCACCTGCAATTACGACGGCGTGAGGAAAAATCCCACCGTCATCGAAGACGGCGTCTTCATCGGAAGCGGCAACATGCTGGTGGCGCCGGTGCGAATCGGCAAAGGGTCGTATACCGCTGCGGGTTCGGCCATCACCGAAGACGTGCCGCCCGATTCGCTCGCCATCGCGCGCAGCCGTCAAGTCACAAGAAGGGGATGGGCGAAGGACCGCGGCCAAGCGAAGGCGCCAGCGGCAGAAAGACCACGTCGCCGGAAGCCGGCTCCGTGACGGTCTTCACTTCTTGGGCAGAGGGGCCGCAGGTTGGGGGCTGGCGGGCGGTTTGCGGGCCTTCTCCGTCCGCTGTCCCTTCTCGGTGATGACGATAGCTGCGGACTCCAGAACATCGGGAGGGATCTCCCACTTCGCCTGCAATCGGCGGAGCACCGAAAGATTCAGGGCGAGTTTGTTGGGCGTGAGATTGATGATGGGCACGGTGGCAGGGTCGCGGCCGCAGAGCAGGTCCGCCGCCAACTGGCCTTCCGCCCGCCCTACCTCGACATAATCTGCGCCCAAGCCAATCAGTGCTCCCTCGTCCGTGTGGCCCGGCGCGCACGTGACAACAGGAATGCGGCCTTCGTTAGCGAGCTTCACAATAACACTCATCGCGATCTCGACGGTGTTGTCGCCGCCGATGAAAATCGCCTCCACACCCCGCGCCAGCAGTGAACTTGTAGCTTCTCCGACAGAGGTTGAGTTCTCCGCTTGCGCTTCCAAAAGCTCGACTCCAATTTCCTTGCAGGTGCGGCGCGCAACCAGCATGCAGGCCTGCGAGCAGGCTTCGGCAGGATTCCACACCGTTCCTATGCGTCGCAGGGCGGGGTAACTCTTCTTGGCAATGAGCAGCGCGTTGCGCACGGGCTCGAAGGTCCCGATTCCGACTAAGTGCCTGGGGTGTTCCAAAGGCCGGTCGCGTTTCAGGCCAACCCCGGCAATGAACGGATCGGTCACAAGCCCGAAGACGTGCATCACTTTTCCTGCACGGTTGGCTGAAGCCATGGCCTGCAAGCACGGCGTGGTAACGGTGATCGCGAGGTCATAACCGCCATCCTCGATCGCCCGGCCGATGCCGTTGGCGGTGGCGAAATCATTCTGCGCATTGAACTCTTCAATCCGGATGGTTTGACCCTGAATAAAGCCTCGTGCCTTCAGGCCCTCGATAATCCCTCCGACGCCTTCATCCACCAAGGGTTGGCTTTGGAACTTAAACAAGGCGAGCCGGGGTATCTTGTGTTTCGCCGTGTTGCCACGGTTCCAGTCCGAAAGCAGGAGAATGCCGGAAACCAAAAGGATGAGAAGTATGCCGAAGGACAAACGCCGAATTGCGGTGCGCATGGGAATCGCTCCGGTGGCAGCATCGCTCATGAGAATGAGCGGATGCATGCGACGTGCTCAGCATACCACCAGATGAGGAAATCGTGGTTTCAGAAAAGTGGCTAAGATATTGTCTGAAAGACAATTTGGACGCAAATAATGAACTTCAATGGGCAGAGCCGGCTCGAACCCAGGGTCGCATCCTTCCGTTCCCCTGTAATGATCGCATCAGAACTTATCCCGGTAGGATTGTCCCGGTACTTTCGTTTCCAGCGAAATTGCTTTGTTTTTCCCCAAAACCGCAGTAATTTGCTTGCGGGATGTCTCGCTCTTCACGATTCCTTTTCTCCTTGTTGATCCAGTGGAGTGGAAGAGTGAAGTGCTTTTTGAGTTCAGGCCTCAAGTTATATGGGTGCCAAGACCCAAACCGCGGCATTCCCGGCTGTCCCCTCGCGCAGTTCTCTTTGACTTCGTCAAGCTCCGCGTTAGGACAGCCGATACAAGAATTTGTAGAATCCGGCGGTTTTAGCGAACCGCCCGTTGTCTTACCCTGCGCAACGGCGAATGAACTCCCAGAACGTGCGAGGAGGCGGCGTGAGAATCTCGCTTAGGAACAAGATTTATGGGTTGGCGGTCGTAGCGGCAATCCTGCCGGTACTGGTGTTGCTTCTACTCATGCAGCATTTCCGCAGCAGCATTTCCCAGCGCGCGGCTCGTGAATTGACCGCTCTGGCCGTGGCCAATGTGGAGCAAACGGCCAGGGACACCTACGGTCTCTGCGAAACTGCGAACGATCTGTTGCAGCGGCGAATAAACGAAAACCTCGGCGTGGCCCGGAGGATTCTGGCCGAGAGGGGCGGGATCGGCAGCAGCGCGGGCAGCTTGCACTGGCAGGCAGTGAATCAGTTCACGCAGGGGACGGTGGAGGTCACCTTACCCCAGATGGTGATCGGAGGCGTGCCGGCGACGCAGTCGCGCAGTTTCCAAACGCCATCGCCCGTGGTAGACGAGATCACCCGGGTGACGGGCAGCACGGTTACAATCTTCCAGCGGATGAACGAGCGGGGCGATATGCTGCGCGTAGCGACCACCGTGGCCGCGGCGGACGGCAACCGCGCCATCGGCACGTACGTCCCCGCTACGGGTCCGGACGGGGCGCCCACTCCCGTGGTCGCGTCCGTCCTGCGCGGTGAGGTTTACCGGGGCACGGCTTTCGTCGTGAACGATTTGTATGTGGCCGACTACGAAGCGCTACGCGACGGAGCCGGCCGCATCACCGGAATGCTATATGTCGGGGAGCGCATCTCTTCCGTGGAATCCGTCCGGCGCACCATCATGAACACGGTGATTGGCCGCACCGGACGCATTGTGGTGGTGGGATGTAAGGGCAGCCAGCGCGGGCGCTACATCATTTCCATTGACGGCAAGCGCGACGGCGAGAACATCTGGGATTCGCGGGATGCCGCCGGTAACCTGTTCGTCCAGACTCATGTCCAAAAGGCCCTTTCGGCCGGCAAAGGGGAAGTCTTCGACGCCTCGTTTCCGTGGCAGAATCCCGGTGAACCGAAGCCGAGGATGAAATACTCGGCGTTCGTATATTTTGAGCCCTGGGACTGGCTGATCAATGTGGGCGCCTACGAGGACGAGTACA
>JBEKUR010000199.1:0-11189 GCA_049514855.1 Terriglobia bacterium
ACCCGGAGTCGGAGGAAATCCTGCGCAAAAACTCCGGACCCCGCGAGCCGGCGGGCGAACCTCAGTACCTGGAGCTTCTGCGTCTGTTGGAAGAGGAGATCGCCAGCGTGCGGGAAGAATTCGAATATGCCGAAAAGGCGAATGAGGAGAGAGCGGCGATAGAACGGGACGCCTGCCTTGCTCCGGAAGGGGAGACGTGGAGGATGATGCTGCGCCAAGAAGCCGCCCTCGACCGCTCCATTGACCGTAAAGTGAGGATACTGCTGAGGCTGCGGAAGGAATTGACCAACCCCCCGATCACTCCAACTGGTCAGGACGACGGTGGGAGGACTGAGAATATCGAGGAGGCCCTCGACAGCGACATTGTGTCCGATGACCCGGGGAGTGAGGAATTTACCAACCCCGCGACCGCTCATCCTGGCCAGGACGATGGCGCGAGGATGAGGAACGTCGAGGAGGTCCTCACGAGCGACATTACGTCAGAGAACTCGCAGGGCGTAGAAACGGTGGAAAACTTAAAAATGAACGAGCAACGCGGGAATGTCATTGAAAACAAAGGACCGCGTTTGGAGAATAGGAAGGGAAGCCTGAATGTTACAGAAAACAAAGGCAGTTACGCGCTGAAAGCGGGAATGTTGTTGAAAAGACAGGTGGTTAGTGTCCGGGCGGCACACAAAACTATTTTCGTGTGCTGCGCAAGACACCTTAACCCTGTGCGGGAACATTCCGCCGGCTGGCAGGACCGCCGGGGAGAGGCTGCAGTGGCGACATCCGGGCGCAAGCCGGAGGCGCCGGATCGTCGCGGAGGATCTATGTACTGTGCAAAACAGAGCTGCTCACCGTTGTTGAGTTAGCCGCACGCCTCAAGTGTAGCCGTAGCTTCGTGTACCGTCATACCCAGAAACGCACCCCTGATCCCATTCCCGTAACCACCTGGCTCGGAAATCGGCCGAGGTTCAGACTCGCTGAGGTCGAAGGTTGGCTCCAGGCTCGCAAACCCAATCCCAACTGTGATAACCTCACAACCGGGAGTGCCTCCGTCCGGGACAGGAGGTTAAAGAGAATGTCCCGAAGTCACAGTCAGACAGGTCACGTTCGTTTACGTACTGATGTTAGCCGCCCGTATTGGGAGGGCTTCTTCAGACTGTATTCCGAAGAGCACCCCCAGGGTGTATTGAAGTCATCGAACCTCGGGTTCAAGGAAGAGGTCACTCGCAAGCAGGCTCAGTCACGCCTGCCCAAAGTGATCTTGCAGAAGGAGTCTGAGATCGTTAGGCAGCCGCGGTCGGTGATGACAGTGAAAGGTTACGTGGAGGTAGCCGAAGAGGCAATTGATCGCCTGAGACAGTTCAAGGCACGGGTGCCAAATGTCACGGAGGACGACTGGGTCTTTCCGGATCCTAAGCACCTGGGCCGGCCTATGACGGAGCAGAACGCGCTCCGTTGTGGGCTGAAGAAAGCAGGGAAAAAGCTGGGCTTGCACCTTACATGGCATGGGCTTCGCCACTGGGCAGGAACCATGCTGTTTTACGAGAACGTGGATGTCAAGACGATCCAGTCTCGACTCGGTCATGCCGACTTTCGTACGACGGCCAACTGGTACATTCACGCAAACGTGGAAGCAGCGCGAGAGGCTGCGCAGGTGGCATCGAAGTTCGTGGACGGCGGGGACACCAACCCCGCCGTGTCACCCGAAATTGTTCGCGTAACTGTTCGCGTAAAAGGTGGTCAGGCAGGTGAAACTATGGTAAGCTCTTGAAAGCAAAACGACGGAGAGGTGGCCGAGTGGCTTAAGGCGGCGGTTTGCTAAACCGTTGTACGGTCAAAAGCTGTACCCAGGGTTCAAATCCCTGCCTCTCCGCCAGACTTTCAATCAGTTGAGTCAAAAGGTTAAATTCAAATCATACGCCGCTGATTACATGGAGATGATGAAAATGCGCAGGCTGCTTGGCGTTGCCGCAATACTCCTTATCACTTTGTCTGCTGCTCCACTCGCTGCCCAAAAGTGCCAGCCGAATGACGAGGCGTGCCGGAAGGCCGAGGAACTCCGGGATTACATTAAGGCGAATTACACCAAGAGCGAATACATGGCGCCGATGCGCGATGGCGTTCGTCTCTTTGTCTCCGTTTACGCGCCTAAAGACGCTTCGAAGTCATACCCCATCTGGATGTTTCGCACTCCCTATTCGGTGGCGCCTTACGGCGTCGACAACTATCAGCGCTCTCTGGGGCCCTCGGAGTTTTTCGCGCGCGAGGGTTACATCTTTGCCTACTGCGATGTGCGCGGGCGCGGCAAATCCGAAGGCGCCTTCGAGCATGTCCGGCCGTACATTCCCGACAAGACTGCAAAGAACCAAGTTGACGAAGCCAGCGACACTTACGATACGATCGAGTTCCTTTTGAAAACCATCCCGAACCACAACGGCCGGGTGGGCATCTCCGGCACATCCTATCCCGGCTTCTACGCCACCATGGCGGCGCTGAGCGGGCATCCGGCGCTGAAGGCAGTCTCGCCGCAGGCCCCGGTCACCGAATGGTTCATCGGTGACGATTTTCGGCACAATGGCACGCTCTTTCTGGCGCACGCGTTTGGCTTCTTTTCTTCCTTTGGACGCCCGGAGCCAGGAGAAAACGAAGTGCCCGGCCCCCGCTTCAATTACGCCACCCCAGACGGCTACGATTTCTTCTTGCGCATGGGGCCGCTGGGCAATGCTGACCAGAAGTTTTTCAAGGGCCAGATCGAATGGTGGCGAGATCTGGTCTCGCACGACACCTACACGGACTTTTGGAAGGCCCGCGACCCGCTGCCGTACTTGAAGAACATTAAGGCCGCCGTTATGACGGTGGGTGGCTGGTTCGACGCCGAAGACGTCTACGGGCCGCCCCACACCTATGAAGCCATCCGGAACCAGAGCCCTGGCACGGTAAACATTCTCGTCGAAGGTCCCTGGTCGCACGGGCAGTGGAACTATGACTCCGGCGAGTATCTCGGCGACGTGCGCTTCTATCAGAAGACGGGCGAGTACTTCCGCGAGCACATCGAGTTTCCGTTTTTCCAGCACTTTCTGAAAGACAAAGGGGAGGAGAAACTTCCGGGCGCCTACGTTTTTGAAACCGGGCGCAACGAGTGGTTCAAGCTGGATAGCTGGCCGCCCAAGAATGTTGTGAAGAAGACGTTCTATTTCCAGAGCGCGGGCAAGCTTTCGTCTGAGCGCCCCTCGGCTTCCGGCGAGGAGTTTGACGAGTACGTCAGTGACCCGGCCAAGCCGGTTCCGCACATCTCCTGGACCAGCACCCAGATGACCTACGATTACATGACGGGCGACCAGCGCTTCGCCTCTTCCCGTACCGATGTGCTGGTCTACCAGACTGAGCCGCTCGAAGAAGAGGTAACCGTCGCCGGGCCGTTGACCGCCTCACTGTACGTCTCCACCACCGGCACGGACTCCGACTGGGTCGTCAAGCTCATCGATGTATATCCCGGGAATTATCCGGACCCTGACCCGAACCCGAAAGGCGTGCGCATGGGCGGCTACCAGCAGCTTGTTCGTGGAGAGCCCTTTCGCGGGAAATTCCGAAAGAGTTTTGAGAAGCCCGTGCCTTTTGAGCCCGGCCAGCCGGACAAAGTGGAATACCAGCTTCCGGGCGTTTTTCACAGCTTCCGCCGCGGCCACCGCATCATGGTGCAAGTGCAAAGCTCGTGGTTCCCGCTGGTGGACCGCAACCCGCAGAAATTCATGAAAATTGATGAGGCGCGGCCCTCCGACTTTCAGAAAGCTACCCAAAGGGTGTACCGGTCGGCGAAGCTGGCATCGGGCATTACGGTGGGTGTCGTGCCATCCGCATCGGTTTCTTCGCCAGAGTGAAGAAACTGTGAAGCAATCAACTTGAAGTGTAAGGAGAACTCACTCCCATGTTTGTCTCACGCAGGCATTTTTTCGGTATCGTGGGGACAGGATTGTTGCTCAGCCAATCTCGACTGCTGAAGGCAGAGCAGGCGCCTGCCATGTCGCCGCTCGAGCCCGTCGCTCCCTTTCCGGGCCGCTCGAAAGTGGCGCTCATCCACGGGCAGGACCGCCGCAAGAATGTGCACGAGGCCTTGGTGGCGATTGATGACCAGGTGAGACCAAGGTTGCAACGTAAGAAGTACGTAGTAATCAAGCCCAATGGTCTCACTTCACAGAACTCGCTCGCTGCCACCAGTGCTGACGCTTTACGCGGCATCCTTGACTATCTGGCGCCGCGATTCAAGGGGCCTGTGGTCATCGCCGAATCCTCCGCGCAGGATACCCTGGAAGTCTATGAGAGCTACGGATACAACCGCCTGCTGTCGGAGTATGGCGAGGCGAAATTGAGCCTGGTGGATCTGAACCGTGAAGCGAAGTACGAGACCATCCCCTTCATCGACTTTGATCTGCACGTAAGGCCCGTACGCCTGGCGGCGCGGCTCCTCGATCCGGATGCCTTCGTGATTTGCTCGGCGGTAATGAAGACGCACAACACTGTGGTCGCAACCTTGTCCGTGAAAAACATGGTGCTCGGCGCGCCCTTGCACAGTGCTGGAGGTGAAACTCCCCTCTGGAACGACAAGCGCAAATATCACGTCGGCCTCCGCCAGACTCACTACAACATGCTGCTGACTGCGCAGAAGCTCCAGCCCAACTGGGGCGCAGCCCTCATCGACGGCTTTGAAGGTATGGAAGGGAAGGGGCCGGGCTCAGGCACACCGGTTCCCTCGCGCATCGCCATTGCCTCGACCGATTACATTGCCGCCGACCGGGTCGCTCTGGAAACCATGGGAATAAACTCGAGATGGGTCGGGTACCTTATTTACTGCGGGCAGGTGGGGTTGGGGCAGTACGATCTCGCCAAAATCGATGTCCTCGGCGCGCCCATCGCGTCCGTCAAGCGGAACTACCGTCTGCACCCGGACATCCGCCGCGAGCTCAAATGGATGGGGCCCATGCAGGACCTCCCGCCCAAACTTGGCGAGTTGCGGCAAGAATCCAACAAGGCCTTAGCGTAAACGGCAGAGTTTTCGGAAGTGGGTCAATTTGATGCTGTAGCGGTGATCCCGCAAGGCGGGATCGCCAAATGGCGGCGTAAAGCCGCCTCTACATCAAATTGACCCACTACCGAGTTTTCCTCGCGGTTGACATGCTTATCGGCAATGTGCAAGAATTCATGCTTTTGCCGGCCGTAGAGAGAGGCCTTCCCGTAAGCATCGACGGAAATGGCTGACGAACAAAAGGCGCCGCCCAAGGCGGCCAATGGAGGCGAGGCACAAAAGCCCACACCGGGAGCTAGTGGGGCAACTCCGCCGGTCCGGGCCGAGGCCGCTGCCGTTCCCAAGTCACCTCCGTCATCGGCGGGTAGTCCCCCATCGGGAAGCCCAGCAGGCCCCACCCCGTCTAAACCTGCCGCCGCTGCGCCAGCGAAGGCTCCCGCGGCAGCCAAACCTCCCGTAAAACCTGAGCCTTGGTCAAGCCCACTTCTTGACGTGCTCGAGAAGAGGTTTCCAGGCATCATCAGCGAGGCAGTCACTTTCCGAAAGATGCCGTGCATTACCGTGGCCAAGGAATCTTTGCCGGCGATGTGCCAGTTTCTGAAAGGCGAAGAAGGCGGGGCCTACACCTTGCTCACCGATCATACGGCGGTGGATTATCCCAAACGGGAGAAGCGTTTCGATATCATCTACCACATTTATTCTTTCAAACGTAATGACCGGTTGCGCCTGAAGGTTGTTATTGGTGAGGGCGAAACGGTTCCCTCAGTGGTAAGCATTTGGCCCACGGCAAACTGGATGGAGCGCGAAGTCTACGACATGTTTGGGGTGGTTTACGAGGGCCATCCGGATTTGAAGCGCATCCTTCTTCCTGACGGGTGGACTGGCCATCCTCTGCGCAAGGATTACGACATCCTGCGCCAGGATGATGCCTGGGTAAAGGAAAACCTGGGAATCGAGAGCGGACAGTAAGCGATGCCCGAAACTACTTTTCTGGACGCTAGTGAACTGCTCATCAACATGGGGCCGCAGCACCCGGCCACGCATGGAGTTTTGCGCGTCAAACTGAAGCTGGATGGTGAAAAGGTGTTGGGCTCGGAATGCGTCATTGGTTACCTGCACCGTGGGGTGGAGAAAATTGCCGAGAACCGGACCTACGCGCAGTTCGCACCTTACACGGACCGCATGGATTACGTCGCTGCGGTCACCAATGGCATGGGCTATGTCGAAGCAGTCGAGAAGCTACTGGGAGTTGAGATTCCGCCACGCGCCCAGTACACGCGCATGATCCTGGCCGAACTGCAGCGCATTGCCAGCCACTTGTTGTGGCTGGGGACGCATGCGCTTGACCTGGGCGCCATGACGCCCGTCTTCTACACCTTCCGGGAGCGGGAAGAAATCCTGAAAATCTTTGAGAAGTACTGCGGGGCACGGCTGACCACCCACGCCTTTCGCATCGGCGGATTGCAGTACGACCTGTACGATGGATTCGAACAGGATTGCCTGAAGTTCTGCGATTACTTACCGCCCAAGATCGATGAATATGAGCAGTTGCTCACCAAGAATCGCATCTGGATAAACAGAACCAGGGGTGTGGGTGTCCTGAGCGCCGAAGATGCCGTCGCTTACGGAGTGACCGGGCCAGTACTCCGGGGCTCGGGGGTGAAGTGGGACATTCGCAAGGCGCAGCCTTATGAGGCCTACGACAAAGTGGAATTCGAGGTGCCCACCGGCGCGCACGGCGATACCTATGATCGGTATTTGGTTCGGATGCAGGAGATGCGTCAATCCGTGCGCATTATCCGCCAGTGCGTGGAACGTCTTGCTCCCGGACCCATATTCGGGAAAGTCGGCAAGGTGATTAAGCCGCCGGTGGGTGAGGTGTATCATTCTATCGAAGCGCCGAAGGGCGAACTTGGATATTTCGTAGTCAGTGACGGAAGTACGAACCCCTACCGCGTGCGGGTTCGGCCGCCGTCCTTTGTAAACTTGCAGGCTCTGGACATCATGATACGCGGCCACCTCGTCGCAGACGTGGTGGCGGTGATTGGAACGTTGGATATCGTGCTCGGCGAAGTAGATCGTTAGTACAGTGACAAGTGACGAGTGACAAGTGACAAGCAGGAGTCAGAGGGCAGGAAGAAGAAGAGTAGGCACTGGCGCGAGAACCGCGCTTTCTGAGTACTGAGTTTTTGCTCGTCACTCGTCACTGCCTTAAAGCCATGGCCCAAAACGCAATTGACTTTTTCCAAGTCCATCCGTTCATCCTGGCGGTCATCAAGATCCTGATTGTGCTTGCGGTGGTTGCCGGGATCGTGGCTTACCTCGTCTACATGGAGCGCAAAGTCCTCTCTTTCATGCAGGCGAGGCTGGGCCCCATGCGGGTCGGGCCTTGGGGCTTGCTTCAGCCCGTTGCCGACGCCATCAAACTCCTCCTCAAGGAGGATATTATTCCGGCAGGAGCGGACAAGTTCGTGTTTATGCTGGCGCCCACGATAAGCGTGGCGGCTGCCTTCACAGTCTTCTCCGTCATCCCGTTCGCCGGAAACTTCTACATCAGCGACATCAATGTTGGCCTCCTCTTCATCCTGGGTGTTTCCTCCTTGGGGATTTATGGCATCATCCTAGGTGGTTGGTCATCGAACAGCCACTACCCGCTCCTCGGGGCGCTGCGGTCTTCAGCACAATTGGTGAGTTACGAAGTGGCGGCGGGCATGGCGCTGGTGGGCGTGCTGTTGATTTCGAATTCTCTCAGCATGGTGGAGATCGTGAATCGCCAGCAGCAAATGGGCGTGTGGAACGTCTTTCTCCAGCCGGTGGCCTTTGTCATTTATTTGATTGCGGCGGTGGCTGAAACGAATCGCAACCCATTTGATTTGCCGGAGGCGGAGTCGGAACTCACCGCGGGCTTCCACACCGAGTACAGTGGTTTCCGCTTCACCCTTTACTTCCTTGCCGAATACACCAACATGGTGGTGGTCTCCTGCATCGCCGTTACTATGTTCCTGGGGGGCTGGCTGAGACCGTTTGGGAACATTCGGGCACTGGATTTCTTGAGGTTTGCGCCTGTCGTGGCATTGCTCGGCGCGGCAGCGTTTATCCTTTGGCTGGGGCTGAAGAGTCTGGTTCCGTTGGAGCGATATTTCTTCGTCGCTCTGGCCGCGGCTTGCGTGGTGCTGGCCGGCATGGTGGCAATCCCTGTGGTGTTGAATGCCATTCAGGGGATTTTTTGGTTTGCGACAAAGGTCCTGGCCTTTCTTTATGCATTCATCTGGTATCGCGCGACCTTCCCGCGATATCGCTATGACCAGCTCATGAACGTTGGTTGGCACTGGATGATTCCGATAGGTTTGGGGAACGTCATTGTGACTGCGTTGGTCCGATACTTTGTGAGTTTACACACCCCGAGCACTCCGGCCGCGGGGTTGGGCGGATAACGCCGATGGGATTGACTGATCTTGTTCGTCGCGTATTCCTGGTTGACCTCCTTAAGGGTCTGAGGCTGACCTTTTCCTATCAGCGCCCCAGCGCCACCTGCACTGAACAGTATCCGCTGGAGCGCCCCGTGGTGGCAGAACGCTACCGGGGCGCCCCTCGCCTGAACAACCACCCGGAAACCGGCGAGACACTCTGCATCGCCTGCAACCTCTGCTCGCTGGCGTGTCCCGAAAACCTGATTGTGGTGGCATGGGCGCGGACCGAGGACCGCAAGAAGCGGTTGACGACCTTCACCTATGACCTTTCGCGCTGCATGTTCTGTGGCTTGTGCGAGGACGCTTGCCCCGTGGACGCGCTGGAACTGACCCAGGACTTTGAGATAGCCCACTATTCCCGCGAAGGAATGATTTGGGATCGGCAGGCGCTGGAGGAGGGACCGCGGCCCACGCGGTACACACGGTAAGAAGGCAGTAGGCAGAAAGCAGAAGGCAGAAAGCAGAAAGCAGAAGGCAGAAAGTAGAAAGCAGAAAGTAGAAAGCAGAAGGCAGAAAGCAGCAGGCAGAAAGCAGAAAGTAGAAAGCAGAAGGCAGTAAGCAGAAGGCAGAAAGTAGAAGGTAGAAGGCAGAAAGCAGAAAGCAGAAAGTAGAAAGCAGAAACTAGAATGCAGGTGTCATTCCGATCCCGCAGTCGCGGGAGAGGAATCCCGCTCTGCTTGGTGGCGGATCGCGGAAAGAAGAATCGGAGCAAGATTCCTCTCCCGCGACTGCGGGATCGGAATGACACGGTTGGGTCGGGTGAAGTTACTGGAGAGAGCGACGAAACATAACGCCGGGCTTGTACCTTCTGATTTCTAGTTTCTGATTTCTGATTTTTGAACACCATGCTTCCTTTCATTGCATTCGGAATCCTATCGGTGGTTGCTTTGGCCTCCGGCATAATGGTAATTACCCGCCGGAATGCCATCCATAGCGTTATTTGGCTGATCGTGACGCTGTTCGCGGTGGCGGGGGTCTTCCTGCTGCAACACGCCGAGTTTCTTTTTGCGGTGCAGATCATTCTTTATGTGGGCGGCATCATGGTGCTGTTCCTGTTTGTCGTCATGCTGGTCAACATTGACGTAGCGTTGAAGCAGGCTCAGTTCAGCCGCCAGTGGCAGCTTGGATTATTCACCGCCGTCTTGGTGTTCGCACAGCTTGCTTACGTGATTTACAAGATAGGGGCGGGTTTAAGCCTGCCGACCCAGCCTCTTGGTCCGGAGCCGGCGCACAATACCCAGGCGATAGGTCAGGCCCTTTACCAAACCTACATGTTGCCTGTCGAAATTGCTTCGCTCCTGCTACTTGTGGCCATGGTAGGCGCAGTGATCATGGCCAAAAGGAAGTTCGAATGATCCCGACTGCATATTACATCTTGCTGGGCAGCGGCCTTTTCACTATTGGAGTGATTGGCGTGTTGACGCGGCGCAACGTGCTCATAATCCTCATGTCCATCGAACTGATCTTGAACGCCGTCAACATCAACCTGGTGGCGCTTTCCCAGTATTTCCGCTCCGTGGACGGGCAAGTGTTCGCGATTTTCGTGATTACGGATGCGGCTGCGGAAGCGGCGGTTGGCTTGGGTTTGATTATCGCGCTGTTCCGCAACAAGGAAACAGTCAACGCGGACGAGATCGATTTACTCAAATGGTGAAGTACTTACGAAGTGTAAAGTGTGAAGTGTAAAGGGTAAAGGCTGAAGGAGAATGAGCAAAGATCAGCCAGACGTTATTATTGGTGAAGCAGGTTTGAAGCGTAAAGGCTGAAGTGTAAAGGGTAAAGGCTGAAGAGAAATGAGCAAAGATCCGCGAGACATCCGGGATCGCTCATACGTTTACTCATTGCGGGCAATCAAGCTTTATCAGGCCCTGCAGCAGCGCAAGGATGGTGCAGGTTGGGTGCTGGGCAAGCAGTACTTGCGGGCGGCGACGTCTATCGGAGCCAATGTGGAGGAGGCGCAATCTGCGGAGAGTCGACCGGATTTTGTCCACAAGTACGGAATCGCTCAGAAGGAAGTAAGAGAGAGCCTTTACTGGCTCAGGCTGCTGGCTGAGTCTGGGATAATTCCATCGCAGCGTTTGAGGCCGCTAATGAAGGAGACTGAAGAACTATTCGCCGTGATAACAGGAATCATCCTCAGCGCGAAGAGGAGAGGTTTGAAGGGTAAAGGCTAAAGGGTAAAGGCTGAAGGCGAATGAGTGCACATCCTGGAGACGGTCATATTAATACACGCCGCGAGAATTTAACCTTTATCCTTTACCCTTTACACTTTAACCTTTAGACGACATGCTTGAATATATCTGGCTCATACCGTTATTGCCCGCGCTTGGAGCGCTGACCCAGCTCCTCTGGGGACGCAAGTTGTCAAACAAAGCTGTCTCCGCGGTATCCGTGGGGCTGCCGGGGGTTTCGTTTCTCTGGGCGCTGGGATGTTTCCTGGAGTTTCTTAAACTGCCCTCGGATGTTCACGTCTTCAGCAAAGTCATCTATTCATGGCTGCCGGCGGGAGCTTTCCGGTTGGCCGACGGCTCGCTGGGCAATTTGAACGTTCATGTGGGATTCCAGCTTGACCCGCTTTCCACCGTTATGATGCTGGTGGTGACGGGTGTCGGCTTTCTTATCCATGTTTATTCCATCGGCTATATGGGGCATGAAGGGGGCTACTACCGGTTTTTTGGATACATGAATCTCTTCATGTTTTCGATGCTTGT
>JBEKUR010000200.1:0-11144 GCA_049514855.1 Terriglobia bacterium
TTACGCTTCACTGCGCGCCTCACGACGCCCAGCGCAAAACTCGGGGCCGAGTGGATCGCTACTCCTTCCTCGTGAGAATCTTTCATTCTCTGCTTCCTGCCGGTTTATCCCGGCGCTTTCCAGACCTGCGTCTTTTGCAGGTCTGCGGCTTTCAGAGATTCACGGCGGGAAAAGCCGCAGACTTCGCAAAGCACGAAGTCTGTGCTACCCGCCGCGCATAAGGCGATTTCAAATGGCAAAGGGCAAATGGCAAAATTCAAATTGTTTTACATTTGCCATTTGCCCTTTGCCATTTGAAATTCTTTTAGCGATGAAGAATCACCAGCTAATTAGCTCATCACTGGGTCTGAGAGATAGCCAGCCCTCTTGAGGAATCACCTGGAGCGGTAGCTCGTTCGCCCAGATTGAAGCCTGCAAGCGGATTTGCTGGTGTTGCCTATATCCCAGCAGGCTGTAATCCAAGCGCAGCTCGAAGATCCGGTGGAAGGCTACCTGAAGTCGGTCGCCCGTCGCCTGCGGGACAAGCAGCGGCTCTTCGTCTTTCCACAAATTCAATCCGGTCACGCCGGTGGGGCCGATCGAGGCGTGGATACGAGCGTGGCTGTTGTTTACCACATTCACTCGAACTTGAAACTCAGGGTGGTCTTCCAGAAATGCCTCAGTGAGATCCAGGCGAAGGAAAAGGGCCTCTGGACTGAACCCGTAGTAAAGCGCCTCCCAAATCCTTGTGGCCCCGTGCATGGAACCGGAGCGTGGATCAGGCAGATAGAGGCCAGCGCCTAACCACTCGAAGTAATTGGTGACCACGCCATCGATGCGCGGCTGGATAAGCCCCGTAGGCAGAACGCTAAATGCTGTCGTGCGCGGGCGCTTGATAGGTTCCGCCAGCTCGTCTGCGGGAAAACCTCCCAGCATCCTGTAAAGGTTACTGAGGTGTGTGCGGAAAAGCAGATCAAAATCTTCGTCGTTCGCGGTGGAGTGTTCCGGACCGTACCACCAGCACCAATCACTGCCCTCGGCAACCCACAATTCCTGTTGTGCGAGCGTGGCATTCTTTTCTTGGGCTTTGCTGCTGTTTTGAGCGTAGAAATCGCGCGCCTCCGAAAGCAGGTCCCAGGCGCGATTGTCTTCATCCGCTCCAATCCAAACGTCAAAATTGGCGCTGATCCAAGACCCGGGATGCACATGGCTCAGAAGCCCAGGGTCGGTAACCCTCAAGGCCTCTGTAGCGGTCACAGCCTTCAGTTCAGGGTCAGAAGCCAGCCGGCCGTAGAAGCTCTTAAGGAATTCCCTGCCGTTTTCCGGGTAGTACTCCCAGGCGTTTTCACCGTCCAGAATAACCGATACCACAGCGGGTTTACTCGCGGTGCTGCGGCCTGCCGCTTTGATACGCTGGTAAAGATCAGCCGCCGCGGCGTGCGGATCCATACGTGAGTAGACGAAGCCCACCAAGTCAGAAAGCTGGCGGTCGCGAAAAAAGATGGAGATATTGCGTCCTTCGGATGAGAAAACATGTGGCCGGTAGAGCTCAGAACCTCCATCCACGGTCCCGTCGCTTCTCCGGCCGAAATCCATCTGACGTGAGCGCCCCAGCACGCCCTCGTCTGTTGCCGCCCACTCGAAGCCCTCCTCGGCGGCCAGACGCAGGACCTCGTCCGAGACACCTCCCTCGCTGGGCCAGAGCCCGCGCGGCTTGCTGCCGAAAACTTCCTGGTGGAGTCTGATCGCAGCGCGGAGTTGGTCGCGGGCATCCTCAGGGTGCTGAAAGTGGCGGCGCGGCAAACGGACTCCAGGGTGAGATTCCACCGCGATGTTGCTGTCGCAAAGCAGGGGAAGGATCGGATGGTAGAAAGGCGAGGTTGAAATCTCAATCTGCCCGCGCTCACTGGCCGCCGTGTAGTCATCAAGAACTCGCTTGAATATCTCCACTTCCTTCAGGTGAAGCAAAGACTTATCGTCTTCGTTATAACCCCGTTCTTGCGCCACAAGCTTTCTGATTTGGGGGTCACGGTCAAGGTAGATTTCGTCAAACCAAGCGAGCTGTGAAAGCACTTGCAAGTCGAGCAGGTCGTGCGACGAGAAGAGCCGTCCAGCCGTGGCGGGGTCGGTAGTTCGTGACTTGTCCCACAACTCGCGGAAACGCGGATAACGGTTGAGCAGGTTTTCATGGTTGAGCTGGAAAGCGCTTTCCAGGAGAAACCGGCGGTCATCCTCCGTAAGCTTTTGGACAGGCTTGAAGGCAACTTCGTATGCCTGCTCCACTGCCGCCTCCTGCGCGTACTCCTGTATTTGCACCACCAGCGAAGGAACCATGTTGAAGGTCATGTGGAGGGTCGGGAAATCCCGGAGGATCGCCACCATCCCGAAGTAATCCTTCAACGCGTGCAGGCGCGCCCAAGGCATGGTGTACCGGCCCTGCGCCAAATCCTTGTAAAAGGGCTGGTGCATGTGCCAAAGCAGCATCAAATAGGTCTGTGGCATGGAATTAAGCAACAGTTCCTTTGCGGCGCTGAAATCGGTGTGTTAGCATGAACGCAGGGCGGCATCCCGGATTCCATTTCATGCCAAGGTTGCGCCCCGGCAAGGACCTATGCGGATACTTACCCGCTATATTCTCAAAGAAATCTCTTCTCACTCGCTGCTGGGACTGCTGGTCTTCACCTTCGTAATTTTCATTCGACACCTGGGACATCTACTCGAGCTGGTGGTGCGCCACAATCTGCCGCTCCCCGATATGATGACGCTGTTCCTGCTGCCGGTTCCAGGCATCCTCGTGCTCACGGTTCCCATGGCCGTACTGGTGGGAACGCTCATTGGCCTCAGCCGCATGGCGGCGGACGGCGAGGTTATCGCGGCCCGAGCCTCGGGGATCGGGCTTTCCCGGTTCGTCCGGCCCGTGCTGCTCTTCGCTTGTGCGGGGTGGGCACTCACCATGTGGATGAGCCTGTACCTCTCGCCACAGGCAGCCCGGAAACTCAATCGCATGGAAGCAGGGCTAAAGGCCAGCCAAGTGCCGTATGAGATCCAACCGCGCGTGTTTATCGAGCAATTCCCCAATTTGCTTCTTTACTTGCAGGATGTAACCGGCTCTCGTTCCAGGTGGCGGGGCGTCTTCATTGCGGACACCACGCAGCGTGACCAAGTCAAGGTAACCTTAGCGGAAAGCGGGGTGCTTGTCAACGAAGCCGCCAACAACCGACTGGTGATTCACCTTGCCCAGGGCATGACGCACGAAATCGACCCGCAGAATTCCGCCCAGTATTCGGTGGTGTCCTTCACGGATACGGATATCCCGGTTCCGCTTGAACAGGGGTCTGCCGCCGGGAGCGAAAGCCAGTCCCCTCAACTGCTTTCAGTGCACCAATTGATGAAGCAGACGCGCAGTCCCCGCGAACGCCAAGCCGCGCTTGTGGAGCTCCATTATCGCTTCGCTCTGCCTGTGGCAAGCTTGGTTCTGGCGCTGGTGGGAATATCACTGGGCCTCTCTACCCGCAAGGGCGGCAAGGCGGTGGGGCTGATACTGACCATTCTGCTGGTCTTCCTCTACTACATCATCATGGCCTTCGGCCTCAGTTTCGCCAAGCAAGGCCGCCTCCCTCCGGTCATCGGGCTCTGGCTTGCCAACGTCATCTTCGCTGCCGCGGGGCTTTTGATGCTGGCGCAACTTCAAAGCCTCCACTTGCGGCTCCAGTTCCTGCAGGACTGGATGGACGATTTGGAACAGAGGTGGCAGGCCCGGCAAGTCCGCAAGCGGCACGGACGATTCTCCGAGCCGCCCTTGAAGCCCCGAGCCCCCGGAAGCCGAATCTTTCAGATTCTCGACGTCTACATTATCCAGGGCTGGGTTTTCTACTTTTTCATCCTGCTGGTTACCTTCACGGGCATTTACATTATTTTCGACTTCTTCCAGCTTCTGGGTGATATGGTCCGCAACCACGCTTCGGCAGGCGTGGTCCTGGAATATTACCGCTTCCTTCTCCCCCAAGTTATCTACTTGATGCTTCCGCTCAGCATCCTTGTAGCCACACTCGTCAACTTCGGCCTGCTCACCAAATCCAACCAGATTACCGCCATTAAAGCCGCGGGTGTGAGCCTTTACAGGATTTCCGTCCCCGTGCTACTGGTAGCCATTGTTCTGAGCATCGGTATGTTTTTCCTTTCCGATGATTTCTTGCCGGAGACCAACCAGCAGCAGGACGCCTTGCGCAATCAGATCAAGGGGAAACCCCCACGAACCTTTTATCGCCCTGAAAGACAGTGGATTTTTGGGCAATCGGATCGTATCTACAACTACAGGTTCTTTGACCCTGACAAGAACGTTTTCGCCGACCTCACTTGCTTCGAATTCGACCCTCAGTCTTTTCATCTTACCCGCCGTATTTACGCTGCTCGGGCATTCTGGGAACCGCCCATCCGGGGGTGGGTGCTGGAAAACGGCTGGGTGCGGGACCTCCAGGGACCCCGGGTTGACAAATACCTGCCCTTTTCGGTGGCCACCTTCACCGAGATGACGGAGGAGCCCGCCTATTTTAAGAAGGAAGTGAGAACCTCCGAACAGATGAGTGCTCTCGAATTGCGGCGTTACATCAGCGATTTAAGCCAGAGCGGCTTTGACGTAGTCCGCCTCTCCGTCCAGTTCTACCGCAAGTTTTCCTATCCCCTTATTGCCTTCGTCGTGACCCTGATTGGTATTCCTTTCTCCTTCACTACCGGCAGCAAGGGCGCCCTCTCCGGAGTCGCCCTCAGCATCGGCATCGCTATTCTCTATTGGTCGATCTCCAGCCTGTTCGAAGCCATGGGAAACCTCAGTCAATTACCTCCCGTGGTCGCCGCCTGGTCCCCAGACGTTCTCTTTGGGCTGGCGGGGTCGTACTTGCTGCTGCGCGTAAAAACCTAAAACCCGTGCATAGAACCCGTGCAACTTGCCACAAGCGAGGTTTTTCCGTATCATGAAGACGATGGAAGTAGAACTCACACCGGACCAAAAGGCGTTTGTCCGTCAGGCTGTTCAAAGCGGACGGCTTCACTGCGAAGAAGATGCGGTGCAGGAAGCCCTTGCGTTGTGGGAAGAACGGGAGCGCACCCGCGCGGAAATTCTCGTTGCAGTCGATGAGGCTGAAGCCTCCATTGCCCGAGGCGAAGGCCGCATCATCACGCAGCAATCCATGCGCGACCTTGCCGCAGAGGTGAAGCAGCGCGGACGGGACCGACTTGCGGCAGAGCAACCCCCTGCCCGATAATGGCGCATCGTCTTGCACCGAAGGCCGAAGCAGAGTTAGACGACATAAGGACGGTAAGGCCATGGCAACTCTCGATTGGTCCCAATGCCCCGCCGTGGAAAGCATCCCCGGTAAAGTCAGCGGCGCATGGGTGTTTCGTGATACCCGCTTGCCCGTTGCGACCGTCATTGAGAACCTTGAGGATTTGAGCGTCGAGGAAGTGATGGAACAATTCGACGTGACGCGGGAGCAGATCACAGCAGTACTTGATTTTGTGGCCCAGAGCCTCAAGGTTCCAGCACCGGGGCAACCCTCCGAGCAGGTCGATGCTCATTCTCTTTGACCACGGAACGCCGAAGGGCCTTGCCCGTGCGCTCCGCGGCCACACGATCATCACAGCCCAAGCCAGAGGATGGGACAAGCTCAACAACGGCGCGTTGCTGAATGCCGCAGAGGAAGCGGCGCTTGATCTATTGCTCACGACCGACAGGAGAATCCGCTACCAGCAGAACCTTGCCGCACGAAAAATCGCCCTCGTTGTTTTGACCGGCACCACGAAATGGTCACGTGTCAGATTGCACCTTGAATGCATAGCCGCCGTGGTGAACGCCGCCACGCCGGGCAGTTATACCGAGGTGCTTATACCGTTCGAGTGATGCCCCCCAGTGTTCCAAAAAGGGTTCTTTGCGACGGCTCTACCCGAGGCGGGTGGCGCATACGTCCCGACGATTTGAAGGTGCGAAAAAACTCGCGGGTGGCGAGACGAGTCGCCCTGCTTCCAGGACCGGTCGGAGAACCGATGGGAAGCGAGGTGCCGTCCCTTCGGCGAATCGCAGACATGCGGAAGAGATGCATGTCTGCGTCACCCGGCGATTGACGGGAATGCAGCGAACCTTTGGGAACAAATTGTGCGATAATTGGACGCAGGAGTCGAGATGAAACTGCTGATCACCATTTACCCGGACGAAGACGGCGTTTTCATTGCTGAATGTCCGTCCATTCCCGGCTGCGTAAGTCAGGGGAAAACGGAAGAGGAAGCGGAGGAAAACATCCGCGATGCCATCAAGGAATGCCTCCAGGTTCGGGCCGAGAACGGCCTGCCTCTGACGGTCACCACGCGTGAAGTGGAAGTTGTAAGCTGATGCCGCCCGTTCCGCTGCTTCGACCTCGGGACGTCATTGCGACTTTCCAAAAGCTAGGCTGGGAAGTAGCCCGCCAACGGGGCAGCCATATCATTCTTACCAAAACTGGCCACATCGCCACCCTCTCTATTCCCAATCACCCTGAAGTTGCGCGCGGAACGTTGCGTGCCCTGATCGCGAGAGCAGGATTAACCGTGGAAGGATTTCTGGAAACAACCCGCAAATGACGGAGCAGTAAGTAGCCCGAACCGCATGTTTACGCCCGGGACTCAATCACAGGGTCTCGGCCGGCCTTCGTCGATCAATTCCCTGATGGTCAGGCCTCCGAGCGTGACCCCTTTGCGCAACTCGCGGATG
Source organism: Terriglobia bacterium (assembly GCA_049514855.1). Lineage (GTDB taxonomy): Bacteria > Acidobacteriota > Terriglobia > UBA7540 > UBA7540 > CAVROP01. The sequence goes on from JBEKUR010000200.1 coordinate 6,719, forward strand.
CGCGCGCCCGCGGGCGGCGGCCTGGCGGGCGAGCTCGGCCTGAATCTCGGGTCTGATGTCAACGGTGATCGTCATGATGCGCTAAAAACTGAAGACCATTTGAAAATCAATGCGGCGGTTCGCCGCCTGGGACGGGCCGCCGCCCCCGCCGCCGAAAATGCCGCCCAGCGAGTTCGACTGGCCGAACAGCCGCGAACCGACCACCCCAACGGGTGAACCGAGATTTACATTGTTCAGGACGTTGCGTGCATAGACGCTGAACGTGAGGTTGTAGCGCTTGGTCCCGGTATTCCCTGGACCAAAGATACCGCCACCCCGTCCACCACCGCCGCCCATGCCGCGGGGACCAAAGCCACCGGCGCCACCTCCACCACCTCCCCCGCCACCACCACCGCCACCTCTGCCTCCGCCGAACCCACCGCCACCGCCGGTGGACGCCTGTCTGCTAACTTCTTTCCCAAAGGCAAAGGTCTTGCTGAGGCGCAGGTTCAGGGTGAATTGTCCGGGACCGGTAAAGTAATTGGATGGGATGAGGGCTTGACTGGCTTGCGGCACAGTTTCGAAAGTGCCAAGGGATGTTGCCACGATATTGGAACCGGAGGCCCCAGCGGGGGCGAAGGCGGGCCGGGCGTTGAAAGCTCCTGTCCCGAACAGATCCTGAGCCACGGTGACGTTAAAGGGCGCCCCAGAGGCGGTGACCAGGAAAGGGCTTAGGCTAAAGCGATGCGGCAGATTCCAGGTGCCCGCCAGAAAGAACCGGTTTCGAACGTCGAAGGAGGCTCGCCCATAGCTCTCCAGAATGTTGTACGGGTTCATGGCGACACTGGGATTGTTCCCCGTTGTGTCGGAATCAGCGTAGCTGAGCGTGTAATAGCCAAACAGCGAAAGCTTGGTGCTCAGACGCAGGTTGAAATTGGTAATCAGTTGGTTCTGGGTGAAGAGGCCGACGGAATCGTACTGATAGAGATCCCCGACGCTATTACCCAATGGCCGCAGACCGACCTCGGGGTCCCCGAGGGGAAACGTTCCGGGAAGGGGTGCGTTGAGATCATCGAGTAGAAACTGATGAACTCCGTGGGAACGTAGATAGGTGACCGACAGCGTCGCATTCTTTGAAACCTGTTGCTCGATACTCACCGCCGACTGCAAAACGTAAGGAGCTCGCAAATTGGGGGCGATCTGATAACTGGTGGGAAGGAAGCTGGAAAGGCTCGCCAGGGTGCTGAGGGGCGGAATGTCGGGGAAAAAGTTGGGCGACGGAATCTTTAACTCTTGTTGGTTGATGCCATTCAACCTTTCCGCTTCAAGCACGAGGTTCCCCGGAAAGCGGTCGTAGAACACGCCAAAGCCAGCCCGCAAGACAGTCGTCGCCGGTCCCTTTTGCGGGCGATGGAGTCCCCAGGCAAAACCCACCCGCGGGGCAAAGTCAGAATGATCGTGGATGTCATTCTGCGTCTCCCAGCGCAGGCCCAGGCTAAGCGTCATGTTGGGGTGGAGTTGCCAGTCATCTTGCGCGAAGAGCCCCACGTCAAGCAGGTTGACGGTGGCGAGCGGGTGTCCGGTGACAATCAAAAACTGACTCGTCCCGCCCACCTCGCACCCACTTCCCCCTGCCACCGTACAGGCTTGGAGGGCTTGCTGCGCTGCCTGGTAGGCGTTGAGCGACGGGAATGTGAACGTGCCGTTGAAGTTTCCGGTTGAGCTGTTCGAATCCTGCAAATCCCGCAAGCGGCCTCCTACAACCAAGGTGTGCTTGCCAAGAAAGAAGGACGTCAGGTTTTGAAACTCGTAATGGTTCTGGGTATCGAGGGTGTTTCCCATGCTATTGCCGCCGCCCGTGAATGCGCCCAGCACCGAGACTTCGCATGGCGGCACTAACAGAAGGCAGCCAGCAGGAGTGCCGCCGCCCGTGAATGCCGAGTACTGCGGCGTCTGGGTGCTACTGTCGTGAAGGTATTGGAAGCGAAACTGGTTCAGCGTCTTGGCGCTGAACACCTGCGTGTCGCTCACCTGCACGGTATGTTCGAGGCTATGGGTGTTGTAGCCCAGCGAAGGGAGGTTGAACTGCCCGATTCCGCCATTGCGCGCGTTGTTGTCAAAGAACTGGTAGCGAACCGTCAGGACGTTGTTGGCACTCAATTGGTAGTCAAACCGCGGGCTAAGATTGGTGCGGGTGCTGGGACTCGCAACAGCCTGGCTCAGCGGTGTCTGGGTGAGCGTGGGGCCGAGAACAAAGGCGGAAACCACCGAGTTATCTTGAATGTCGCGGCGGAAAAACGTGAAGAAAAACGAGGCTTTCTTGCTGAGCGCATCCCCAACGCTCCCGTTGAAAAACTCCGAATGATAGCCCGGTTCCTGCGTTGCGAAGGGGTTCCGCGAATTGAAAGCTGAGTCATTCAGATTGCTTAGGACCTGGCCGTGCAACTTGCTCGCTCCTGGGCGGGTGGTGATTTCAATACGGCCATAGCCCAACTTGTCATATTCCGCGGAGAAAGGATTGTGGTTGATCCTGATTTCTAGAATATCCGCCTTGGGGGGAAGTTGCCCGGCCGTGAAGCCATCCACATAGATCTGGCCCCCATTGGGCCCCGCCGCCGGCCCCGCCAGCGCTTCCAGTTCGGACTGCAATTCATCGGGGTCATCCGAGAGTGCCTGTAGGTCCTCCCCCTTGATCACGAGGGAAGTGGCGCTCTCCTGCGGGGCGACGCTAACATTCGTCGTTCGGTCTGAGACGGTGACTTGCTCTTTCTCCTCGGCGATTTGGAGGGCGATGTCAAGCTTTTTGCCCTGACCGGCGACAATCTCCACGCTCTGCTGCTCAAAAACAGCGAAGCCCTTGGCCTGAGCTCGCACCGCGTACTTCCCCGGCGCGAGTCCCTGGATCTCATAGCTCCCGTCGCTCCTCGCAACCCCGGAACTGGTTTGCCCAGAGGAAGAGACCGCCTCTACGCTAGCGCCCGGCACGCCGGCGCCGGAGGGATCTGACACTTGGCCACGAAGCGTACCGGAAGGGATTTGGGCCAGCAACCTGCCCGGGTAAAATAACAGTAGCGACAGCACCACGAGGGCTGCTACGTGCAATCCAACGTTCCTATGTCCCATCCCAACCCCTTTCCAGAGGGCCGTCTTGATATATATGGGCTCAGACGAAGCTGTCCACTTAAGAGTTTCAGTCTTTTAACAAAATGCTTTCGAGAACAGGTGATGACAAACATTGGCCGGAGCATGTCAAAGGGCCCCGGGTGCACCATCATGGCGGCATGCATGCCCTCAAAAGCGCCGCGCTCGAGCAGCAGAATCTTTCCGCCAGCGTTGCCCACTTCTTCGGCAGGCCTCCCGTACCATTCAGAATTCATAATTTCTTTTCACCCCCGTGCTTCGTGCTGGAATGTTGCAGAACGAATCTGGACGGCGTACACTCACCACCATCTGGGATTCCGGAAGGGGGATCCCGGTTAAAAGCGGTTCAACTGAAATGAAACAGTCGAGTTAGAGAGGACTCCAGCCCACATGATATCCCCTGACCAACCCGTAAGAATCGTAGCGGCATCCGGTGGCCTCATCTGGCGGCAGGCGACCGGGGGACGCGAGCTGATAGTTATTCATAGAAGACGCTATGGGGATTGGACACTACCCAAGGGTAAAGTGCAGCCGGGTGAATCATGGCTGCAATGCGCGATCAGAGAGGTTCGGGAAGAGACGGGTTTCAATGTAGAAGTTGAGAGCCATGCGGGTTGGGTGTGTTATGACACGGGAGAAATCACCAAGGTAGTTCGCTTCTGGAATATGAGACCCATCGGCGAGTCTCAGTTTCAAAGTTCGGAAGAAGTGATGTCAGTCCACTGGCTGACACCTCAGGAGGCGGTCAAACTATTGGATCACGAAGCCGAGCGACTTCTTATCAGCCAGGTCAGCGCCCAACACAACGCTGTCGCGAGGGGCTCGTAGAATCTTATTTTTTGCTCTTGACACGAGCCTAGATATGTCATATGCTAGTTTCGTGGACTGGTGGATAACGCCGGAGCAGGGCGCGCGAAGAGGGCTCGAAATCGGCCCGCCGGTGACAGAAAAGGCAGAAAAGATACTAAATAGAGGGAACGAACCTAAGAATCTATTGAAAATAAAGTGGTTATCGTTTTCAGAAGCCCAAAACGAACTGGTTTTTGACTGCCAGAAGCACCAATCAAAGCTAAGAAATGGCCGGAAATTGCGTCATTTCTTGCCCGGGCTTACCAAAACACCAGCTCATTTCTGGTAGGTTTGCGACAGAAGAGTGAGGGCTAGGCGCCGTGCGCCTCTACGAAAAGCGCCCCATCACACGGTCACCACGCTGTCCGCCCCTGTCAACAGTCCGACGATGTCGTTCATTCCGCCGACTTCTCCTACCGCAACCTTATCAGTCAGCCCGAAGTGCTCCAGGCATGTT
>JBEKUR010000201.1:0-10991 GCA_049514855.1 Terriglobia bacterium
CCCTCTTCCACGTAAGCCTCCTCGAACCGGCTCAGGTCCAGTTCCTCCACCACCCGATGCACAAAAAAGCACAAGTGATTTGCTCCCAGTACGTCCTTCACGCTGGGCGGCAACAACCAAGCTTGATTCGGTTCGTAGGGCAGAAATCTCATCGTGGGCCTCCTCGCCCCTTTCTCTGCACGTCTACAACCGCGAGTTATCACACAGATTCCCTTGGGGAGAGGGTGGACCGCGTCCGGCGTTTTCACCAGCCGGCGCGGGCCGGGTGAGGGGTTACTCTCGCTGCCCGGCTAAGTCTTCGCATCAGTTCGCCGTGTTGTGTACTGTGCGCGTGCGCATCCCAAGCCCCGCGTCCGCGAATTGTGGCGCAGCCGACGTATCCAGAATTCAGAAGTCACTAGACCGATGACAAGAACAATTCTTCCCTACGAACTCGTTCCACACTCGAGCACGCTTTTCGTGGATTATCTTTATCATTTTGACCGGGTCTCAGGCTTCTACAACGGACCGCCGTACCTACTTTCCAGTTACAAGACTGTTGCTTCCCAACTTCCTAGTTTCGAAAGGAATCGAGGGGAAGTTTGCGCAATCCTGGTGCGACAGAACAAGGCATTTGGTTGCGGCGAGGCCACGTTTGAAAACTTGCAGAGACTCTCGCAGGCCGGCAGCTTCGCCGTGGTCACAGGCCAGCAGGTGGGCTTGTTTAGCGGGCCGGCCTTTACCATCTTCAAGGCCCTAACCACTGTTCGCCTGGCAAACCACCTTACCGAGCTGGGTGTACCTGCAGTGCCGGTGTTCTGGCTTGCCGCTGAAGATCACGACTTGGCAGAAGTGGCGGAGGTAGCAACTCTCGATGACGAATACAATCTCATCTCCCTGGCGGACCACGGCGATTCGCCCAGCCCGCGGTCGTCGGTTGGAAATGTGCGCTTGACCCAGGAATCCGCTGAGGCGCTCGCTCGCCTCGAGGCCAGCCTGCCTTCCGGGCCAGCTCGTGAATGCCTTTTGCAGGATCTGCGCCAGACCTACACGCCTGGCGTCACCTGGGTTGATGCCTTCGGGCGATTCATGGCCCGTCTTCTAAGCCCCTGGGGGGTGATTCTTCTAAACCCGCTCGACCCAGCCGTTCACCAATTGAGCGCAGAGGTTTATTCGCAAGCCCTCGAGCAGGCGCCAGAACTTAGGGCGAGAGTGTTGGAACGCTCCCAGTCGTTGCTCAGGAGCGGCTATCATGCCCAGGTAAACGTGACCGAGGATTCGACCTTGGTATTCGTCACCAGGGAAGGGAACCGGCTCCCTATTCACCAGCGCGACGGCGACTACTTCGTCGAGGGAACACAAAAGACCTTCATCGAAGAGTTGCGGAGCGAACTAGCCGATGACCCAATTGCCTTTTCACCCAACGTGTTGTTGCGGCCTTTGGTTCAGGACACCCTGCTGCCGACCATTGCTTACGTTGCCGGTCCCTCCGAGCTGGCTTATCTCGCGCAGGCGCAGGTCTTATACCAGACCTTCGGCAGGCCACAACCGGTCTTTTTCCCTCGCGCCGCTTTCACGCTTGTGGACCATCGCATTCAAAGATTGCTGGACAAATACCGGTTGAGCGTCGAGGACGTTTGGCTAGGCGAGGAACACCTCAGCAGGAAAATCGCCGCAGTGGGGCTTGCCGAGGGATGGTCGGAACGCTTCGAGCAGACGCAACAGGACATGGCCAGCCTCCTCGATCGCCTCCGTGGCGACATCGAGCGGCTTGACCCCACGCTACTCGAGGCGCTGCAACATGCCCAGGAAAAGATCCATTACCAGATGGATCGGCTGCAAGGGAAAGTAAGCCGCGCCGGTCTGGCGCGTTCCGAATTGCTCCACCGTCATGAGCAGGCCCTCAAGCGGTTTCTCATGCCGCAAAAGGATTTACAGGAGCGCCGGGTCGGCGGTGCGTATTTTCTGGGGCGCGCTGGCTACGAGTTGCTTCACCGGCTGCTTGCGCAAATCCAGACAGACTCTCCTGGCCACCAAGTGGTGAGCCTGTAGCGCGGGCGTCTCGCCCGCTGTGGTGCGGGCATCATTTCCGCGCCCTCATTCGGGCTGTCATTCCGAGCGCAGCGAGGAATCTCGCCCTGTTCCGAGGCGGGTCGGCGGGGGATGGACGAAAGAGCAGAGCGAGATTCCTCGCTGCGCTCGGAATGACAGCGAGAAGGCGGACCGAGGAATCGGAACCGGTCGCGCACCCAGTGAGACTCTGGCAATTGGCCCGTCAACCTGGTCTGATATAATGTGGTGTTGCGCCCTGGGGCTGGCGCTTTGTGGAGGCTTCCATGAATGCACGTTCAATTTCGGATCTGCTAATCCGCGACAAGGCGATTTTCGAGCTCTCGAATGGCGGAAGCATTGTTCTGAAGAATCCTCAGAAGTTTGTGAGCCAGACTCTGGACCAGTTGGTCGGAAACGCGGTTTTTGGAGAAAGTGAAGAGGTGCGCGGCGCGGCGCGCTGGATCATCCGTCGAGCCGGATTGGAACTCGGCGTCGTTCCTTCCTCCCTCCAGGGCCTTCACGAAGCCCGCGGCCGAAAGGAGTGCAAGGGTTTCACTGTTCCCGCCATCAACGTTCGCGGCTTGAGCTACGATGTAGCGCGTGCGGTTTTCCGCGCGGCGCTACACCTGAAAGCCGGCGCCTTCATTTTTGAACTTACACGCACGGAGAGCCATTACACCGACCAGCGCCCAGCGGAATTGGCTGCGGTGGTTGTCGCGGCGGCACTTCGCGAGGGCTTCGAGGGTCCTGTTTTCATCCAGGGAGATCACTACCTGGTTAACACCCACAGATTCGCCAAAGACCCGGAGTCTGAGTTGCAAACCATCCGGGACTTCTGCCAGGAATCCGTTGCGGCGGGGTACTACAACATTGACATCGATGCGTCAACGCTGGTGAATCTCGCGCAGCACGGCGCCCGTGAACAGCAGAGGGCCAACTTTGAGGCCACCGCAGGCCTGGCAGCCTATATTCGCTCCATCGAGCCGCCGGAAATAACTATTACGCTGGGAGGCGCAATCGGCGAAATCGGGAAACAGAATTCCACTCCTGAGGAGCTGACGTCTTTTGTGGACGGCTTCATGGAAACCTTGACCCGGCGCAGCCGTTACAAGAAGGGACTTGCAAAGATCAGCGTCCAGACCGGAACCAAGGATGGCGGCGTGGTGCTGCCGGATGGCAGCATTGCCCAGGTGGCCATCGACTTTGAAACGCTGCGCGCGCTCTCGGCGCTGGCCCGGGACCGTTACGGAATGGCTGGCGCAGTCCAGCACGGGGCGTCCACGCTCCCTGCCGATGCCTTCCATAAGTTCGTGGAGTGCGAGGCCGCTGAAGTTCACCTGGCGACGGAATTCCAGAACATGATTTATGAGAATGCGGCCTTTCCCAGGGATCTTAAGGAAGACATCTACAAGACCCTGCGTAAGCTCTGCGCCGATGAACGCAAGGCTTCAGACACAGACGAGCAGTTCTTGTACAAGACCCGGAAGAAGGCCTTCGGCCCCTTCAAACGCAAGTTCTGGGATTTGCCGGCGGATATTCGCGCCCGCATCGGACAGGACCTTGAGCAGAAGTTTACCTTCCTGTTTGAACGGTTAAACGTGCAGCGGACGGGGGAGCTAGTGAAGAAGACCGTCGCCCTGGTCCCCGTAATCCCGCCCGTGCCTCCAGCCTTGTCCGAGGCGCTTGCCAAAGCAGGCAACACACAGGGATGAAGAACCGAACTTTTGCCAACGCTGTCATTCCGATCCCGCAGTCGCGGGAGAGGAATCTCGCCGTGCGCTGGATCGGAGCCCAAGGTCGCCTAGCTGGCGTGTGTAGAAGAAGAAGTCAGAGCGAGATTCCTCTCCCGCGACTGCGGGATCGGAATGACACCGGGAAAGGGAGAAAAGAACCATGACATTGGAGGTTGGCAAGGGAGTCTCGAGTGAGAAACCGCAGACGCGTTCTCACCTTTTGCAGGTGGAGACCAAGTCGCGGGTTGATTTCAAGGAAATCACTGAAACGCTCCAGAAACTGATTTCGGAATCCGGTGTGCTTCAGGGCACGTGCTACGTGTTTGTCCCACATACCACAGCGGCTGTCCTGATTAACGAAAATTATGATCGGGGCTTGCAAAAGGATTGGGACGACTTTCTCAATCGGCTGGCTCCTCGCGACCGTGACTACCACCACGACGACGGAAACTGTGATTTCCACCTCAAAGCTGCCCTGATTGGAAACTCCAAGTCGTTGTTCATCGAACATGGCCGCCTCGTCCTGGGACGGTGGCAAGGCGTTTTCCTGTGTGATTTCGACGGGCCGCGACGGCGCGAAGTCAGAGTCAAGATTGTGGCGGACTGAAAGAACAGTCCACAGTCGAAAGTTGACAGTCGAGAGCGCGAATTCTGGCGACCCCAATCAAGGGCAGCGGGCTCTCCCTCGATACGCTGGCGGATTGCTGAAAAACGCAGAGATCTGTCATTCTGAGCGCAGCGGAGCGGAGCGAAGAATCTCGCTCTGGACTTCTCGGCTGACGAACAGCAGGGCGAGATGCTTCGCTGCGCTCAGCATGACAGTGAACGGGCGCTCTCGCGAACGTCGTAGCGTAGGCCCTTTGCTTTCAACGGCTCGATTGGGCCAGCCACGCGCCGAAGTCCTGAGATCACGGATAGCCGTTTTCGGCTATGCACGCTCAGGATGCCAGGCCTCATGCTCAGGATGACAGGCACTTCGCTCAGTCTCGGCAAATGTCGCTTTCGAGAATCACAGCTTACGTGAAGTAGCTTCCCGCACCCATGCAGTCTCTCGCGATCTACGTTCAAGTTCCCTTTTGCGCCTCAAAGTGCAGCTTCTGCAATTTCAGTTCACGGGTCGAGTCCCGCAGTATCTTCGACCGTTATTGCGACGCGGTGGAGCAAGAAATCGACCGATTGGCAGCCAGCTTTGAGGTTTATGGGCTGGCCGCAGAGCTTCTGGCACTTCCGGTGGACACGGTCTATTTCGGGGGAGGAACGCCACCGCTGCTCGGTGTGGAGAGACTCAGGAGGATCGTCCGTTCTCTTCACCGGCGCTTTGGAGCCCAAAACGGGGGCGAATTCACGATTGAAGTCACTCCAGGCTCGGCCGACATCCAGTTCCTGGCTCAGGCCATGAGCATGGGTATGAATCGCCTGAGCATTGGAGCGCAAACGTTCGAGGACCAGGAACTCCGCGCGGTGGGGCGGCTGCATTCTGCCGCAGACACACGCCAACTGGTCGGGCGCGCGCGTTCCGTGGGCTTCGAAAACATCAGTGTTGACCTGGTGGCCGGTCTGCCGCACCAGACCCCAGAGTCGTGGCAACGCAACCTGGAAGCCGTGCTCCGGCTCAAGCCCCAGCACATTTCCCTTTACCTGTTCGAAATCGATGAGAAAAGCCGGCTGGGCAGGGAGGTGCGGCAAAGCGGAACACGCTATCATGCCCCGGCAGTTCCAAGCGAGGAGTTCATGGCCGACGCCTACGAGATTGGGCGGGAGGTCTTGGGACGGGAAGGATACATCCAGTACGAGATATCGAACTTTGCGCTGCCAAGGTATGAGTCTCGCCACAACCTGAAATACTGGCAACTCGCCCCTTATGTCGGACTCGGTGCTGGAGCCCATTCTTTTGACGGCATGAACCGGTGGGCCAACGAAGGTGAGGCGCCGCTTTACATTGATCGGCTGGCAGGCATGCGCTCGCCTATTGCGGGCGTCCGCAAGCTTTCGCCGGAAGAGCAGTTAGAGGAGTTCTTCTTCCTCGGATTACGGCAGGTGGAAGGCGTTAGCCTCGATCTGGCACGGAAACGATGGGGAAAGGATCTGGTGAGCCGCTGGCAAGGGAGAATTGAAACCCTCACCCAAGATGGGCTTCTGACCACAACCGGAGATAATATCAGGCTTGCGGAAACGGCATACCTGGTTTCCAATGAGATTTTCCAGGAGTTTGTGGAAGTCTAAGAAAGGCAGTCGTCAGTTGTCAGTGGTCAGTTGTCAGTAAACAGCGCGACTTGGTGGCCTTGACGAAAAGGCGACCCTCTGTGTCCTCCGCGCCTCAAAAGCCCCAACACAGAGAACACGGAAGATCTCAGTGGCCTCTGTGTTAAGCTTTTCTGGCCACGGAGGCCACGGATGCTTAACAACTGACTACTGATAACTGACTACTGACCACTGAAAGGAACACATGAATACTATTGTTGATTTGCGCAGTGACACCGTAACCCGGCCAACGCCCGCCATGCGGCGTGCCATGTACGAGGCGGAAGTTGGGGACGATGTTTACCGTGAAGATCCCACCGTTAACCGCCTCCAGGAACGCGCGGCCGAAACCTTTAGCCGCGAAGCGGGGCTTTTCGTAGCTTCAGGAACCATGGGCAACGAGATTGCCCTTAAAGTCCATACTCGGCCCGGCCAGGAAGTGATTTGTGAAGAACGAGCGCACATCTACAACTTCGAGATGGGAACGGTGGCGGTCTTCGCCGGCTTGGTGCCTCGGACCATCTGGGCAGAGGACGGAATCCTAAGATGGGAAATGATTGCCCCACATGTGCGCGGGCGCGGCGATCATCGGTCGCGAACCGGGCTGGTGGAACTGGAAAACACCTCCAACATTGCCGGCGGCTCGGTTTACCCTCCCGAGGTGTTTGACGAAATTGCCGACCGTGCTCACGCCGCAGGTTTGCCTGTGCATCTGGATGGCGCGCGCATTTTCAACGCCAGCGTGGCGCTGGGGCGTCCAGTGACAGAGCTGACGAAGAAGGCTGATTCAGTGATGTTCTGCCTCTCGAAGGGACTTGGTGCGCCCGTCGGTTCCATGCTGGTGGGAAGCAAAGAGTTCATCGAGGAAGCACGGATCGCACGAAAAATGCTGGGCGGTGGAATGCGCCAAGTGGGTATCCTGGCGGCAGCGGGCCTAATCGCCCTGGAAGAAGGTCCGAGGCGCCTCGACGTGGATCACGAGAATGCCAAGTTTCTGGCTCGAGGGCTGGCGGAGATTCCCGGCATCAAGATCGAAACGGAGAAGGTAGTCACCAATATACTCTTCTTCGACGTTTCCGGCGCCGGCCTGACCGCGCCGGAGGTGTCGCAACGGCTGAAGGCTAAAAACGTGTGGGCAAACCCCTACGACTCCAAACTGATCCGAATGGTAACCCACCTTGACGTGGACCGAGCGGGCTGCGAGCGCGCACTCCAGGCTCTCCGCGAGGTAGTGGCCAACCCTCAGCCGGCGGCTACCTCAGCATTAAGTGATTGATTCATTGAATCATTGGGTCATTGAATCATTGAAATTCGGCGCGGGGGGTAGGGTAACTCTGAATTGCATTCTGGCTTCTGACTCCTTCTCACTTCTTCTTAGCTGTTTCCTGGGCAAGCCTGGAGAGGATATCAAAGTAGTGCGTGCGGTAAGTAGGATCTGCGGGATCGAGTTGGTTTGCCATGCGGTATTGCTTCACCGCCTCGTCCAAGTCGCCCATTTTTTCCAGTGCGTAGCCAAGACCGTTGTAAGCGTCTGCATCCGTCGGGTCATGCCGGATGGCTTCCAGCATCTCGACTCGTGCCCGCTTCCAGTCCTTGCCCAGCAGGAACGTGATTCCCAGCTCACGGTGCAGGTCGGAATTCTCAGCGTCGAGTTTGAGCGCCGCCCGCAGATGTTCAACGGCCTCATCCAGCCTGCCTCGGGCCCGCAGTTGCACTGCTTGCTGAACCAACTGGCGCAACTGAATCTTGACTTCGGCGAGGCTGAGCGCTTGATTGGCGTTAGGGTTGGAAGCTTCTTCTGCCTTCTTCCCATCGAGCGCGACATTCTCGCCGGAACGAGGTGAAATGAAGAAGCCTTTCTCTTCTTCACTGGGGCAGCGGAGGTGGAGGTAGTGGTCTCCGGGCTCAACTTCCTGCAAAACTAGGACCCCGTCGTCATTCGTCTTGCCCAGCCGCTGATCGTCGAGGTCTACCAAACAACCCGGCTCGCGCGCACGCACCGTCACTTGCGCTGACGCCTGCTCGTGAGCCTTCTCACTCGGCAAGAGAGCGTGAAGACTGGCAGGAATCAGCAAGACGGCAAAGCAAAGGAAAAACCTACACATTATTGTCGATACCGATCTCCAGCTTCTGCGGTGCTGTGCCGGCTTTTAGGTGGTTGGCCAGCAAACCCCCAAAAGCCCTATGTCGCCGCCCCGCGAGCTCAATGCATGTTAGCACGGCACGCTGTTTTTGACGCTCCGTGCGTTGCCAGCCGTGTTTCTGGCGGCGGCCGCTCGAATTTTTTCGGCATTGCCCCGGAGCCGGTTTTCCCGTATTCTTGAAGGCGATGGAACTACACCTCACCCCCGAGCAGGAAGCGCAACTTGCGCAGATTGCCACGAACGCAGGCACCGACGCCGAGCGGTTAGCGAAGGATGCCGTGTTGCGTCTGCTTCAGGGAGATGCTGACTTCCGTCCCGTATCTCCCGGCAGTGTGGTCGCCGAGATGCGCGCTTTACGCGCCCGCGTCAAACCTGATCCTGAAGGCTGGACAACGCGCGATTATGTCAACTACGGCCGCCGATAAATGCCTCTGGTCGTTGATGCTTCCGTCGCCCTTGCATGGGCTTTGCCCGATGAAAGCAGCCCCTATGCCGACGCCGTTTTAGCCGTTGTTGAGCACGAAGGCTTGCGCGTTCCCGAACTCTGGGCGCGGGAGATTGCGAACGGCCTTGCCGTCGCCTATCTGCGCAAGCGCATCACTTCCACCGACGAAAAGGCGTTTCTGGCGGCCCTGTCACACTTGAGCATCGAGGTTGAAGACGCTTCCCCCTTGACGGTCGTTCGGGATGGAACGGCGGCGGCGATGCGCTATGGCCTTACGGCTTACGATGCCGCGTATGTCGATCTTGCTTCGCGGGAAAGACTGACCCTCGCCACTCTCGACGTGCCGATGCGCAAGGCTGCCGAACAATCCGGGATTACGATTTTCCGGCAGTGAGAACCGACCGACAGAAAAGTCCGCTACCAGCAGAAACTCGCCGGACGGAAAATCGTCCTCGTTGTTTTGACCGGCACCACGAAATGGTCACGTATCAGATTGCACCTTGAACGCATAGCCGCCGTGGTGAACGCGGCCACGCCGGGTAGTTATGCCGAGGTGGTTATACCGTTCGAGTGATGCCCCCCGACAGTGTTTCACTGGGTTGTGGCGGTTGATGCACGGACGGCGCAGCCCTCGCGTTGATGGCTGTGCCGGTTCCTCTTCCCTTCTCCGGCCCGCGCATACGACCCCGTGCGTTGCCAATTTCTTGACGCTGTATGGCTTGTGGTATAGCCTTGGTTCTGGGGAGATGGTACGCGACCAGGGGACCGGTGATATCCAGCGCATGATAACAGCCCGCGAGACGCTTGGCCGAAACCAGGGCGGGCCCTGCCACCAAATGGCGGATTCAATCCAGACTTGGGCTGCGAAAGTGCTCGCGCGCGACCGGCGGGCCATCGCGCGCGCTATCTCTGCGGTGGAGGCCGGCGATACGCTGGGCACGGAACTCTTGAAGAGGCTCTTTCCTGCCTCCGGGAAGGCGGAAGTCATCGGGGTTACGGGGTCTCCCGGGGCCGGGAAAAGCACCCTGGTGGAAAAGCTTGCGGGCGAGTATCGACGTGCTGGTGCGCGCGTGGGAATCATCGCGGTTGACCCCACCAGCCCGTTTACGGGCGGTGCCCTCCTCGGCGACCGCATCCGCATGCAGAGCCTTTCGAGCGACAAAGAGATTTACATCCGCAGCATGGCTACACGCGGACAGTTGGGAGGCCTGGCGCCAACCACCCACGACGTGGTCACTATCCTCGATGCGGCGGGCTGCGACGTGGTGCTGATTGAAACCGTAGGAGTAGGACAAGACGAAGTGGAAGTCGCTCGCCTGGCAGACGCCACAGCCCTGCTCTTGGTCCCGGGTATGGGTGACGAGGTGCAAACCTTCAAGGCCGGCGTTATGGAAATTGCCGATCTCTACGTCATCAACAAGACGGACCGTCCCGGCGCTGACCGCCTCGAGCAGGAAGTCCAGGCTATGCTTTCCATGGCTTCCCGTGCGGACGGCTGGCGTCCCCCCATCGTCAAGGCGATCGCCACCACGGGTTCGGGCGTTGGAGAAGTGAGGGAAGCGCTCGAGCAATTCCGCTCCTTCCAAGAGCGGAGTGCTTTGAAGGAAAAACGCCGAAGGGATTACTTGCGTAGCCGTTTCCTTGAGCTGCTGCGTCGGAATCTCTTTGAGAAAGTTATCAGGGAACGTTTGCGCGACGGTTCCCTCGAGCAGTTCGTTGACGACCTGCTCCAGCATCGCGCGGATCCCTATTCACTGGTTGAGAGAATCGTCGCCGAATCAGTAAAGCAGGTTTCGGGTGTCAGGTGTCAGGTGCCAGGGACTGGGGACTAGGGACTGGGGAAAAACAGAAGGCAGTAAGCAGTGGGCAGTAAGCAGTAGGCAGCGAACAGAGGCAGTAAGCTGTGAGCGCAAGGAGGAGGGCAATCCAAAGTCTAGAATCCAAAATCCAAAATCGGAAATTACCCTAGTCCCCAGCCCCGTCTTCTGTAAGACTGAGAACTGATGACTGACAACTGAAGACTGTATTTATGAAACTCCATCACATTGGCATCGCAGTCGGCTCGCTAGCGGCCGCGCGCCCTGTTTTCGAAAAACTGCTGGGGAAGCCACCCGACTCGGAAGAAGTTATCGAGGAGCAAAAGGTACGCGTGGCGATGTTTCAGGTAGGCGAAAGCCGCCTGGAGTTGCTCGAGGCTACCTGCGAGGATTCGCCCCTGGCGCGCTCCATCTCCAAGCGCGGGCAGGGCCTCCACCATGTCGCAGTTGCGGTTGAGGACCTTGCTGGGACGCTCCGCAAGCTGGAAAACGCCGGGGTCCGCTTGATCGACCGTGAGCCTCGTCGCGGGGCAGGGAACGAGCAAGTGGCTTTTCTACACCCCGCAAGCACCGCTGGGGT
>JBEKUR010000202.1:0-10928 GCA_049514855.1 Terriglobia bacterium
TCAATTCACCCGTATGGTTTAACTGCGGCCTGTGGCACAAGTACCATCGGAATTCGCAAGGCAGCGGCTGGTACTGGGATGCGGCCACGGGCGGCGTCAAGAAGGAGACCGAGGCCTATCGTCACCCCCAGTGCTCTGCCTGCTTTATTAACTCCGTCCAAGACAACCTCGATAGCATCCTGACTCTGGCCAAGACGGAAGGGATGCTCTTCAAATGGGGTTCGGGCACGGGCACGAACCTCTCCCCACTCAGGTCCTCAGTGGAGCCACTGTCGGGCGGCGGTGTGGCCTCCGGTCCCCTATCGTTTATGAAGGGCTATGACGCGTTTGCGGGGGTCATCAAATCGGGCGGCAAGACGCGCCGGGCGGCCAAGATGGTAATCCTGAATATTGACCATCCGGATATTGTCGAATTCATTGAGTGCAAAGCCAAGGAAGAGCGCAAGGCCTGGGCGCTGGTGGACGCCGGGTACGACAGCGCCATCGACGGCGAAGCCTACAGCTCCGTCTTTTTCCAGAACGCCAACAACAGCGTGCGGGTGAGCGATGAGTTCATGAAGGCGGTGGTGGAGGACAAGGAATGGGCCACGCGCCAGATCTCCACGGGCGAGCCGGCGAAGACCTACCGCGCCCGCGACCTGATGAAGAAGATTGCGGAAGCGGCCTGGCAATGTGGCGACCCGGGGGTGCAGTTCCACACCACCATCAACAAGTGGCACACCTCCAAGGCCACAGCCCCCATCAACGCCTCCAATCCTTGTAGCGAGTACATGTTTTTGGACGACTCCGCCTGCAACCTCTCCTCGCTGAACCTGATGAAGTTCCTCGCGCCCGATGGCAAGTTCGACCCTGAGGCCTTCCGTCAGGCCGTGGACGTGATGATTACCGCGCAGGATATCATCGTGGACAACGCCAGCTATCCCACGGAGAAGATTGCCATCAATTCTCATGACTTCCGCCCCCTGGGACTGGGTTTCGCCAACCTGGGCGCGCTGCTCATGGCCAGCGGCCTCCCTTATGACTCGGACGCTGGCCGCGACTTCGCCGCCGCTATCACCGCCTTGATGCACGGTGAGGCGTACCTCCAATCCTCCCGCATGGCGGCTGAGCTCGGTCCCTGCGCCGGCTACCCGCTGAATCGCGATCCCTTCCTGGGCGTGATCGCGATGCACCGCCAGGCGCTGGGAAAGATCAACCCTCACAAGGTTCCCGAGAACTTGTTGGAGAGCGCGAAGAAGCTCTGGGACGATTGCCTGGCGAGCGGCATGAAGTACGGTTACCGCAACGCCCAGGTGACGGTGCTGGCGCCCACGGGGACCATCGGCTTCATGATGGATTGCGACACCACCGGCATTGAGCCCGACCTGGCGCTGGTCAAGTACAAGAAGCTGGTGGGCGGCGGGCTGATCAAGATTGTGAACAACGTGGTTCCCACGGCGCTGTTGAAACTCGGCTACACGCCCCCGCAGGCCGCCGACATCGTGAATTACATCGACCAGCACGGCACCATCGAGGGCGCTCCAGGCCTGAAGCCGGAGCACCTGCCGGTTTTCGATTGCTCCCTGAAGCCCGCCAACGGCAAGCGTTCCATCCACTACATGGGGCACGTGCGCATGATGGCGGTCGTGCAGCCGTTCCTCTCCGGCGCTATTTCAAAAACAGTTAATATGCCGGAGGAAGCGACGGCGGAAGAAATCGCTAATGTTTACACCGAGGGCTGGCGCCTGGGCCTGAAGTCCATCGCCATCTATCGCGACGGGTCGAAGCGCTCCCAGCCGCTCAACACCTCGGATGCGAAGCCTGAAGGGCAGGATTCAGGATTCGGGATTCAGGATTCAGGAGACAAAAGGCACCAAGCAGAAGGAGCTCAGGAAAAGACCGCCAGCCCCCAGTCCCCAGCCCCCGGTCCCGCGCCGGTGGCGTCCACGCCCAAGCCCTACCGCCACAAGCTGCCTGACGAGCGCGCCGCCAAGACCCACAAGTTCTCCGTGGGCGCGCATGAGGGTTACCTGACCGTAGGCCTTTACGAGGACGGCACGCCGGGCGAGATCTTCATCACCATGGCCAAGGAAGGTTCCACCGTGTCCGGCCTGATGGATTCTTTCGCCACCGCCGTTTCACTGGCCCTGCAATACGGCGTGCCGCTCAAGGTGCTCTGCGACAAGTTCAGCCACATGCGCTTCGAGCCCAGCGGCTGGACCAATAACCCGGAGATCCGCTATGCGAAGTCCATCATGGATTACATTTTCCGCTGGATGGCCTGCAAGTTCCTGCCCAAGGATGCGCAGCCTCAGGAGGATGCCAGCGTCGCTTCGCTGAACGGTACGGAGGTCGAGAAAGCCGCTGGCTTGGCCACCCAGTTCACCCAGGCTGCGGGCGGAATTGCAGGCGCGGAAATGGGCCAGCCAGGCCCTGCCGGCGTCGCCCACAGCGACGACGCGCCAAGCTGCTCCGATTGCGGCGCCATCATGGTCCGCAACGGCTCCTGCTACCGCTGCATGAATTGCGGCTCAACCAGCGGGTGCTCGTAACGGGAAGGTGGGCAGTAGGCAGATGGGCAGGTGCCCCTCCGGCGGGCGCTCGAAGAGGGAAAGTAGGCAGAAGGCAGAAAGCGGCGGGCAGCAAGCGGTGGGATCGCGAGCGCACCGCTGGCAGAGGAAGTGAGGATGGGAAGTTCGATTGTGCAAGATCTCGTGATGCTCGCTGGCTTGATCGTCCAGGTCGTGACCCTTTGTTATCTCATAAAGTACGTTCGGGCCACCGTCGGCATACAGAAGGCTGCAGTGGCGCAAACGCAAACGGGCCAGGATTTGGTGAGGGCCGCGAACGAGCAAGCCGAGGCAAGCCGCGAGTTGGTCGAGGCCGCTGGCGACCAGAGCGAGGGGCTTTCGAAGCCTGTAGTCACGGTCAGATGCAGCGTTCCAATCCCTGACGAAATGGTGCTTTTGAGTCAGCGCACAAGCGCCCGGGTCCGTGGGGCGAATCTTGAGCTCATCAACATTGGGAACGGCCCAGCGATTCGCCTTCACTGCGACCTTGTGCATGAAAGACCTGCGCCTGGCCTGACTTCGCTTCACGTAGTCGAGGTACCATACCTTGAAGCCCATGAAGCGATTCCTCTTCCCTGGCCGCGCACTTCGCTCGCCGCAGATGACACATGCGCTATCCAGTGTTCATACGACAGTCTGAGCGGTCGGCCCCATCTGTCGAAGATCGAAATGGCCGGGGATGCTGTTACCGATTTTCATTACGATTGAGGTGCGAGGTGGTACACATCGGGCCTGTTGCGAGGCCTGCGAATCCCCGAAGGGGATTCATAAAGTAGCCGGGGGCAACGCCCCCGGAAAGTAGGCACCCCGGTTGGCTTGACCCTGAAGGGGTCACATCGGCAGAAGGGAAGGACATGGCGCAGACGCTGGTATGCTTGAGGGTACATGTTATCTTCTCGACGAAGGACCGGCGCCCGATGATTACTCCAGAAGTGGAACCCGAACTCTACGCCTACATGGCCGGAACGGCGAAGAACTTGGACTCGCGTTGTCTTGCCGCCGGAGGAACCACCAATCATGTTCACCTGTTGATCTCGCAGTCGAAGAACATGGCCCTGAGCCGCCTGATGGAAGAGATTAAGAAGAGTTCCTCGAAATGGATCAAGACCAAGGGGACGGCCCTGCGGACGTTCGGCTGGCAAGACGGGTATGGTGCCTTCACAATTGGGCAGTCACAGGTGGAAGCCTTGCAGCACTACATTGCCAGCCAAAAGGAAAGGCACAAGAAGCTGACCTTTGAGCAGGAGCTCGTCGCGCTGCTGAACAAATGCCGGGTTCAATATGACGAGCGCTACCTGTGGTCGTGAGGTCTCATGCGACCCTTTCAGGGTCGACGGTCGTTGGCCCTGTTTTCCGGGGGCGTTGCCCCCGGCTACTATATTGTGCCCCTGCGGGGCGAAACTTCCGCGCGTTGCGCAGAGGTCGCACGTGTTGCGATGCCTGCCAATCCCCGAAGGGGATTCATAAAGTAGCCGGGGGCAACGCCCCCGGAAAGTAGGCACCCCGGTTGGCTTGACCCTGAAGGGGTCAAACGCTGGGTGCGAGGAACAGGGAGCCGCAAGATTGCCAGGACGAACATGACGAATGCCATCCGGTGGCCCGGGCTTGTGCGACCCCTTCGGGGTCGGACCTATCCGGCGTGCTTTCCGGGGGCGTTGCCCCCGGCTACTATATTGTGCCCCTGCGGGGCGGCGCTTCGCGTGGGTGAGCGTGGGTGCCGATTGGTTGCGTTCCCTGTATTGTGCCCCTGCGGGGTGGCGCTTCGCAGCAGGAGGTGAGCTTGAGGCTGGTCAAAGCACGTAAATCGTCTTACCTTGACGTCCATGCGGCTCTGTACGCGATCTGCTCGACGGGCAAAGGCCGCTGCTGGCATTGCGACCGAAAGCTACCTGCTGCGGAAGAAGCTATTGACGTAGGGTGGCATGTGCAGCGAGTGGAAGGCGAGGGCGTGGCCAGCATCATCCTGGTTTGCCCGAAGTGTCGGCGCAAGCGCCCGGAGCTGGGCGAAAGAGAGTTCCTGCCTAACCTCCTTCCCCGCCTCTGCGACCCCGCCCATTGATCTCTGCCAGTACTTTCCCCCCGGCGCATGGCGCGCTGGCGCCTGAACTGGTTGCGAGACTCAACCGATTTGTATCACTTCGCCAGGCCTGAAGGAGCGCAGAGCCGCTAAGATCGCGGGCGCGTGAGGCAGGAGGTCAGGGAGGCGGTTCGATTTGGCTCGGATGATGGCCAGAGAGATGCTTCGGCCCGCGAGGTTTTGTTGATAAGGCATGCCTTGGTCCATGGTTAACAAGACCTGCCAGCCGGATCGTTCCGCCAGCGCCAGCAGTTCGCCATTAGCTACGCCAGCCAAACCGGCCTGGGGTACCGTCTGGCATTCATGCCCAACAAGATGCTTCTGGAGGTCCCTCGGCAAGCATTCGTCCAGCAGGATCTTCACCCAATCCTCGTCAAGAGTGAATCCTTGGCGGTCTCAAGCGCCTCAATGGCCATTTCACGGCTAACGGTCGGGAATTGTTCCAGGAACTGGTCAAGAGTATCGCCCGCTTCAAGGTAATCAAGCAGGTTTTGAAAGGGGACACGCGTGCCGCGAAAGCAGGGGATTCCTCCCAGAATCTCCGGATCGCGCACGATGACGGTCGCGGCCATGTTTCACTCCTAGGCCTCCATTGTAGCGCAACTCGGCCCTTTAGGAGACGGAGAAGCGGGAATTAGCGCAGACCCGGGCAAAAGAGAGTTCCTGCCAAACCTCCTTCCACGCGTCTGCGACCCCGCCCAGTGATCCCTGCCAGCACCTTCCCCCCGGCGCACGGCCCGCTGGCTTCTCGCCTGTGCTAGCTCAGTGGTCGGCGCCCGGTCACGGTGCTGTGGAAAGCAAAAGCAGAAGGCAGTTGTTTACTGTGACTCCTGGCTCCTGACTTCTGACTTCTGCTCTTCTAAAGTTCTTCTTTGTGGTCTTGGTGGACACTTGTACGGGTAGGCCGTTATACATCCAAATGGATACTTTCCGAGTGGCCCGTCACGCGGGAGTTGACTGGGGGTCAGATACGAGACATTTACCAAACAACTAACCGTTGGACCTGTGGGTGAGGGGAGTTCTGGACGAACCTCTTACGCTTGCTTCAACCAGGTTCGGTCGGACTCTGTGAGGGTTAGTCCGACGGCGAAGGCCATTTCTTTTAAAGTCCCCCTCAAGCGTTCCGCATGGGGCAAGCCAGAAAGGCTTTGAAGCCTCTCCTTCAGCAGGGCAGGTAAGGAGAAGTAATACGCAGAACTCTCAATCTTTTGTTCCCAGTAATGCAGGATAAACGGAACCACAATCCTTCGAAAGGATCCATAATGCTCCAATTGCGGTTTCAAAATGGGGAGGATAAGAAGCTGTATCCTGAGCGCATCTTTCGGCTTGACGTGCAATATCCCCCCCGCATAGCAGATGATTTGCAGGGTGCTCTCATCTCGCTGTGCGTATTCGTTTCCTTGCTCGTTGAGCTGCTGCCATGAAGGGTTCTCACAAAAAATCTCGTTCACGAGCCTCGCCGACTCGTCCCAAAGGTGTGGGTCATCTGCGGTCTTTGCCACCTTTGTGCATTCGGTGGCCACCATCCACGCTCCTTCGCGCGCCTCCTCAGGATTCTCCAGCCAGATAGTCGCCAGCCTGAATACGATGGGAATCAACGCATCATAGGCAGCGTGACTCTCGCCCTGACGCTGCGGCGTCACAATTTGACCGTTTCGTGCGATCGATTCTCGACCACTAGGGAATTGGTCGCGCGCCTCAGTTCCGCGCCACCTCTGATATTCCGCAGCCATGGCAGTGCCAGCGTCCAATGCCACGTAAAGGGCCTCACCATACCGGCCATCTAGTATCGCCTGGCAAACAGCAAACATACGCAAACCGCTTAACAGTTCTTCGCCTCGCCCGCCACGCCCGGACTCGACGGCTCTGAGCGCCCAGCGAGCCGCCTCCTCGTCTCGTCCGACTGCCATTGCAAAATACGCCAGATTCGCTGACACGATCCATTCGCGACCCGGGTCGTACAATTCCAGCACGTCTGGATATTCGCGCAAGAGCATCCCCGGTTTCGGGGCGACATATTCAGAAGTTGGTGGTTCGCCTCTACTGGCCATCGAGGAGAAATATCCTGACATATGCCCGCACAATACAAGTAGCTTCTTCCACGCATTGCCGTCGCTCTTTGCTGCAAAGAGTCGCCGGACCGCTCTCTCCCAGGACAAATAGGTGGACAATCGATCTCCAGCCTGCCAATAGGTAACTGCTCTTTCGCCTAAGGCGACTACGACCTGTGTCTCCGGAATCTTCTGGCTCTTTTCGGCGAGTGCAACTGCACTCTCGCAGTATTTGATAGCCCTCGAGGTGTCCGTCGAGCTCGCCGCCTCGCCAGCTGCCAAGAGGGCTTGCACCCGCAGCAATGGGAACGCATCCAATTCATCGCTCACAGCGGCGTCAAGCCATTCCAGGGCTTCGCTCCAGCGCTTTGCATAGACAAATTGCCGCCCAGTTGCTTCTCGAATCAAAAATACACTTCGAGGGTCGCCATCGATCTCCATCAGCGCCCGTTCGGCTGAGTTAACTGCGGCGCCCAAATTTTGCTGGTACTCAGATTGCACAATTATCCGCGCCCTTGTTGAACTTGCGAATAAAAGCGGAAGACCATGGCGCTTGGCAAAATCACCAAGTATCACGAGCTGCAGATAGACGGCGTCCCAATCTCGTGATTCTTGGGGCTTCCCGCCCTCCTCCAGCCAAAGGTGATCGCATATTGTTACGGCGGCATGCTCCCAGGACTCGTCAGTGAACAGCATCGAAAGCGTTTGGTCATCCAATCCTTCCAGGCTGGAGATCCAGTCGGTTAACTCCGCCTCAGAACGAATGGCTGACCCCGTGATGAAAAATAGGAATTCTGGCCTCGCTCGCTCCGGGAATTCTGTGCGGTGTCCATCTGCGAACCGAAAATCCGGGAGGGCTTTTATCCCCCTAAGCAGGTACCGGTTCGCTCGCACCGGTTCCTTGCGCGCGAAATGCATCGCCAAAAGGATGCACCCGCCAGCGACGCCCAACTCGTCGTCTGCTTTGACGCGAGGGAGCAACGCCTCGAAGTCTTGTAGTTCGTAATCGTTATCCTTTCCGAGGCGTCCACGAACGATGACCTGCTCACACCGGAGGTAGAGCTGAACGCCTAGACTGATATCGTCGGGCAATTTCTGCCCTGCCCAAATGGAGCTAAGCATCCAGTCATCAGTGAGGGGATCTCGCAATCGCGCCAAACTGCTGAGGGCAAGAATGAGCAGCGCCGCGGCCCTCTCATGCTGGCGCGCGCGGATGAATTGGCCAAAAGCCGTTGCAACGTCAAACGGGAACAATTTGCCTTTGCTCAGGATGCTTACTGCAAGAAGTTCATGTACCTTTTGTTCAGTCTCTCCGGGCACATCCGCGGGTTCCAGGCCGGTCAGCAGCGGCGAGACGAGGTACCTTGACCCAGTATCGCGTTGAATCCAAAGTCCCTCTATTTGTGCAAGCCGTTCTAGCGGCCGACCAATTTGCGGCTTTACTTCGCTCACTAGCTTGACATGTTGAGTGGAAAGTGGAAACCCAGCGAGGTTCAGCCGATAAAGAAGGTTCCTGGTTTCAGGGTCATCGATTGTGTTTACCAAGAGTTTCCTAATGTCCAATTTGAGATGCTCCGCATATTCTCTCCTGAATAAACCCTCCAACTGCTTGTCGCTTATGCGCCACCGGCTCGAAAGAAGGTAACGGGCAAGAGCCATCAGAAGCATTGGATGACCGCGCGTGGGTGACCAAAGAAACGTCACAAACCTTGGGTTCAGCGCCCGGGATGGTGCCTCGTGAGCCAAGAACAACTCCTTGGCTTCTTCCTCATCAAAAAACGGAATCCTGACTGTAACAACGTTTCGTCCGGCACGTTCTCTCAGTGAAGAAGGAAGTTCTTCGTTGCTGGTCGAGATTAGCGTGCACCCGTTCTCGCTGCAGGCTTCGCTGAGCAGGAGCAGGCGGAGGTCGAAGTCGCTAGCGCCGATTATTCTCGGGAGATCGTCAAGAACGATGACCGAGCCCGGTGGTAACGCCCTACACACTTCCGAGTACCAGGTCCTCAACTCTCGCCTTGGACTGAGGTTCGAAGCCTGTGCTAAGGCCTGCTCCAGCCGTGCGCAACACTGCCAAGCGTCAAGACCACGCAGCCCGACCCAGAAGGTCGGTTCCTTTAGTGCTTGTGTGAGCAGGATCGCAAATTGTGTTTTCCCAGAAGCAACTTGGCCGCTCAGGGCACACCATGCCTTTCCGTTTGATATTTCCAGAATTCGGCCAACGGTAGCCGGCCTCTTCGCCCCCCGCTCGACTGACGGCGGGACTTCTAGGGTGGTGCTTAGAGCAGCGTAATCTATCACCCCGCGAACTCCAGATTGCTGGGCAAGCGACCCTAGGTCAGTTTCTATTCTCGCAAGGTAATGATGGCTCTCTATGATCTCCTCCTCTACAATGCGGAGCCGATCTTCCACTGAGCCGGTCAGCATCCTTAATCCCCAGCAGCAGCTGGTCACCAGGCTCTATGGTGGGACGGGAACACACCAAATCAAGTTCGGCGGAGGTAAGAATCTTTAGACCCTTTTCAGCCAGCCTCCTTATTACAAACAGGAATAGCTTCTCGTGGAGGGCGTGGGCGGCATGTCTGGATGGGGACCGACCACTCCGCAGCAGGTCGCCCTCGATTTTCTCGGGCATCTCAGAGAAGTCCGGTGCCTTTGCGCTCCACTCGAATAGCCTGATGAATTCGAGCAAAGCATGATCGTCTGCGGTGGTAATAAATGTTCGAAATATAGCCCATTGCGAATCGTTGAATTTTGCAGGCTTCGCGGCGCCAGCGATAATGGCACGAATTCTGCTCAGGGCTGCGCCCAGCGCGCTACCAGAGAACCCCCCGCGCCGGATGCTCTCCCAAACGGTGATGGTCGACTCGCCCTTCGGGTGGGTTGACCTGTATTCTTGACCAATTTCGCTGTTCGTAAGATATCGAAAGCTCACCCGACGCTTAGGGTTGTTCGCTCTGTGCGTCGCAAAGGAAGCCAAGGCTGTCAGCGCTTCGGAAGAGGTGAGCCGCAGCGGTCTCTGCCTGAGCTTAATTTGTTCTACACCCCGCTGAAGCTCGGCATTCCCCGCCATTAGATCCTTTTGAATACGGTCTATGTCCTCTCCACATTCAAGCTGGAGTTCCTCGTCCTGCTCCAGGGAGAGCCACCTGCTGATCGTGACGTCAATTTGGTAGAGATATCCCCGTATGGTCGCGTAAGCGTCGCGCCCGCCTATCGGTATGAAGTTCGTCCTCTCGTCAGTCATTTGTGACCGCGCGTACCCTCTCGCTATTCAGGCGTCCACGGCATCTGGTGAATGGTTACGCGTTCCAGAGTCTGAAATTGCGAAATCCCCCGACCACTCTACAGTACCGGATTATACGCTTTGGAGCGCGGAACTGCTCCGCCTATATGCCTGTGCTAAGACCGCGACAACAATCATGGCTAAAGAACTGAACTCGCACTATCAACTCACTTGGTTTTATAACGGCCTATGCGCGGATGTGGTGCCCTGTAGTTCCGGGCGTATGTCGGCCACTCGGAAACAATCCCAGTGCGTTGCGCCTCCTCATCTAACATCGGCGGTCACTTCGCCGTGTGGTCAGCAAACCCTAGATGTGGTCCGCCTTATCACATTCGGGGACTCAGCCTGGATGACGGCGCACTCGGAGGTATCCTTGCCGGCGCCCGTCCAGCTATACACAACTTAATGGTCCAACGCACGCATCGAGAGAAATGTATCTCCCTGGGACCTGATCCTCACGCGCGTAGCGTCCTGTCCAGCCTGGAGCGTTGAGACGCAGGTCACCCTCAACAATCGCGACAAGAATACGAGCGCGCGTAGCCGGAAGCGAGTCTCCGGTCAACGGAGAAGACGCCTTGGCCAAGCCCGGCAGCAGGCGTGAAAGGCGACCCCCTTGACAGATCCCGGCCCGGTGATATACTAGCCTAGTATGGTTCGAAGTTCCGCTCGCCCGGCGGCCGAGAGCCGCTGGAGTGAAGGCTCTCACTCCCGTTTGCCATATCCATCAGGAAGGAACTCCCTGCAATGACGAAACCCAAAAGGACAGCAATCGCCGCCTCCCCAGCCATGGTGCACGAAAACTTCTTACGCGCCCGCGAGGCCGGGCTGGTGATGCGCGAAGCCGACTTCCGCCGGCGGTATCACACTGTGAAGCACGGCCTGAGCGCCGGCGTGTGCTCGATCGAGGAAACCGTGGCGGCCCTGGGCGAGGACCCCGCGGAGTTCAAAGCTTTCGCGCGCCTGATCGA
>JBEKUR010000203.1:0-10873 GCA_049514855.1 Terriglobia bacterium
GAACGGCTGGCACCGTGAGAAGCGCTCAGGAACGCTTGCAAAAAGCGCCGTGTCTGCGCCCGCCGGGATGAAGAAAGACCTTGACACCGCATTATCTATATATGTAGACTTATCACCTTTAGACTCGGTGCCTGTCAGAAAAACAAGGAGGCATTCATGAAATCGCTTCGAACGCTTTCACCTGCTGGTTTTCTGGTGCTGGCGCTGTTGGCAGCCTGCTTCAGCACCGGGGTGGCGAGCGGTCAAGATTCCAAGGGGAGATCAAGCAGTTGGGACAATCTCAAATCCCTGACGCCGGGTCAGGAAATTCGCGTCGTGATGAACAATGTCAAATCCTACCAAGGTGAGTTCGAGTCGTTGAGCGACGACGGAATTACGCTTCGGCAGGCAGCGGGTGAGCAGACGCTGGCGCGCCAAGACGTTCTTCGCGTTTCCTGGAAGGGTCAAAACCACCAGTCCCGAAACGCACTGATTGGCGCGGTCGTTGGAGCAGGGGCCGGCCTCGGCATTGGGCTAGCCGCTAATCATGTCATATGGAGCCACACAAACTGTACCGAAGGCCCCGCCTTCAACTGCGGTTACCCCCCGAATCCGCACTGGGGGATCATCCTTACGTCTGTAGGTGTTCTGGCCGGCGCCGTTATCGGCGCAGTCGGACCGACGGGTAGATGGCATGAGGTCTACCGCGCCCGCTGATGGCCCGCGGGCGCATACGGCCCGACGATTTTTGACGGGGGTGGATGCGACCCACGGCCTTAATCGTGCCCGAGCGTAGCCTTTCACCTGACTTCCCGATAAGCGCTGGTAAAACGTGGCCTTCCTTCTACCCGACCGCTTGATGACATGGCAGGCTTCCCGGTCGTTCCGTCCGCCGCGCCCAGTCCTTCGCAGATTCATTGCTCCGGTTCGGACTCGCCGGCCGCCAGTTGACGATAGCTCGCTTTGATGTGTAGTCGCCTACACGTAGAAGCGACCCGTTGACGTGACTGGCCAGAAACGGGTTTGTGGGGAGTTGCCAGGGCACTTCGAGCCCAAACAGCTTAAGTTAGCGCTTATGGGGCGGTGCCCCGCATGGGAGACCAACCAACAAGTCCTGGCGGGTGGATGAAGCCTGGCTTCGTGTCAACGCTCCCTGGATGCATTTCTCTTGGCCGTAGCGCCATCGCTGGTATTTCGCCGTCTGACAGGCTAGAATCGCGGGTGGGAGCGCCTTTCATGCCTGAGACCAAACCTGAGATTGCGCGCGAGAGTTCCGGCGCCGCCATCAGCGCCAAGATCATCGCCATCGCGGTGCTTTTCGGATGCATCTACTACGCCAGCTCGATTGTCATCACCTTGATTTTCTCCATTCTGATCGCCTCGGTGCTCGCGCCGGGCGCGGGGTTCCTGGAGCGGCGGCGTCTGCCGCGCTGGTTAAGTTCGTTGATCATGGTGCTGCTCATGCTGACGGTCGGTTACCTGGTGGTCTATGGGATTTACGACCGAGCCTTGGACTTCATGGACAACGCCCCCAAGCTGGCGACCAAGCTCAAGCAAATCACCACTCACCTGCAGGTGACCGCGCAGAACTTTCAGCAGAGTACGCGTACCATCATTCCCTCCAGCGCCGACAGCAACCTGCCCACCGTCCGGCTCCAGCAGGAATCCCCCTGGGCGCAGTTTCTGCTGCGCGGCATCGGCTCGGTTTATGCTTTCATGGTTACGGTCATGTTCATCCCCTTCCTGGTTTTTTTCATGCTGAACTCCAAGGACCAAATGTGGGCGGCCACCTTGAACCTCTTTCCCCGTGAGAAGCGCCACCAGGCAGAGGGTGTTATTCACAATATCGGCAGCATGCTTCGGCAGTTCGCGCTTGGAAACCTGCTGGTGGCTCTGATCTCGGCGGTTCCGATCTGCCTGGTCTTTGCCATGCTCCACCTTCAATACGCCCTCGTGTTGGGGCTCCTCGCGGCGTGCTTGAGCCTCATTCCTTACATCGGAGTGGCACTGGCGCTCGTCCCCCCTTTGATGGTCGCGCTCCTGCAATACGACTCGGTTAATCCTTTTCTCATTCTCGCCGCCACGGTCACCGCCGTACATTTCATTGCGGTCAATTTATTGACCCCGAAACTTGTGGGACACCGTTTGAACCTGAACGCGCTGGCGGTCACCATCGCCATGATGTTCTGGGCCTGGTTGTGGGGTGGGTTTGGGCTGGTCCTGGCAGTGCCGATCACGGCAGCGATCAAAGCCGTATGCGACAATGTTGAACGGCTCAAACCTTTTGGAGCGTGGATGGGGGAAGGCTAGGCCACACCAAGGCGGCCCGGCAGGCGAAATACAAGCGTTAAACCTCCGTCCGGCTGGGAATCCCCGCAGGGGGTCAACCTTCAAGGAACTGCGCGCGCAACTCGCGCACCCGCTCTTGGACGGACTCGCAATCCTGGAAGATGCGGATTCCGGCAATGCCGGAGGCCCCCGCTTCGAGGCAAGGCCGGATGCGGTCCACGGTAATTCCCCCCAGAGCAAGGACCGGTATTCTTATTCGCGAGGTTACGTTCCGCAGCTTCTCCAAACCCAGTGGCGGACCGTACCCAAGCTTGGAAGGCGTTTCGAAGACCGGTCCCAGCACAAGGTAATCCGCTCCGCCTGATTCGGCTGCCATTGCCTCACCCAGAGAATGGCAGGAGACCCCGATAACAAAAGCGCGTGGCACAAACCGGCGCACGACTTGCACGGGCATAGAGTGAGCCGCCAGATGCGCTCCGTCTGCTCCCCCAGCCAAGGCCACGTCCACGCGGTCGTTCACGACCAAGCGTGCGCCTCCCATCCCCGGCTCCCTTGTTGCACTCAAAGCCTCTTCCACAAGGGTAATCAACTCCCGGCTCGAGAGATCTTTCTCTCGAACCTGCACAATGTCTACCCCCGCGCGCACCGTTTCACGGATAACAGCCGCGAGAGACACTGACCTCAACTGTCGCCGGTCTGTTATGTAGCAGAGTAGAAGATTCTTCATTTGGTTGAGTGTAAATCAGAAGTTCGGGAAGGGTGGAGGAACCGCCAGATTTCATAAACCGCAAGCCAGATATCAGCCAGTCCAAGGCCCGAAACCGCTCCGCGGAGGAAATAGTTCCGAGAGATGCCTGAAATCAGTGGATAGTGATCAATGAAATAGTTCTTCCCCCAGAATGATGCCCAGGGGAGGATGAAGAGGAAGATCCCCAGTTCCGAACAAAATACGATATATATTATGGTCAGTAATCTGCGCATGTCTGGTCAGGGATTTTAACCTCGGGCTGGACCTTGGGGGCGCCGCCGCGAGGATCCGTAATGGAAGCCTTATGAACCCTTCTGCTGAAATATGCGGATCTTCTCGGCGACATCGCGAAAATCGATGTTCTGGCCGTAAACCTCGGTAAACTTCTCCAACGCACGGCGCGCATCACCCGCCTGCTCATAGGCGACTCCAAGGTCATACTGGAGAGCCAGCAAGGCCTCTTCGTCAAGGTCGGGGGTTTCCAGCGCCCGGCAATACCACTTGACGGCAATGGGAGCCATGCCTTTGTCCATGAAGCAAATCGCTAGCAAGCTACACGCCTGCAAGTAGTTTGGCGGGTGAGGTCTCTTTCCCGCGCCTTTCACCACCTTTTGAAATTCGCCAATGGCCTCGTCGAGGAGGTTCATCTCCCGAAAGGCCACTCCCAGGTTGTAATGGGTTTCCGGATCGTCCTCCTTGTAAGGTCCCATGCCGGGAGCTTCACCTATTTCCTCGAGCAACCCGTTAAGCGTCGAAGCTGGTGCCGCAGTCGGCGCTGTAGATATGGTCGCGGGCCCTGCTCTGGGTGCGGAAGGGGGCGCAGGTGGAGGAGAGAGCTCTGCCAACTCTCCCATCGCAGACCCAAACGCGTCCACTAAGTCGGCGAGCAGATCGGTCGTTGCCTCCATAGTCGCGCTAAGGGGTGCCGGCGTGGGAATTTCTTCCTCGCGAGGGGAAATGGGGGGCGCGGCGGCAGGTTGCGCCTCAGTCTTCGGTGCAGCATAACTGCTTGCCAGTTCCAACTGCTCAACCGATCCCTCGGCAGGCGGAGCAACAGCGGCCACGAATGTTGGTTTCAAGGTCTCTGCTGGCTGCTTCTCAGGGACTTCGGCCGCCATAGCACCGGTATGTGCCTCTACGAGAGCCCGGAGTTCGGCGATTCTTGGCTCGCCTGGCAGCGTTCTCTCCAACTTCTCGACTGCCTTTATCGCTTCCTCAAGAAAGCCATTCTCGAGATAGAAGTTGACCTCAATGCGGCTCTCCTCATAGTTGAATGAGGCCGCCTCTTGAGGAGTTTTCGGCGCCAGCGAAGCTGAGGCAGCCTGTGCTTGAAAGGATTCCCAATCCTCCGAAAGGTCAATCTCTTGGATTTCAGAGGTCGGAGCAGGCGGGGGTGCGGATGATGCCAGCCTCGAAAGGTCGATCGGCAACTGGAGAGGAGCCGGGAGCGGAGCTTCGCGGGCGGGCGGGATTGAGGGATCTAACGGTGTTCCTACAGCAGTCGCGCTTGGCGACTCCACACCCGGAGCCACTGGAAAATCAAAAGGGATTTCTGCGGGAGGCGCGGCAGGAGTTTCTTGCTCCGGCGGGCGTGAAAGGTCGAACGTAGATCCCGCCGAAGCCGTCGGGGAGACGTGAGGCGTTGGTGCGGTCTCCGGCTCTTGGACCGGTGCGAGCGAGAATCCCGAAGCGAGGTTGATCTCCCCAGGAGCGGCAGGCGCAGGTTGTGCCGGAGGGGGCGGTAATGATTCCGGGCGCAGCGCCGGTGCGCGGACCGCTTGGGGGGGAATTGCCTCCGCGGCCAGAGCCTCTCGCCCGCCAGCCAATTGCGCAAATCGCTTGGCGCTCTCAACATCACCCTGCTGTGTATAAATCCTCACCAGTGCCTGGGCCGCCTGCTCAGCCCGTTCAGACATGACCTTCCAGCACATCCCGACAAGGCGTCTGTGGATTTCGGGCTCGTCAGGATAAATCTCCAGAACCCTGTCGAGCTCCGCAACCGCTTTTTTCATCAAATGGTAACGCGCGAAAAGCTCGCTGTTGTCAAGCGCCTGCTTCACGATCGCTTCTCGCTCGGCATCAGCCAAAGCAGAGGCCGCCGGAGCGGCTAATCCCTCTTCTTGAGTAAGGTCGATTGCGGAGGACGGCAGACCTGCAACGAACGCTTTGCCGACTTCCTTACCCTGCTTCTTGAGAACCTGCTTCAGCAAGACCTTGTAACGTTCGTTCGCAGGTTCGCGACTTACGAGCCTTTGGAAAGCCTGCTCGGCCTTCTCGAATTGCCCGCACTGCACATAGGCGTGGCCCAGTGCTTCCAGGATTTCCGGAAGCGCGGCCTCCTCCTTCCGCTCATCGCAAATCCGATAAATCAGCTCGAGGGCAGGGAGGTACTGGGGAGACTTGCTCCAGATCAGGCGCAACGACTCCATCAAAGAGCTTGTGTTCCCTTGCTTAATAAGCTCATCTGCCAACCCGGATAAGGCCCTTAAAGCCGTGTCGAATTCATCCACCTGCACGCACGCCGACACGAAGGAAGCGACCGGCGAGAAGTCCGTCGGGTTGGCACGAAAGAGGTCCGGCACCAGCTTTCCCGCTTTCTCCAGTTGTTGAGTCGAAAGATAAGAATCAATCAGGAGTGACCGCCCGGTAGGATCGTCCTTCAATCCCGGAATGGCGCTCAGGATCGTCTCGACTTCCTCCGGGTGCTTGGTCGCCAATGCTTGGCGGGCCCTGAGCAAATGTATCTGGGGGTTGTCCGGATCTAATTCCTGTACCTTCTTCAAAGTGACCTGGGCAGCAGCCAAGTCTCCCCGGCGAAACGCAAGTTGTGCGGTTTCCAGGTAAACTTGCGTGGCTTCGTCCTTGCGTCCCATCTCCTCGCAAAACGTCGCCAGGCGGACCCTCGCCGGAGCGTTCTCGACATCCAACTGCACAACTTTGCGCAGGGTTTCAAGCACCTTGTCGTTCTGCTTTTTCTTCTTGTAACATTCGGCGACTTGGTAGTACAGTTCGCGGGCCTCGCGGGCCAGCCTCTGTGTCTGGTAGAGCTCAACGAGTTTCAGTAAGGGGTCTACCGAGTCCGGCTCAAGCTTGACGATCTTCTTATAAATGGCGATCGCTTTGAGGATGAATCCATCCTGAACGTAAGCCTCGGCAAGCCTGTAGAACTGCTTCAGACCCTCTGAAGCATTCCTATCGCGGATGTAAAGGTCGCCAATCGTGTTCAGCAGGATTAGATCGGAGGGGTCCCTGTCGAGGATGTCGAAGTATCGCTTAATCGCCTGACTGATCTTGCCCTGGATGACAAGTTTTTCCGCCTCTTGCAGCGCTTTGGCTTTGTTAAAAGCCATTTACACGCTCCACGTCCTTGCACTAATAGTAGACTATTGGGCTACCGTAACACACGCCCCAACTCAAGTCAACGAAGTCGCCCTTCACCAACAGCATTGCCACGCGCTGAGTAAGCCCTTGCCAGCCTTCGAGTTGCATGAAACAGAAGGGTTGTTGCCTCTATAACTTCAAGGCTGGATCCCGCCCTTTGTCGGTTTGCCATTTACAGAACCGGCACTTCCATCGATCAGTAGCCGTCTGCCCTGACTACGCGGATTCTCCACTAACCTTTTCTCATTTTTCCACTGGCAAATCAGCACGGACACTCCACTCCTGCCAGGAGCCGTCGTACATGCGGATCCGTTCGTATCCGAGCAGGCGCAACGCAAAATAGAGGTCAGCGGCGCGCATACCGCTTTGGCAGTAAGTGACTACCTCCTGGCCGGGCGAAATCTGAGCGTCTGAGAAGAGCTTTGCGAGCGAAGGCGCATCCAAAAAGGTTTTGATCTCGCCGGAATCAATAACCCGCGTCCATTCGAGGTTGATGGCGCCCGGAATATGGCCCCCGCGCGGGCCCTGAATTCTCTCCCCCTTGAATTCCGCCACGGATCGGGCGTCCAGTAGCCTTACCTTGGGATCTTTCAGGTGCGCGTTCACCCACTCGGAGGTGGCGATGATGGCTGAGTTCGCCAGTGGATTAAAGTCACCAGGTGCGATGCTGGGAGAATCTGTGGTAAGCGGAAGTCCTTCGCTTTGCCACTTCTTAAAGCCGCCGTTCAAAACTTGCACATGTGAATGCGCGAAAAACTCGAGAACGTAAAATACGCGTGCCGCGAATCGGTTCCCTTGGTCATCATAGATCACAACCTGGGAGTTTGAGTTGATTCCCACCCCCCGAAAGAGTTGCTCAGCTCTTTCTGGAGGCAATGGGAACCCGCGCCGGTTCGCCTCCGGATCGTCGGTTGCGAGAGCGGGAAGGCTCACCGCTCCAGGCAGGTGTCCAAGCCGGTACTCCTCCCGAGGCCGTGCATCCAGAAGACGCAATTGTGGGCTTGAAAGCAGTTGCGCAAGCTTCTGCGTCTCAATCAGAAGCTCCGGGTGACGGTACGAGGAAACTTGACCCTGGGCCCCGCCACCGCTCAACAGTAGTATGGCCAAAAGCCACTCAGTTACCCTCATCGAATCCTCTTCATAGAATAGGCATGCTACTGAAATAAAGCGAACTGGCAGTTGCGCCCACAAATGCAGTGGACGCAAAAAAAGTCATTGGGGAGGCCCACCCCTTGAAAAGCCCGCCGTCAAACTAGCCTGCGCAATCAGGACTCTCGCGCAAACTCTCAAGCCGCCGGAGGCTTCGGGGCAGGGGCAGGAAGCGCTTGGGCCTTCACTTCCGATTGGAAGTCGACCTTCCTATGCGTCCCGTCGCAGAAGGGTTTACTCTCGGAATGGCCACAACGGCAAAGCCCAATCGAAGTTCGCCCACCCAAGTCGAATGGGTTGCCCCCCGCGTCGTATATTGCGAATTCCCCTTCAATCCGGAGTGAGCCGTTCTTGTTTACAGTGATCTTCACCAAGTGTTCCTCCAAATGTAGCGGCGAGTTTACCTCGTCCGCCGCGGCGGACGGCGTAAAGCCGCCTCTACATCAAACTCACCGACTATCCGCTTATCCGACAGGCGGGCCATTGCGGTGCGGTCAGGCAATGGCCCTGCGGGAAGGCCGGCGCGAGGGCAGAAACGGACAGGAGCAAAGGCTTGGCGAACCCTCAAACCGAACGGCTTGAGCAGGACGAGAATCAGAATGCCGAAAAACACCAACGAAATTCCGCCGTGCAGAGCCATGCATTCACGCCGCCGCAATTCCGCTCTTCCCGCGAGGAATGCCGTGGTCCGGAAATAGACTCTCAAATCCAGAATGAACAGGAGAGCCACCAGCAGCAACTTTGCGTGCAGCCAATGCTCACGCAAGTAATGAGGGTTTTCACCGATCATAATGATCCCCGAAATCACCATCACCGCGGCGCCGGGATGAGCCAGGCCCTTGAGCAGCTTCATCTCCAATCGCCCTAGCGTCGCTCGGGCTTCCCTGGAAGGCTCTTCCGAATGAATGGCCAGGACGTGCGTGACTGCCAGTAAGCTACCCAGCCAGAAAACCAGTCCTGTCAGGTGAAATACCAAAACCCAGGCTATCATGTCACCCCCCCATGCAGAGTAGTTTCGACTATTTCTCCTCAACCCGCAACCTTGACTTTTGTCTGAGAAGCGACCAAACTACAGGCTGTAAAGGGGATAGCCATGCGCGAAGCAGTAATCATCGCCGCAGTCCGCACCCCCATGGGGAAGTTTCAGGGCTCTCTTTCGCCTTTTTCCGCTGTGGATCTGGGTGCGTGTGTGGTTCGGGAGGCGGTACGCCGGGCTGGAATCGAGCCCGCACAGGTGGACGAGATCATCATGGGCAATGTCCTCTCCGCCGGCTTGGGTCAAAATCCGGCGCGACAGGCGGGCCTGAAAGGCGGGCTTCACCCGCGCGTGGCCGCGATGACCATCAACAAGGTCTGCGGGTCGGGTTTGAAGGCCGTGGCGTTGGCGGTACAATCTATCCAGACGGAAAACGCGGAAATCGTCGTGGCCGGCGGCATGGAGTCCATGACCAATTGCCCTTACCTTCTGCCGCAGATGCGCGCCGGAAGCCGCCTGGGGCATGCCAAGGTCCTGGACTCGATGATCACCGACGGCCTTTGGGATGCCTACGAGAACTTCCACATGGGGATGACTGCGGAGTTGGTGGCGGAGAAGTACAACATCTCCCGCGCACGCCAGGACCAATACGCAGTCGAGAGCCACCGGCGCGCTGTGGACGCCACGAAGAGCGGCCGTTTCAAGGATGAGATCGTCCCTGTCAGCATCCCGCAGAAGAAAGGTGAACCAATCCAATTTGCCTTTGACGAATCGCCGCGGGCGGATACCTCGCTCGAAGCGTTGGCAAAGCTCCGGCCGGTCTTCAAGCCGGACGGCACAGTGACGGCAGCCAACGCTCCGGGAACCAACGACGGGGCGGCGGCGCTGGTCGTGACCTCGCTGGAAAAGGCGCGCGAAATGGGCAAGCAGCCTTGGGCGCGCATCGTGGCTCAAGCGGTGAGCGGCGTGGAGCCCAAGTGGGTGATGATGGCGCCGGTCGACGCGGTTCGGATGCTCCTCAAAAAGGTTGACTGGAAGCTTGAAGACGTTGACCTGTTCGAGCTGAACGAGGCGTTTGCGGTTCAGGCCATCGCGGTCATGGAGCAGTTAGGCCTCGACCCCGCCAAGACCAACGTGAATGGCGGCGCCGTGGCCCTGGGTCATCCCATCGGCGCCTCAGGCGCGCGTGTCCTCGTCACCTTGCTTTACGAGATGGCGCGACGCAACGCGAAGCGTGGGGTCGCGGCCCTCTGCCTCGGCGGCGGGAACGCGGTCGCATTGGCAGTTGAGTCCTTGCGTGAATGACTTACCGGGAGTTCGAACGATTAGGGCGTGAGATACGGAGCATAAGTTGGAAACCAAAACTGTGGGTATACTGGGCGCCGGAACGATGGGACACGGTATCGCCCAGGTCCTGATCCGGAGCGGTTACACGGTATTTCTCCACGATCTTTCCCAGCAGTTCCTCGATTCAGGCGCTGGAAGAATCGCCAAGGGCCTAAACCGGGACGTCGAGAAGAATCGTCTGACAGACGAAGAACGCGAGAAGGCGCTCAGCCGCCTGACGACCACCACGCGAGTCGCTGACCTCGCAGCGGCGGATTTCATCGTGGAGGCGGTGACAGAGAATCTTGAGGTGAAGGCAGGAGCGTTCCGGGCGATCGAACCCCACTGCGGGCAGGGAGTTATTTTCGCCTCTAACACATCTTCCATTTCCATCACGCGCCTCGCGGCCGCGACCGAGCGCCCGGACCGCTTCATCGGCTTGCACTTTTTCAACCCCGTGCCCGTGATGAAGCTCGTCGAGATAGTTCCCGGCCTGGCAACTTCTCAGGAGACGCTCGAAGCAGCCGAGCGACTCGCCACTTCCGCCGGCAAGACGCCGGTCCGTGTGAACGACTACCCGGGGTTTATTTCCAATCGCCTCCTGATGCCGATGATCAACGAAGCGGTTTACTGCCTGATGGAAAGCGTTGCGGACGCGAAGGGAATCGATAATGTGATGAAGCTGGGCATGAACCATCCCATGGGGCCGCTCGAACTCGCCGACCTGATCGGCTTGGACGTCTGCCTGGACATCATGAAAGTCCTCTACGAGAGTTTCCGCGACTCCAAATACCGGCCCTGCCCCTTGCTCGAGAAGATGGTGAACGCCGGACGGCTGGGGCGCAAGACAGGGCGAGGGTTTTACGAGTATCCGGGGGCCTAGTCCTTCGATAATAGTACAATGGCAACTCCGGAGAGGAGGCCAGAACCATGCGGAGTATCTTGATACGATCTCGGGTCGGTGCTGACGGCGTTTTGCACCTGGATGTACCTTCCAACTTAGTAGAAACCGACGTGGAGGTGAT
>JBEKUR010000204.1:0-10864 GCA_049514855.1 Terriglobia bacterium
AATACGAGTAGATCGTCTGCGGGGAAAGGGCTTCCTGGCCGGGGCATAGGGGGCAAGCAGCAAATCTGGGCCATGGGCCTTCGCCATCCTCCTGAATCACCCAGTTTTGCGTAATGGGATCCTTTCGTAATTCCATCCTATTCACCGTTAGCTAAGAGTCAGGCGTCTGAATAATGTTCCTGCGGTCTTATTCCGCAGGACATATTAAACAGGGCGAATAATTTCTTGTCAAGTGCTGAAGGAGTTAACAATAGTCGAGAGTGGAAGGTCAAAAATGGACCTACTGGAAATGGGCACGACAAATCGCACATAATGGTGGTGCTGGTCTTAGGACATGGGACTCTTCCTTGGTATCGATGGCGGTGGAAGCCGCACCCAAGCATGCCTGGGTGACGAGCGAGGCCGCATTCTCGCCAAGGGTGTGGCAGGGCCTTCGAACCCGCTGAAAGTGGGGATTGAAGGAGCCAAGAAAGAACTCTTACGGGCCGCGCGCGCGGTCCTAAGAAGGGTTTCTACTGCCGCCGCTGGCGACGAGCATCCGGTTGTCGGCGCCGCTCGAGGGCGGCGTCACCACAAACCCTTGCTCGTGGCCGTTTGCGCCGGTGTGGCCGGAGTGGACCGTCCGGCTGTGAGCCGCCCGCTTCTGGCTTGGCTCTGCAAGGCCATCCCCGCGCGGCATCATCTCCTGGCGACGGACGCGGCGATTGCTCTGCACGCCGCCATAGGAACCGCTGCCGGGATGATCGTGGTCTCGGGGACAGGTTCCATCGCCTACGCGCGTAACCACCGAGGGCAAACCCTGCGCGCCGGTGGTTGGGGCGCTTCGTTTGACGATCTCGGGTCGGGCTATGACTTGGGACGCAAGGCCATCATGGCGGCTCTGCGCGACTTCGATGGGCGGGGCGAGCGCACTTTGCTAACCCAGAGGATTTGCCGGGCTCTGCAGCTCACTGGCATCACACAAATCGCGCTGAAGAACCTTGACACACAGCAAGTGGCCGCGCTCTTCCCGCTGGTTTTGGAAGCGGCCCGCCAGGGCGATCGAGTGGCGCGACGCCTTTTGGCCGAAGCCGCTTGCGACCTCGCCCAGTTGGCGCTGGCGCTGGCGAGACGCTTGGGGCGTCGCCGAATGGTCCCCGTGGTGTGTGCCGGCGGCGTCTTCCGTTCCAGCCCAACTTTACGGCGCAGTTTTGCGCGCTACGTGCACCAGCGCATGCCCTCCGCGCGCGTGCGGCTTTTGCAGCGTGAACCCGTCGAAGGCGCGCTAGCCATGGCGCGGAAGCTGGCAACGTAGGGAAGAGGCTTTCCTTTCTTTTTGGCGATCGGCGTGCCCTCCGGAACTTTCCGGTTGCAGGCCGCCCCTGCTTGCGTATAATTTCTGGCCTTTGGGCTCGCAATCTGAATGATCTGTATCCTGGTGCCTTATGTCTCAAATGATGGAGGAGATTTTGGAGCAGCCCCTGGCGCTCAAACGCACGCTGGCCGCCGAGCGCCACCATGCCTTAGCATTCGCTGACTTCGCCCGCAAACAGAACTTCCGGCTCATAGTTCTGGTGGCACGGGGCACATCCGACAATGCCGCGCTGTTTGGACGCTACCTGCTCGAGTTAACGACGGGCATCCCCGTCTCCTTGAGTGCTCCGTCGATTCACACCCTCTATCGCGCGCGGTTGGATTTTCGCCAAACTTTGGTTGTGGGCATCTCGCAATCGGGCGAAGGAACGGACATTAATCTGGTGCTCGAGTCGGCGAAGCGTCTTGGCGCTTACACACTCGGCATCACCAACGAAGCTCGTTCGACGATGGCCGGTTTGGTGGATGAGGTGTTCCTTGTCCATGCTGGAAAGCAGCGCTCCGTGGCCGCGACCAAGACCTACACCGGTCAACTGCTGCTGCTCTACTTGTTGGCCTCGAGCTTAAGCTCTCAAATTGCTCTTGCTGATGTCAGCGAAATCCCTCACCGAGTCGAACAGGCGCTCAAATTGGCGCCGGAAATCAAGGAGT
This sequence comes from Terriglobia bacterium, assembly GCA_049514855.1. Taxonomy (GTDB): domain Bacteria; phylum Acidobacteriota; class Terriglobia; order UBA7540; family UBA7540; genus CAVROP01. The sequence continues at coordinate 2,005 of JBEKUR010000204.1, forward strand.
TGGTCGAGCGCTACCGTTACATGCTCCGGTGCGTCGTGGTGGCACGCGGCATTAACTATGCCAACGCCTTTGAACTGGCCTTGAAGCTGATGGAAACCTGCTATGTCGTTGCGGAAAGATTCTCGTCTGCTGACTTCCTTCACGGACCGATTGCAATGATCGAGCGGGACTTCCCCGCGCTGCTCTTCATGCCACCCGGCAAGACATTTCCAGAACTGTTGAAATTGACGGCGCGTCTGCGCGCTCTGAGAGCGGACACCCTGGTATTTTCCTCCTCCAATGCGCGTATACCCGGCGCCGCTCGAGTGATTCGAATCCCCGATCCTGTCCCGGAAATCTACACGCCTATCCCCTACATCGTGCCGGGGCAGGTTTTCGCAGCCATGCTCGCCAAGGTGAAGGGGTTGGATCCCGACAAGCCACGGGAGCTCAACATTGTGACCCGGACAGTCTGAATCACGCCCGGCCGGCGTAGCACGGGCGTGTGAAGCTGGGGAATAATTAAGGAACACTCCCCCCAGGTCGTCACTGTTTCCCTGACACCTGAAACCTGGCACCTGAAACCTGTCTACCCACGGGGAGGCTTGGTCTTATGCCTGGAGATGTAGCGTGCCGGAGTTGCGACCTTTTTTTTCTTCGGCGGCTCGGGCTCGGCCTGAGTGGGTTCCTCAGCAGGCGCTTGGGGCTCGGCTTCGGGGGTAGACGTTGTCTTCACCAAAACCTGCTCAAATAGCACGGCACGGGGGCTTGGTTTCTTCTTCGGAGGCAATTCCCCATTTCGATACGGGTGCTCAGTATGGCAAGTCTGGCAAACGACTTTCACCACCTTGTTGTCCACCAAGCTTGCCACAGCATGGTTCAGAAGCAGGCGGCAGCGAGGGCAATAATCGTCAATGGTATCGCCTAGTCGTGGAATGGGCTCAATCATGAAAGATTCCCCGGAGGATCCTCGTCGTGAGGAAACTAATGTTGCGAGTCCCCATTATAGCGCGCTCTCGGCAAGAATCAAGCGAATCACCGCTCTTGCAGACGACCTGAAAACCCTGCTTTCGTCAGTGCCAACGGCCCCGGGGGCAGGCGCCACTAGCTGCCCGGATAGAGGTGATAAAGCATCCAGTAAACCAGCACGCCCGTCACCGAGACGTAAAGCCAAAGGGGCAGGGTCCAGCGTGCGATTCGTTTGTGCTGCTCGAAGCGCTCCCGCCAGGCGCGGTAAAGCGTGGCGAGTGCCAGCGGCACGATCAACGCCGCAAGGACTGTATGCGAACCGAGCAGCACAAAGTAGAAACTTCGAACGGCGCCCTGTCCGAGGAAGTGGGTTGTCCCGTGAAAGTAGTGATAAGTGAGGTAGCAGACCAAGAAGATCATTGAGGTCGCAAAGGCTGAAAGCATGCACGTCTTGTGAGCTCGGATGTTCTTTTCTCGAACGAAAAAGAACCCCAGGACCAAGAAGATGGCACTGGCGGCATTCAGGCTGGCGTCGATGGCGGGAAGGTAAGGGATCATGCTGCGCTCGGCTGCTTCTTGTCCGAGGCGTTATCGGGCTCGGACCCTTTGCGAAAGTGACGCAGCATTCGCTGTGCCTCGCCGGTGTAAGACGACCAAGCGAGGTTGCCGCCGAACACTGCCGCCAAGGTCAGGCTGATCAGGCTTAGCCACGGGCCGTCAATCGAGAAAATCCTGCCGCTAATCGCCTCCAAAGCCACTACCGCCAGCCCCATCACCGCTACCAGAAAGCAGAGTGCTAATAACGCCAGTCCCTCGAGCATGGGCTGTCGCTCCTCGCGAAGAGGCTGAAAAAGCTCTCCTCCATTGGCTGAATTCGGCCCTTGAGCAGTTGGAAGCAAAGCTCGCTCAGCAACAGGCAGGCCTTGCCTAAAGCGGAGTTTTGTCCACCATCATCAAGGCGAATACCAGAGGTAAGTATACGACTGAGGCAAGGACCAAGCGCCGGGCAAATGAATTTGACCGGTTAGCCGCCAGGCGCATGCCATAGTGCAAAAACCCAATTCCGAGCACCAAAGCTCCCACCAAATAGGCCTTCCCCACCTGCCCCAGGAAGACGGGCACTAAGCTCGCAGGCAACAATACGAATGAATACCCCAGAATCTGCCGCACCGTCGCCCGGCCTTCGCGGTCGTTCCTCGGAAGCATCTGGAGGCCAGCACGGGCGTAGTCTTCGCGGTACATCCAGGCAATCGCCAGCAGGTGCGGGAACTGCCAGAGGAAGAGAATGACGTATAGCACCCAGGCATCAGGGCTCAGGCTGTTGCGCACCGCCGCCCAGCCGATGAGCGGCGGCATGGCGCCAGGAAAGGCCCCCACAAGCGTGCAGAGCGGCGTTCTCTTTTTGAGTGGGGTATAGAGCAGGAGGTAGGCGCCAAGCGTTAACAAAGCGAGCCCGCTGGTCAATGGGTTCGTGAACACCCACAACTCCCAGCCGCCGGCCGCTGCCAACAGGATGCCGAACCAGAACGCCTCGGGCGGAGCTAGTCTCCCTGCAGGCAGGGGGCGATTGGCGGTTCGGCGCATGCGCTTATCCGAGTGGCGTTCGATGTACTGGTTCAGCGTCCCGGTGCCGCTGGCCACGAGCAATGTGCCCAACAGCGTATGCAACAACCGCCAGAAATCCAGCGGGCCGCGCCAGGCGAGATAGAAACCCACTAGCGTACTTACCAGGACCAGGAAATTCACTTCCGGCTTGGTAAGCGTCCAGTAATCCGCCAGGCGCGTGAGCCACTGCGGGGGCGCGTTGTTCCTCAGCGAAACCGCATTGACTCCCGGGTTGTCTGATCCGCGGTTCATATGGCCGCCCCGTGTGGGGCCGAAGCGATCTTCACCGCCTCGGTCGGAGCGGTGAGAAAGCGATGGGTCTGATAGGTCAGGTACAGGCTCGTCACCAGCACCAGTGCGCCCACGGCCACGTGTGCGGTGGTCATGTTCACCACCGGGGGCAGAGGTTTAGGTGCGTTCTGGTCAGCCATCTTCACGATGTAAGCGCCGATGCCGAGGGACAGTTGTAGCATCAGCAGGGCGGCCAGCAAAAGTGCGGGCCTCAGGAGGGCGGGCACTTGCCAGAACTTCATCTCGATTCGTGTGACCACCCAGACCACCAGCATTGTGACCACGCAGGCACCCACAACGTGGGGCTCGACGCCCATCCCGGAGTGGCGGTACGCGGCCCCCAAAACCAACTGCACAAGCATGACGCCCGTCGTGGCCACGGTCAGGTGCTGGAGCGAGGGAGTGGAAGCATCTTCGAGTTTGGGTTCGTCCCATCGCCAGCCGGCTCGCGTGAAAAAGACCAGGCTCGCGGCGAGGCAGAAAAAGACTTGGGCCAGCGTGGCATGACTCGTCGAGATGGCCACGGGCAAATGAAATAGAACCGTGATGCCCCCCAGAGCGGCCTGGGCCAGCACGGCCAGCACGGCGGCCCCTCCAATCCATTTCACCCAACGCCTGGAATCCTTGATCCAGAGCGCAAGCACGAGAATTATCGTCAGGATTCCCACAGCTCCGGCGATCATGCGGTGGCCGTGCTCAAACTTGACCCCGCCCACCATGCGCGGCATTCGGAAACTGCCGAATGACGTCGGCCAATCAGGCACGGACAGACCGGCGTCGTTGCCGGTCACCAGCGCGCCCGCGATAATCAGAAAAAAGGTGCAGATGGCGATGAAGGTTGCGTATCGATGTAACCACGGACTGTATCGTTTCGTTGTCATAAGGAAATTGATGAACCTCAAATCAAAAGTTCAAGCCCCAGACTTTAACTTACACCTAATGCGGCCTCATCGCCAATAGCCTGAAGCTATCTGGGAACACCATGAACAACACCACCCAGCAGGTGGATGCCGTGCGCAGCCGTCAACACGCAAAAGAAAGAGCTGCCCGGGTTCGTGCCCAAATAAATTCCGCGAGACGCCAGCTCACGCCAGGGCAACAGATGGCAGAAGCCTTTCCAGAGGATGCGGCACCACGTTACCTGCTGCGAGATCGAGACAAGATCTATGGCGAGGATTTTTGTGGTTGGGTGAAAGGAATGGGTATTCAAGAAGTGATGATCGCACCTTACAGCCCTTGGCAAAATCCATTTGCCGAAAGGCTTGCGGGCTCGATTCGGCGAGAGTGCTTGGACCATGTAATCGTGCTGGGAGAGAAGCATCTGCGCAGGATTCTGAAGAGCTACTTCGCTTATTACCGAGAGTCGAGAACCCATCTGGCTTTAGCCAAAGTCGCCCCGTTATCCCGACCCATACAGCCACCAGAATCGGGAGACATCTTTGAAATCCCCCAAGTGGGTGGCCTCCATCGGCGGTACGAACGACGTGCGGCGCGGACAATAAGATTCGATGTTGCTGATCGCCCGGCACGCAGTTCAGACGGAGTAAACCCGCAAGCCCCCAGTTGACACCCAAACTCCTTCAAGATTCCCCGAGTCTTCCGGCAACCGCTTCGAAGCACTAAGGTGGCCGGTACCGTAAGGGGCGCGCTGCGGACGGGACAGCAGGGCGTTCGCCTCCTCGTCATTGACGTAGCGTTCCGCCTGCGGGTCCCACTTGAGTTCGCGATTCAGTTTCATGGCCGCGCCGGCCAGCAGGCACGCTGCACAGGAACGATGGCCGACTTCCGCCGGCGCCGCCGGCGGCTTGCGCGTCTTGATGCTGGCCAGCCAGTCCAGGTGATGATCGTTCTTGGGGCTACGGTGCAGGTGGATTTCGTTGTCCTTGATGCCGGCCCGGAGCATCTTCAGGTCGCTCGCATCGAGCGCCGCGTTGCGGGGCTTGCCCGCGGCCAAATCGCCGGGCGTGACGTCGCCGCGCGTGACCCAAATCCATCCGTCTTCGCCGATAAACTTGATGCCGTTCGGATACTTCTCGCTGATGTAGACCTCGGCGCCGTTGGCATATTTCGCCCCCACGTGAAACGCGCCATGAACGTCCCACAACCCCTTCTTGGGGAACTCAGCGCTGGCGACGATCTCCACCGGTCCGGTGTATTCGGTGCCCATGCCCCAGTGTGCCGTGTCGATGTGATGCGCGCCCCAGCCGGTGATCATGCCGGCGCCGAACTGCTCGCAACGCAGCCAGCCCGGACGACTGTAGCGATCCTGTAGGTTCGCTGCCTGCGGGTGCACGCGTTTTTCCGTGTAGTAGACCAGGGGCGTGGAGCCGAGCCACATCTCGTAATTCAAGTTGGGCGGCACGGGCATTTCCGGTTCCACATCCCCGGCGGGATCCACCGGCAACCCAATCAGGACTTGTTGAACCTTGCCAATGCGGCCGTTGCGAACCAACTCGCAGGCATAGCGAAATTGATATGTCGAACGTTGCTGGCTTCCCTGCTGGAAAATGCGGCCCGTCCGCTTGATCGTATCCGCCATCTGGCGGCCCTCCTTGATGGTCAGCGAAGCGGGCTTCTGGAGATAGATGTCTTTGCCGGCCAACGCCGCTTCCATAGCGGGTTGCGCGTGCCAGTGATCGGGCGTGCTGATGCAGACCGCATCGATGCTCTTGTCCTGGAGCATCTCGCGATAATCGCCGTAGGTTTTGAGCGCCGCGTACTTCCCTGTTCCGAACTTCTTCGCGTAGGCCTGTTCGAGCAGGTTTTTCGCGTCGGCCATGCGGACGGTATCCAGGTCGCACACAGCCACATACCGGGCCACATCGCTGTTTCTAAGAATGCCCTTGAATTCGGAGTCCCGGGCGATGCGGCCGCAGCCCATCTGCGCCACCTGGATCATGTTATTCGGTGCGCTCCGGCCGAAGACGCGGGCCGGGACAATGGCGGGAAATCCGATGGCCGCGGCTGCGGTGAGCGAGCCTTTCAGGAATCGTCGTCGCGATGACGTCTTTTCGAAATGCATGATCTCACCTCCAAACTTCAGTGATAAGTGACAAGTGAAGAGTGGCGAGCGTACGCGGCTCGTCTCGCTGGTCACTTGTCACTTTTCACTCGTCACTGTTCTTTTCACTTCCCATGGCCCAAAGAATTCCACCCAGGATCTGGTTGTACAGAAGGGGATTGGAATAGTCGGCCCGGTTGTGGCCGAGGGCAAGGTAATACTCCCGGCCACCGTCGAAATGGTGATACCAGGAGAGTGGCAGAGAGTCGCCGAATTCTTCGTCGGGATGCTTCGCCTTATCGGGATCATCGAGTTTGGTACGATCGGTGGCCAACAGCACGTGAATATCCGGGTTGAGGTGGTCGAGTAAGTAACACTCGTCCTTCCATTCGAACGTGGCGGGCAATTTCCAGGTGGCCGGAAAGTCCGCATCCTTTACCCGGACGAGAAAAACCTGCTGGTGTGGGTGGCGCACGAACTTCCCACCCAGGACTGACCAGAAATACGGCCAATCGCGCTCCGAGCCCGAGGCGGAGTGGATGCCCACAAAGCCGCCGCCGGACTCAATATAATGCTTGAAGGCGTTCCGCTCGAAGTCGTTCAGGAACGCTTCGTTATTGGTGTTCGCAAACACCACAGCCTTGTACTGCTTCAGGGTTGAGTCCACGAAGAAGTACGGATCATCCGTCACATCCACCCCGAATCCGTTCTCCGCAGCCATTTTCTTGATGGCTTCAACGCTGGATTGAATGTTGTCGTGAACGTAGCCTTTGCCGTTGCGTGTGTAAACCAGGACGTGCTTTTCCGCCAAGCTCGCGCTTGATGAACTTCCCGAGAGCGATACGCGGAACTTCATGGTCAGAGGCACCTTGCTGTCCAGGCGGCGCAATTCCAGTCCCGGGTATTCCACCCCCAGGAATCCGTAATGCCGCAAGCACCAGCCATTGGGCGCCCCGGGGTTGGAAGGATCTTCGGTGACGCGCGTGGTGGCCATCTTGCCACCAAAATTGCCGGTCAGTTCCGCCCAAGCCGCGGGGACGCGGTCGCTGTCGGGCGCGTCCTCCTGCGCTGCGGTGCGAATCTTGGTGTCGGTGCGCGGAGCGAAGCGGATTTCCAGCCCTCCGCCATAACCCTTATCAAGTTCGTGCGTACCACCGATCGACACCTCCGCGCCCACCGAATGCAGGGTGACGGTGACGTCGAGGTCGCGGCTCCCGTCCACGATGGAATGCGCGACGATCTCCACGTTCTCTTGCACCACCTTGCGATCGCCCACGTACCAGCCGTCCTGAAACGCCAACACCGCCTTGTCCTTGCCGGCTTTTTTGCGCTCCCACTTCTCGAATCGGTCGAGGATGCCCTTGATCGTCCAAAGGTCGTAAGTCTTGCCATCCACAACGACGACGGGCCACATCCAACTGATACCGCGGTGGTGGGGATGGTCCTTGGGGAAATCATCGGTGACCACCACGCCGTCGGGCGCGTAGACGGGATAGAGATAGCAGCAGCGGGCGCGATCCGGCGCTGTACCCTCTTTGAGCATCGTTCCGTAGTTGTAGACAAACACCGGCGAGCCTTTTTCCGTCAGCTCGATCGACTTGGAGTTCAGGTCGTGAAACTGGAACTGTCCCACGGCCACGACCGGTGCGACCGCCAGCGCAAGTAAGGAAAAAATCAGAGTCTTCAAGTTCTCACCTCTCTTCCTGTCAATCCGTCAGTTGCCGGGGGTGTTTGTGGAATACCCCGGACAAGGCTGACGTCCGTTTAGGTCCAACGGTGCTGAGAAGGCCGTCCAACATCCCCCCTTGCTTCCGGCTCCGCCGGATGAGGTACCTTGGGAGCAAGGACCGAAGCTCTGTTTCGCACATACGTGTCAGTTTGTCAAGGCCGAGCAAGGGCCGTGTTGTCAGCACGCCGAATGTCCGGGTCAATTAGGTCGCCGCGGCGACATCTGTCCGCTTAAGGCAAAATTCGAGTAGAGCTAAGAGCCAGATGATACTTGGCCCCTGCTCGCTCCTACCTGCCGCCTACCACCTGCTCTTCCCCACCTGCCAAGAGGGTCAACTGTCAACGGGCAACGGTCGAAGGTTGGATGCGCCGCTTCCCCCACCTACGATCTACCACATACCACCTACGTCCTTTCTTTTCAACAACATTCCGGCTTTAAGCGCGTAACTACTTTTGTTTTCTGTAACATTCCCGCTACCTTGCCGATCCTCAAAACCCGATCCTTTGTTTTCAATGACATTCCCGCATCGTGCGTTCAATTTTAAGTCTTCCACCATTCCCACACTCTGCGAGTTATCGGACGCAATGTCGCTGTTGACGATCTCCTCCAGGTTCCCCACCCTCGGGCCATCAACCTGACCAGCAGGAGCGATCGGCGGGTTGGTCAATTCCTTCCGCAGCCTCAGCAGTATCCTCACTTTGCGGTCAATGGAGCGGTCCAGGGCGGCTTCTTGCCGCAGCATCATCCTCCACGTCTCCCCTTCCGGAGCAAGGCAGGCGTCCCGTTCTATCGCCGCTCTCTCCTCATTCGCCTTTTCGGCATATTCGAACTCTTCCCGCACGCTGGCGATTTCCTCCTCCAGCAGACGCAGCAGTTCCTGGTGCTCTGCCTCGCCCGGCGGGTCGTAGGCGATGCCCATCTTGCGTCGATATTGCTGCTCTTCCTCGTCGGCTTGTTGCGCCTCGAGGCACATGGGGTCACCGAAACGGTGCAGCAGGCTGAAAATCAGCGCCTGTCGCCACCCCGTCGTAGCTTGGTAAAGAGATTCCAGTACGGCGTACTGGCGGACCTGGAAGGTGCGCTGCTTGACCTCCTCACGCACGAGTTCAAGAAAAGAAAGCGTCCTTCTCAGCGTCACGCCTCGATCGGTAGACTCCGATAAGTTGACATCAAGCATCTCGTGCTGGGAGGCGTCGAAGGTGACACGGGCCATCTCCTGCCGGCGGCGGTGTTGCCAGTCGTCGATGGCCTGCAAGGCGCGCCGCTTCAGGCCTTCTTGCGCCCGC
>JBEKUR010000205.1:0-10787 GCA_049514855.1 Terriglobia bacterium
AGCGCGGCGCCCTGACTCTGGTGACCACGCACCACTCGCGTTTGAAGGCCTATGCCGCAGAGACTCCGGAAGCCCTCAACGCGGCTATGGAGTTCGACGAATTGACGCTCCAGCCCACTTACCGGCTATTAAGCGGGCTGCCGGGAAAATCGAGTGCGCTCGACATCGCGCAACGCTTGGGCCTCGAGCCGAGTATCGTGGAAAAGGCGCGCACCTTCCTGCATCCGGCGGATGCGGAAGCGGCAGCCCTGATTGCCGGCCTGCACCAGCAGAAAGCGGAACTGGAAAGGCAAGTCGGGCTGCTCGCTCAGCAAGGGAAGGAACAGGAGGCCCGGCAGATCGAGCTGGAGAACAGGTTCGAACGGGAACGCCGCGCCAAGCTCAAAGATCTGGACTCGCGGCTGGAACAGACTTTGCGCGAAAACGAGAAGCGTTGGGAGAGCATGATCGAGCAGCTTCGGGCCCAACTGGAAGCGGCCAAAGCTCCCAAACCCTCGAAAGGCCTCGAGCGCAAGATGGCATCCATCAAGCGCGAGGTCCGGGAAGAGTGGAACACGCAGGTTCTGGAAGCAATCGGCGCCCCTGCCACAGCCCCGGCACAACCTTCTGCTCTCAGGCCACTCGCGGTAGGGGACCATGTCCAAGTGGCCAACCTATCATCTCTCGGGACGGTTATGGCTTTACCCGATGATGACCAGGTTGACATCGCCCTAGGCCACCTGCACATGCGCCTCCCGAGGAGCGAGGTCCGGCGGATCGTTCATGGTGGGACAAGCGCTCCAAGGGCGGCGGTTGCCGTCAGGGGCTCGGACGAGACCCCGGCGGAGCTCAACGTTATTGGTGACACCGCCGAGCTTGCCCGCGAGCGTGTAGATAAGTTCCTCGACGAAGCTTACATGGCCGGACGCTTTCGGCTGCGCGTCATCCACGGGCACGGCAAAGGCATCCTTCGGAAGAGTCTCCACGAAATGTTTGCTTCGCACCCGCACGTGGAAAAGTTCTATCTCGCTCCGCCCCACGAAGGCGGCGCCGGGGCGACGATCGTAGAGTTGAAGGCCTAGAAGAGCAGGTGCCAGGTTTCAGGTGTCAGGTGTCAGGGGCTGGGGACCAGGGACTAGGGGCTGGGGAAGAGCAATGGCGATACGCAGAATGTACTCCGTGGGAGGCGCTAGGCAAGGAAGGGGGGATAATCCAAAATCTAAAATCCAAAATTGCCCACCTCTCATCGCCGTGGAGGGGATGGGAGGCAAAGCTAGATGGAATCGGAGGAGACGGTGTTGCGGCGATGGGCGCGCGAGCGCAGACAGGAGCGGACAACTCTCAATAATTCATCCGAGTGAATAGGCTTGTTCAGATATTCGGTGGCCCCAGCGTTCATGGCTGCCAAATATGTATCAACCTCTCCGTACGCCGTGAGGATGATGACCGGGACATTGTTTCCGCCCTGACGGAGCGCCTCGAGGAAGCTCACGCCGTCGCACTCGGGCATCCGGAGGTCGGAGATAACCAAGTCGAACTGCGCGCTTTTTACTAGTTCTAATGCGTCGCATGCCCCTCCCGCTGAGGTGACAAGGAAATTTTCACCCGAAAGGATGCGTGCCAGCACCCGCAGGAAGTGCGGGTCGTCATCAACGATTAGTATTCGTCCGGTGAGTTCCATGCTAACAGCATCCTGCCCATCCCGAGCAACGTGATTCCAATCCTGACCATTTACCTGTTCCAACATCTTGGACTGGACTCCAAAGACGCTCCGAAATCACGAGATGGGCGCGCTTGCGACTCGCTATTGACGCAAGCACGTGACGCGCCAATCTCCGCATGGTTTGCAGGGTGATGAAAACTAAGTGCTTGAACGACAGCCTGTCACTAACTTGGCAGCATTGTCGCCCGGACGTGGAACGCCCGCAACAACTCAGGAGGAATGCGAGGCACGGTCTCCCGCTGGGGTAGAAAATCGCAAGCCAACCCCCGGAAGAGTGTTACGCGGCGCGCGTCACGGAGTCGGCAGTTTCCTTCTTGCCCAGACGACGACGGATTGTCCGCGGGTTGATTTGGAGGAGTTGAGCTGCCTTCAGCCTGTTACCCCGCGTATACTGGAGGACTGTTCGGATGATTGTGTCGTGCAATTCGCGCATACGAGTGCCAAGTGTGAAGGTGAGGGTAAAGGTTGGTTGCATTTCCACGGGTGTCACCTCTTTTGCGACCGGAACGGGCTTGGGGGCAGGGGTGAGCTCTTTTGCAGGGACTTCATTTGAATTGCGAGTAGCAGCAAAGGTCTTCATTAAGGCCTCCTCAGAAGTTGACTCCACTAGAATAGCCGTCCTTTTGTCAGCATTTTTGATTCCCTGAGGGCGGATTCTGAAGTTGTTGAGGAATTTAGGCCTTGGTTCGTTCACATACTCCCAAAAAGCGACAAATTGAGTTTGTTCACGCATTCTCGTGCGACTTTTGCCCCAAATTCCTGGTGCAATAAGTGACGGAAGATCCCCAAACTCTATGACCGCAAATGAGGTCCGTGCGTATTTTCAAGAGATTAGGGATTAAGGACATTTCTGTCCCCCCTGGCACAGCAGATGCGCATCCCTGTGGTGTCGGGGTCGGAGATCTAAGGATTTTTCAGGCCCGCAGTGGGAGCGAATGGTGGCAAAGCAACAAACGAGACTGGACAGGTTTTTGAGGTTTCTTAGCTCGTTGGAATGCGGTTTGGTTCTTCTGGGCTCACTAGGCACCGCAGTAATCATCGGGACGATGATCCTGCAGCGGCCCATGGCACGGGAAGGGCAAATCGAGCAGATTTATGCTCCGCAAACCCTCCGGCTCTTGAACGCCCTGGGTTTATTCGATGTCTTCCATGCCTGGTGGTTCATTCTGCTCCTGGGTTTGCTGGGAGCAAATATCACGCTGGCATCCCTGGAGCGTTTTCCCCAAGCCTGGCGGTTGTTCACCCGGCCACACATGACGGCGGACGAGTGGTTCGTGCGCCAACTGCCGTTCCAGAAGGAGATACCGCTGGGATTCCATACGTCTGCTGAGGCGCTTTCCATCGCCAGCCACAAACTTAGCGACCTGGGCTACCCGCCAAAGCCGAAAGTCTTGGAAAGGGGAACCCTTTATGTGGAGAAGCACCGGACAGCGCGCTTGGCGCCTTACGTCGTCCACGCCAGTCTGCTGATAATTTTCGCGGGCGCCATGGTTGATGGCCTGTGGGGTTTCAGGGGATTCGTTAGCTTGACTCCCGGGGCGCGGGCCCAAGCGGTTGAACCAATGACGGCCCCGGGCGCACCGCGTCGGCTGGGTTTTACAGTGCGTTGCGACGGCGTGGGCATTGAAAAGTATCCCGACGGTTCGCCAAAGCAGTATTGGAGCCAATTGGTTGTGGAAGAGAACGGGCGCGAGGTCGCCCGAAAGACAATCTTTGTGAACGAGCCCCTCACCTATAAGGGGGTACGGTTCTTCCAAGCGAGCTACGGTTCCGCTGGGACACCTCGCAAGTTGGTCTTCGAGGCCAGTTGGACTGATAACGGCGGAAACAAGCATCCTCCGCAGACATTTACCTTACGGCCCGGAGAACTGGCCCGCCTCCACGATCAGGGCACGCAAGTGGCGTTGGCTGATTTCATCCCGGATTTCGTTTTGGAAGGAAACCGGATGGCCTCCCGGTCGGATGAGCCTCGCAATCCAGCTATCCAGTTGGCGGTGACGTTGCCGGGAGGGAAGCAGACGGGAGTATGGATCTTTCCCAAGGCTCCTGACATGGGGCCGCCCAACGAGTCAGGGATCAACTTTCAACTTCGGGACCTGGAAATGGAGTACATGACCGGGCTGCAAGTCGCGCACGAACCCGGCCAGAACCTGATCTGGGGTGGGTGCCTGCTGCTCACGGCAGGCCTGATGATGGCCCTGTATATGTCGCACGTGCGAATGTGGGGCGTGGTCGGACGCGACAGCAAGGGGCGGCCGGCACTCTTGCTTGGGGGACAACCCAGCAAATACCGTGAGAGCTTCGAAAGGCGTTTCAACGAATTGGCAGGCGAGCTGGAAGTGGCCCTCAGAACTTCGCAGCCTGATATTACGCAAGCAATCCCGGCCTGAGCTAGTGTGGTGTCCCGTAATTCGTTGGACGGTGTTGCGCCCCGACTCGTCGGGGCAGGTGCCGGTCCCGCCGTGCGCGGGACCGGCGCTACGTCGCATGCAATTGGCGGGTTAAAGTTGCGGCAAGAGGAGACAAAGTATGGCGAAAGTTCTTACCACACACGTCGATGAACGCCGGACCAGCAGCGTGGGAACCTGGATCCTTTTGACCGTCGGCGTGGCTGTGCTGGTAGTGATGGCAGTTTCCGTCCCGCACCTTATTGGGCGTTCCGGGTGGGCAACAGGTGAGAAGTTTCTCTATCTGGCACTTCTTGGATACTTGGGGGCCTCGGTTCTCTATGTTTTCTCATTGGCGGTCCGGCAGTCCAACCTGGTGGCGGGCGCCGAGGCGCTGACGCGCGGCAGCCTCCTATTGCACACCGGGGCCATCGTGACCCGGTGGGTTACCTCAGGGCATGCCCCGCTGTCGAGCATCTACGAGATGGTGCTGGTTTTCTCCTGGGCGGTGGTGGTCCTGCAGGAGGTGGCGGAGTGGAAACTCGAAATCCCCTTCCTGGGCGCAATAACCCTACCCATTGCCACCCTGGCGCTGACTTTATTGCAGGTGCTACCGGGGGAGATAAGGCCGCTCGTTCCAGCGCTCCAGAGCACCTGGCTGCAAATTCACGTTACGCTGGCGATGCTGAGCTACGCGGGCTTTACGATTTCTTTCGCCCTAGCCTTGTTGTACCTCATAAAGGACGGGGTCAGCGCGCGCACTTTCCTTAGCTGGACTTCGGGACTGGTGGCGGCGATTTACGGCGCGATTGTCATCAGCTCGGTGGATGGTAACTTGGCCTTTCTGCTCCCTGCCTGGGATGCGGAGGCTCAGGAGAAGGTGATGCTGGCTCCCAAAGAACCGCTGATGGTTTCTATTCCGGTTCTGGGGTGGCCGTTTGTAATCGTCCTAGGGTTGGCGGCAGCGACCCTGGTTATCAATGTCCTCGATTCGTTTGGTGAGAAGGCCGGCCGATGGGAGAACTGGGGCGGGCGGCTCTTCCTGGCTTCGGTCTTTGCTCAGGCCCTGGCTCTTGCGCTGCTCCTGCTGAAGGTCCACTCCGGACCGTATTTTGTTCCGCAGGTGGGGCAGACCTTTGGTGTTCATTTGGCTGCAAGCCCGTTCCTGCTGGCGGGGACTGTCTGCGCGCTGTTTGCCTCGCTGGCGTGGGAAGTGCTGAGCAGGAAATATGACACGCTCGCGAATTTCCTGCCGCAACGGGACACTCTGGACGGGTTGATCTATAGGACCGTTGCCATTTCCTTCCCTCTGCTAACCCTCATGATCATCGCCGGAGCCTACTGGGCGAACCGGACGTGGGGATCCTATTGGAGTTGGGACCCAAAGGAAGATTGGGCGCTCATCACTTGGCTGACCTACGCGGGTTATATACACATGCGGCTGACGCGTGGCTGGCGGGGGCGCCGCTCCGCCTACTTCGCGATTATCGGGTTCGGCATTGTGATGTTTACTTTCTTCGGTGTCACCTACCTGCTGCCAGGACTGCACGCCTACGCATAACAGGCGGCCCCTTAGAAATGCGGGCGGGGGGGCTTGGCTGCGTTGGTACGCACAACGCCGGGAGCGGGGGCACGGAAGGGAGGCTTGGATAGCCGAACATAAACGACGCTATGTTGTACTATTTGGTTGACCTGGGGTAACGTGAACGGGTACGGTAAAAAATAGCGACGCGACCCGAGGAGAATGAAGCCATGACCGGAATCCAGTTCGTGACCGATGAGAAGGGCCGCAAGACTGCGGTTCTTATCGACCTTAAAAAGTATAAGGCCGTCTGGGAAGACTTCTGGGACGGCCTCGTTTCCGAATCACGCCTCAAGGAGAGGGGCATCCTTTACGAGGACTACCGGGCCAACCGGCTAAAGCGTGCCCACCCGCGTGGCTAAATATTCGCTCGAAATCAAGTCATCCGCCCAGAAAGAACTGGACGCCCTGGACGATGCGCTGTTTTCCCGGATCGACCGCAAGATTCTGGCACTTGCCGAGAATCCACGCCCGCCAGCATGCAAGAAGCTCAGGGGGTACAAAGACCAGTGGCGCATCCGCGTGGGCGACTGGCGCGTTTTATACGTCGTTGACGACGCAGCAAAGCTCGTGAGCATTACCCGCGTCGCTCACCGCAGAGAGGTTTACGAGCCGTGACCCTTCAAAATGCTTTCGGTTACATCGAGCATCATTCCGGCCCCGAACTTCGGAATTCGCGTTGATTCAGAGACCTGTTAAGACAGGCGGCAGGCTTTTGGCTATGCGTGGAGTTGTACTCGCGCCTCACTTCTTGTTCTTCAAGTTTACTATCACGCTCTCCACCCGGAACTTCTTATAGTCGCTGAATCTCGATGTGTAGTCGCCGTGGGCGTTCGCGAATAGCAGCACGCGCGCGGAGAAATGAGCTTCTACGTAAGAGGGAAGCCAGACCTCTTCATTCATCCTGGCCTGCTCGATCACCAGCGAGCCTCCCTTGCGGAGTGAGGCCAAGAGGCCGCCCCCGAGCTTATATGTGTCGCTCAGGTGCGCTTCCAAGCGCACCACCTGGCGAGCTTCGTCGTCCACCCACAGGGTTCCCACCAGCTTGTGGAGCAGGTCTTCCGTCTTGTTCTGCGGCTTGTAATCCGGATTGGGCGCAAAATCGAAGACGATCACAGCGTGCTCGCGAAACTCTCCCCGACGGGGACTGGTGAACTTCGACACTCGTAGGAACGTGGAGATGTCCGCTTGTTCCTTCTTCTTCCTCGCGGAGTCTTCCCCCTCCTCGCCGTGTTTCTTCTCATACTCGCGGATGCGCTTCTCCACGCGGTTGTCTTCCTTCTTTTGGTCACCGGGACTTAAGGGCCGCCCATCCTTCTTGACCTGCCGCCTTACACCCCTCCCGCCCAGGTAGAAAACCTGGTATTCCTTCAGGATAGATTTCTTCACCTGGCCGTTCTTGTCGAGCTCGTGGACCTCCTCGGTTTCCATGCAACTGTACTGGTCCACCAGGCTGTCAATCTGCTTCTGATTCTCCCGGACGTCGGTGAGTAACTGCTTGATATCGGGTAACGACCGGCTGGCGGCGGTGTTCTGCTGGCTGGCGATGCCCGTGGTCAGCGCCAGGAGCGCGCCGAGAAAGGCCAGGACCGTGTGGAATGCGCCACAATCAACCCTGCGATCATCCATCGGGCAACTCCCTTGAACAGTGTACACAATCTCGACGAGACCGAGGGAGAGTTTCAGGGCCCATCCATAGCCTGCTTTCAGGCGGCAGCGAGTGTTGGTGCCGCCCGCCGATTTGGGTTTCAGGGTAGAATGATGAGGGCCCTTCTTTCACCGGGGACCCGAACGATTTGACGAAGGAGGCATGGATTTATGGACCTGCAATATCCCGTCGGGAAGTTCAAGTGGGAAGGAGTCATTACGAACGAACAGAGACAACAATTGATTGCTCAAATCGAGCAGGCGCCTGCGCAGCTCCGCAAAGCCCTGGCAGGGTTAACGGAGGAGCAGGTCGATACTCCCTACCGTCCAGGCGGTTGGACGGTGAGGCAAGTGGTCCATCACCTCCCCGACGCCCACATGAATGCCTACGTGCGCTTCAGGCTTGCCTTAACGGAGGACGAGCCGACCATCAAGCCGTATGACCAGGAACGCTGGGCAACCCTTGAGGATGCGCGCACAGCGCCTGCGGAGCTTTCCCTTTCCTTGCTGGAATCTTTGCACCGGCGCTTTGTGCTCCTATTGAGGTCCCTGCGCGCAGAGGATTTTGCGCGCACGTTCCGGCATCCAGAAATGGGAGTGGTGACACTGGACAAACTCCTTGGCATGTATGCCTGGCACGGCCGGCACCACATCGCGCACATCACGTCTCTTCGCGACCGAATGGGATGGAAGTGAGCAGGCAGTTAATAGGCAGCAGGTAGTACCCTGTCATTCCGATCCCGCCGTCGCGGGAGAGGAATCTCGCTCTGCCGAGTCAAGGAGTCGAGAGTCAAAGGTCAAGAAGTTTTGACTTTTCGACCTTCGACTGTCGACTTCTCGACTTGCACTCAGAGCGAGATTCCTCTCCCGCGACGGCGGGATCGGAATGACACAGGCGATCAAGGACCGGTTCGCTGCATCGGCAATCAGGGAGTGTCTTATCTCCTCGAAAAATGTTTCGGGCTTTCTGGCCACACTCATCCCCGTATGTTAAAATTAAGCCTGTAAGTCAGTGCAGAGGAAATATCATAACTTTGAATTGGGATCCCCTAAAACGCGTATTCAGGTTCCCTCCGACTTTTGGCCAGAATCTAGTCGTCTTGATCTCTGCCATAGTAGGAATCGTCCTGCTCACAGCGCATGAGTGGTTCCGCAACGGGCTGAATTCCCGGCTTGAGCTGGCCATTCCGCTACTCGCGGCTCTCTCCGCTGCCACAGGGATGCTCATTTACCAGGAGCGCCGGTCCTGGGCTTTGCTCGGGGAGCTGCGCACGGCTATCAGAAGAATCGCTCCCACTTACGTCACGCTTGCGATGCCGGCGAAGCTCGAGGGTGGCACGATGGCCCTGGAAAGGGAGATCCATACGCTGGCCAACCGCTGGAAGGATTTTTGCGATCACTGCCAGGGGGCCCACGATGCAGAAATGCTCCAGGCGGAGCATCTGGCGACGATGGGGGAACTTGCTGCGGGAGTGGCTCATGAGATTCGCAATCCCTTAGCCGGAATTGCCGGTGCCATCGAGATTATTACCAAGGATTTTCCCAAGGACCACCCGGACCGCGAAGTCATGGAGGATTTGCGTCAGGAGGTGCGGCGAATCGAGAAAGTGCTGAACGACATGCTCGCCTATGCCAGGCCCAAGCCTCCGCAGTTCGGCCGGGCTGACTTGAAGGATACTTTTGCCCGAACCTTGCATCTCGCTCGTCAGCAGACAGGATCAAAAAACGTGGAGTTTTCCATTCAGGTTCCTCCAGACCTCCCTGCCTTTCGCATGGATTCGGAACAGCTTCACCAAGTGCTTTTGAACCTGGTTTTGAACGGCGTCCAGGCCATCGAGCGGGAAGGGAAAATCACGGTTGCTGCCAAGGTCGACGCTCCTGGCGGGCCAGGCCAGGCGGACCTGGTGGAAATCTCGGTGAGCGATACCGGGGTAGGTGTACCTCCTGAATCTCTGGAGCGCATCTTCCGTCCCTTCTACACAACCAAGCGAGGAGGCACGGGGTTGGGTTTGTCACTCTGCCGGCGGATCATTCGCCAGCATGGGGGCACGTTGAGCGTCGAAAGCAAGCTCGGAAAAGGAAGTCGTTTTATTATCCGCTTGCCCATGCGCGAGGCGGTCGAGGAATCCAGGGAAATCTATGTCCAATGAGAAAGTCCTGATCGTCGACGACGAGAAGCTGATTCGCTGGTCCGTCCGCCGGCAACTCGAGGAGTGGGGCTATGCGGCCCTGGAGGCCGAAAGCGGCACGGGGGGACTGGCGCAGATCCGCGCGGAGTTGCCAGACCTGATCCTGCTTGACGTGCGCTTGCCCGACCTCAGCGGAATTGAAGTCCTGCGGGAGATCAAACAGAACAATCTTTCCATCCCGGTCATTATGATCACTGGTGATCCCCAGCTTGACGATATCAAGACTGCAATCAAACTGGGTGCCCTGGATTTTATCAAGAAGCCGCTGGACTTCGACGAGCTTCAGATCACTATCGCCAATGCTATCGACCGGTCGATATTGCGATCGGAGCGCGATGGCCTGCGGGAAGAGGTGCGGAAGCGTTCCGGATACCACGAGGTGGTCGGCAAGTCCCCGCGCATGCTGGAACTGATGAACTTTGTGCGCAAGGTGGCAGCCAGCGAAGCGTCCACCGTGCTGATTCAGGGAGAGAGCGGCACCGGAAAGGACTTGGTCGCGAAGGCGATCCATTATGACAGCGTGCGCGCCGATAAGCCCTTTGTGGCCATCAACTGTTCGGCAATTCCGGAAACCTTGATGGAGGCCGAACTGTTCGGGCACGAGCGCGGGGCGTTCACCGACGCCAAGGCGCAGAAGAAAGGCCTCTTCGAGGTGGCCGATGGCGGGACCCTGTTCCTCGACGAAATCGGTGAAATGTCAACTTACCTGCAGGCGAAGCTTCTGCGGGTTCTGGAAGACCAAACGATCCGGCGCATTGGCGGAGTCAAGGACCTCGGGGTGGATGTGCGTGTCATCGCGGCATCGAACCGCGACCTCGAGCAAGGCGTTCGGGAGGGCACCTTCCGCCAGGACCTTTTCTATCGTCTCAGCATTATCCCGATTTTCATTCCTCCTTTGCGGCACCGCAAGGAAGACGTTTTTCCGCTCGTGGACTTCTTCATCGAGCGTTACAACTTCCGGTTTCGAAAGGCCCTCCGGGGCATCACGCAGGAGGCTCGCAACCTGCTGCTGGCCTATGACTGGCCCGGAAACGTCCGCGAACTGAAGAACGCCATCGAGCGCGCGATGATTCTCGAGGAGGCGGATTACATCCGCCCCATCTATCTTCCGATTCAAGTGACGGGCCAGCCGCAGAGTTATGAGAACCTTACACCGGTTGCGATCCCGGACTGCGTACCGGTGGAATCGCAGCCCCTCGTGACCGCCACGGCGACCTCCTGGCGCCCGCTTGCCTCGGGCCGGATGATTCCTGTCCTGGAGTTGCCCAAACAGGGCACCT
>JBEKUR010000206.1:0-10615 GCA_049514855.1 Terriglobia bacterium
AGCTCGATAAACCGGGCGGGAACCTCATGCACAAAAGTAACCGTTTCATTCGGCACGGAGTTATCCAGCTTATTGCGTCCCGTCTCGCGTTCGCTCCCGTCAACCCTAAGAGCCGGAGTGCATCGGGGAAGGCGAAGTGTTGTGACTACCTAATCAACTTACCATCCCGCGCTTCGCCATGGCGCGGGCAAGTTCGGGTGGAGGAGTGAACGTCACTTTCTCTTCCACAGGCTCAATTTCCTCGACCTGTTCCACTCCCAAACCCTTGAAGTAGGCAACCACGTCCTGAACGAGGTGCTCAGGAGCCGAGGCGCCGGCGGTGATGCCGACGCACTGAACCTTTTCGAGCCAGGCAGGGTCAATCTTCGACGCGTCTTCAATAAGGTAAGCGCGTGCTCCTGATATCTCGGCGACTTCTCGAAGACGCCTGGAGTTAGAACTATTGTCGGAGCCGAGAACCAGAATCACCTCCGCTTCCTTGGCCAGAAGCTTGACCGCCCATTGCCGGTTCTGAGTGGCGTAACAGATGTCATCACTGGGAGGGCTGACCAGTTCGGGGAAGCGCCGCTGGAGAACTTCAATGATCTCTCGGGTGTCGTCAACCCCCAGCGTCGTTTGCGTGGTGATGGCAACACGATCGGGATCCGAAACCTGAACTTTTTCTGCCTCTTCCACGCTGCCGACTAACTGGGTGTGCTCCGGAGCTTCACCCATGGTCCCAACAATCTCGTCATGCCCCGCGTGCCCCACGAGAACAATGGAGCGGCCCTCTCTTGCAAATCGGACAGCCTCCGTATGAACTTTGGTAACCAGAGGACAGGTGGCATCAATTACTCGCAGATGTTTTGCCTCCGCCCGGGCTCGGACTGCTGGCGAAACACCGTGGGCGCTGAAGATTACCACTGCCCCTGCCGGGACCTGGTCGATCTCATCTACAAAGACGGCTCCCTTGGCGGCGAGAGACTGGATCACGTGCTTGTTATGGACAATCTCCCTGCGCACATAAACGGGGGCCGGGAAAAGCTCGAGGGCCATGTGAACCACGTCAATAGCCCGATCCACACCAGCGCAGAATCCGCGCGGCTTGGCGAGCAAAAGCTTCTTGAGTTTCATGCCAACTCGCTTTTTTGCCCTCTTGCGGGGGAGCAACCCTTCAGCAATTATAATGCTAGCAAATTCCCTATAGCGCGTCAAAAGCGGAACGATGCCCGGTGATTCTGAGCGAAGTTCTCAGTAGTCATACTACTTTCTGGTATGTCATGCTGAGCGCAGCGAAGCATCTCGCCCTGCTCTTTCTTGGCGGAAAAGTCCAGAGCGAGATTCTTCGCTTCGCTCAGAATGACAGCGAAGGGCTCAGAATGACAGCATGGGGAATCAAGTGACGATATCCTCGCCGCCATCCACACGGATGACATTACCCGTAATCCAATAGGTGCGGTCGTCCATCAAGGCGACGATGGCGGAGGCCACATCTTCGGGTGCAGTCAGCCGCCCTCCAGGGTTCCGCATTCGTGCAAACTCGGCCAGCTTATCGATTCCAGGGATCTTGCTCGAACCAGGGGTAAGAGTCACGCCCGCCTGAATGGCATTGGCGGTGATACCGTGAGGCATCAGTTCGTAGGCCAGTTGGCGGATGTGGGACTCGAGGACCGCCTTGGCCGCTGAGACAGGGCCGTAATTCCGAATCACGCTGTGCCCGCCCGCGCTCGTCATGGCGTAAATGCGGCTGCCGCGCCCCAGCATCTTCCGGCGAAACAAATCCTGGACCCAGTAGACAAGATTGTTCCCCATGACATCCACCGTCATGTCCATTTGCATCTGGGTCAATTCATCTTCGGGAGAATCCGCGAGGTAGGCTTTCAGCGACCCGAAAGCGAGGGAATGAAGAAAGACTTTGATGAAGTTGCCGCCGCCTTTCTTGCTCCAGTATTCTTGCATCCTATTCAAAGCTTCCGTGCGCTTGGCAGGGTCCGCAGCATTTATATTGAAGAACAGGACGTCCCGCCCAGCGTCCTGAATGCTCGCCATAACCTGCTCCACCTGAGGCATACTGGAGCGCCGATCAAAATGCACACCGAAAATGTTCAGCCCGGCGCGCGCCAGCTCGAGGCTTGTGGCGGCGCCGAAACCGCTCGATGAACCGACAATCAGCCCCCAGGGCGTGGGTCCTGTTTCCGTCATATTTATTTTTCTCCGCTACTGAGATTGCCCTTGATATTGACGATTGTCGATTGACGATTGTCGATTGCACCGCCTTTCAATCGAAAGTCGACAATCAGCAATCGTCAATGTTGGAATTGCCGATTTTGATTGACGATTGCCGACTGACCGCCTTCAATCGACAATCGCCAATCGACAATCGACAATCAAACCAGGCGCTCGACAGTGATTCGACGTTCATCGCGCCCCAGGTGTTCCAAGCGGATTCGGATGCAGGGTCGCGGAATATCCTCACCGAACTTCTCCCCCCACTCAATGAGGACTGTCGCGTCCGGGCCCTGCAAATCGTCCAGCCCCAGCGTAGCCAGGTCACGCCCCCCCTCAATGCGGTAAAGGTCCACGTGGTAAACCTTGCCTTCAGGACCGTACTCATGCACCAGGGTGAAAGAGGGGCTGGTCACTTCTTCCTCAGGGATGGAAGCCAGGCTGGCCAAGATCCCCTTCACCAGCGTCGTCTTGCCGCTTCCCAATTCTCCTTCCAACAATACCAGGCAAGGTGGCTGGACTTCCTTAGCCAACTCGCGTCCGAAATTCACTGTCTCCTCAGGCGAATGGGTGACCCGTTGGGCAAGAGTTCTCGCAGGGAGTAGCATTGACCGAACCTCAGTGACAAGTGACGAGTGACAAGTGACGAGCAAAGAAAACAACTGACGTGCGTTGCTTGGCTCGTCACTCATCACTCGTCACTGCTTGTTTGGCTCGTCACTCGTCACTTGTCACTCGTCACTCCCGCCAGCAGCTTGTACGCCCGCGGCAACGCGCCGAGCAAATCACCTGCGATAAGTGAAGCCTGCCCCAGTTCTTTCGCAACCAAGTCTCCCGCCAAGCCGTGCAGGTATACTGCCGCCGCTGCAACCTCGCTCATCGGCCGATCGCGATATTGTGCCACAAGCCCCGCAATCAAGCCCGTTAGAACGTCACCTGTCCCACCGGTGGCCATACCGGGATTGCCCGTGGGGTTCACCCAAACCTTCCCGTCGGGCGCGGCCGTAAGTGTGCGAAAGCCCTTCAACACGAGGTTCACCTGGTGCTTCCGGGCGAACTCACGCGCCCGCTCGACACGGTGCGCTTGGATTTCCGTAGTTCCTAAGCCCGCAAGGCGGCTCATTTCGCCGGGGTGGGGCGTCAATACAGCGTCCGTCAAATCACTCCCGGCGTGGAAGGTATGCATGCAGCCCGCGAAGGCGTTCAGGCCATCGGCGTCCAAGACTACGGGGAGGCGACGACGGTTTACCAGGGTGCGGACCAATTCGGCCGTTTCGGGGACACTGCCCATCCCCGGACCGAGGGCCAGAACAGACTTACCTTCCAGTAACTTGTCTAAGCGCCCCTGCTCGAGCGCACGCAGCGAAATCGTGCCCGCCTCTGTTTCCGGAAGCGGCTCCGTCATGTATTCCATTCCCAGTGACGCCACAATGGGCAAAGCGCTTACGGCGGTGGCCACGGTCACAAGCCCCGCCCCAGCCCGCAAAGCGGCCATGGCAGCCAGCGCGGCTGCCCCGGTCTTCCCTACCGAACCGGCCAGAATCAGGACGTGGCCAAAACTCCCTTTGTGAGCGTCGGGCTTTCGCGGCCGCGCCATCCAAGCAAAGTCTTCGCGGCAGGCCAAGCTCAAGAAGAGTTCCGAATCGCTTTCGAGTGCCTTGGGCGGTGTTCCAATTTGCTTTAGGGCCCATTCCCCTACACGTTCACACGCCGGTGGAAAGATATGCGCAATTTTCGGCGCGGTGAAGGTGACGGAGAAGCCGGCACGCACGTGCTCGCCGAGCAACTCCCCCGTGTCGGCTGAGATGCCGGAAGGCAAATCCACCGCCACCACCTGCGCGGCGGCCAACTCCGTGTTGACCTCGCGAACCACTTCCAGGAGCAAACCTCCCAGCGGCTTGGAGAGCCCCGTTCCCAGAAGCGCGTCAACCAACAACGTCGTGCCTTTCAGGCTCAGCTTGATGCCTTGCCAAGCTTCGGGACTTTCGACGACCTCGGGCAGCGCGGAAATCGCCAGCCGCTCGAGGTTGACGGCCGCGTCGCCTTGCACTTTCTGGGGGTCCGCGAACAGGAGCACCCTTGGCTTCAGCCCTTTATCGCGCAGCAAACGGGCCACCACGAGGCCATCGCCGCCGTTATTTCCCCGCCCGCACAGAATGACGATCCGTTGCTGCTCCAGTGGGGCAAAGCGCTCCTCGAGAAACTCCACCACACCGCGTCCGGCGTTCTCCATTAGCGTTAGGCTCGGAACACCGTAGCGTTCGGTGGTCAGCCGGTCGATACGTTGCATCTGTGCAGCAGAGAGGATTTTCATGGAATCGACGAGAAGAAGTCAGGAGTCAGGAGTCAGAAGACAGAATGAGCAGCAACCCAGCGCCGATCCGCCCTGCCATGGCGGGTCCCGCCTTCCCAAATCCAATGCTCCCCAGAGTAGCTCTGATTCTGACTCCTGACTTCTGACTCCTGACTTCTTCGCTTCTAAAGCATCCAGCCACCGCTCACGTTAAGAACCTGACCGGTAATGAAGGAGGCTTCCTCGGAAGCAAAAAACTTGACAGCTTCCGCGATGTCGCGGCCGGTGGCAGGACGGCCCACCGGGAACCGGGCGTCGATCAACTTCTCTGCTTCCTCCAGGGATAATGCCTTTTCATCAATTACCGGCGGGTTTACAACGTTCACGGTAATTCCGTTGTGTGCCTCTTCCAGCGCCACGGAGCGCGAAAATGCCACCAGCCCAGCTTTGGCTGCCGCGTAGGCTGAGATCTTGGCTTGTCCGAAGGCCCGCTCCGCTCCCACAGCCCCCAGGTTGATAATTCGTCCCCAATGTTTCTGCCGCATTACGGGCACGGAAAACTTGGTCGTGTAAAAGACACTGAAGAGGTTTGAGGCGACCACGGAGTGCCATTCCTCAGGGGTCGAATCCACAACCGGTTTCCAATCGAACACACCCACATTGTTGACCAGAATATCTACATGTCCAAATCGGTTGACGATCGCCTCAATCAATTCCGCCACGCGCGCGGAGTCTGTAACGTCAGTCGGGAAAACCACCCCTTCGGCTCCCACGCTGCGCAATTCGTCGACAACTTTCTGGGCGCCCAGTTTATTAGTTCGGTAGCTGATGGCTACACGAACCCCCGCCCGGCCCAAAGCGAGGGCAATCTCCTTCCCGATGCCTCGCGAGGCGCCGGTTACCAAGGCCACACGGTTCCGCAGAGACAAACTGAAGCTCCCTGAATCGAGATTACTTGGTGCAGTCTATCGGAGTCGAAAGTCGAGAGTCAAGAGTCGAGGAGTTAAAGGGTTTGCGGCCTTCGACTCCCACTCCTTGACTCCGGACGGCGGAAGTCAAGGGTTGGAAGTGGAGTAGTTGAAGCGTTTTCGACTTTCGACTCTCGACTCTTGACTCTCGACTCCTCGACTCTGCTTTACTCCGAAGCTTTTGCCACAACCAGCGTCATATCATCCTGGAGTTCAGGGCTTCCGGTCCAATCACTCACACTGCGATAGATTTCTTCCACAAGGATCTGGGGCGAAGCGTTCAGGGCGCGGCGCACCACCTCCAGCATGCGATCTTCCCCGAACTCCTCGCCGTAAATGTTCTCGGGTTCAGTAATCCCATCCGTGAAGGCCAGAAGCAGGTCCCCGGGTTGAATTTGAATCTCCGCCTGCTCGTAGGTAAGCGGAGAGAAAAGGCCGACCACCGTACCGCCCGCCCTAAGCCGCTCGACCCTCCCGCCACGGAACAATACAGGAGGCAGGTGACCTGCATTCGTGTATGTCAAGGTGCGGGTTGCGGCGTCATACACACCAAAAAAGAAGGTCACGTATTTTTCCCGGGGAGTGTTCTCATAAACTTGGAGATTCAGCCTGCTGACCACCTGCGCGGTCGAAAGAGCCAATGTGTGAGAACCGCTCGTGGGCCCGAAGCCATCGTAGAACTGAGCGCGAAGAGCAGACTGGATTGCTGCCATGAGCAGGGCGGCCGAAATTCCTTTCCCACTGACATCCCCGAGGACCAAACAAACCCTGTTTTCGCCCAGCTTGAGGAAGTCGTAATAATCGCCGCTGACCGAGCGCGCCGCCTTGCAGACTCCATAGAGCGCCAGGCCTGGAACTTCCGGCGCAGACCGGGGAAACAATTGTGCCTGGACCTCCCGCGCAATCTCGAGCTCGCTTTCAAGACGGAGTTTCTCCTCGGATTCCCGCAGCAGGCGCTCCACCGAGGCTGTCATGCTGTCAAAGGCCTCCCCCAGCGCGCTGATCTGGTCATTTGAAGGAACCCGGATGCGGTACGAGAAATCACCCTTCTTCACTCGCTCCGTAGCGTTATAAAACTTGTCTACGGTATAAGTGATCGAACGTGTCAAGCGGACTCCAATGAAGAGCGCGATGCCTTCGATAACGAGGAAGACAACGGCGACTGCCTTGAACACGATTACATAGACTTGGGAAAATTCTCCCAGCGTCTCAAGAAGGCGTCGACTCAGGGCTATGACTCTGGAGCTGACATAAACGAAAGCCGGCGCGGTCAACTCCTGTTGCTTTTCGCCTTCCCAGAAAACCGGGTCCAGTGACGAAGCCCCCCTCACAATGAAGTCAAACCGACTTACAGGTTCCGGAAGCTTTAGATTCTTCGAGTATACGCTCTCTGAGAGGGCGAAGACTCCCTCAGGGGTGCTGAGACGAAAGTCTGATTGCGAACTTCGCAGACCCGGTTCCGTTTGCAAAGGCCGCGTCGTTACCACCCCGACCGGCCCGATGCCCTCTCCCACCATATCCAGCAGTTCCGGCGTGATGGGTTGGGACAGGATAGCAACCAAACTGCCCGCTGCCGTAGGGCCGCGCTCGATGGAATGCAACGCGAGATGACCCCTGTCCATTACAATCCCTGCGAACTCCTCCCGCTTGAACCAAGCGGGAATCGTCAGAGGGGATTGGGTTTTGGTTCCGTCCAAGCGAAACGCCCGAACCCGTGACCCAATCCGAAGGGTTATTTCCAGGCCCGGATAACTGACGGCGTGCTGATGCAGTTCCTTGACGTAGAAGTTCTGCAGCCGGTCCAACGTCTCCTCTGACGCCGAGGAGCTATTCATATGGGCTTCGTGAGCCACAGTGCGATTAACCTGTTGCAGTTCATCGAAGTGCTCGCCCAAGTTCGAAGCGACAAGAAACGCAGCGAATTGACCGCTAACAATGTAAATGCCCAGCCACACCAGAAACACAATCAAAACGACGGGGACAATAGCGATAAATACATAAGTAACGATCAGCCGCCGGCGGAGCCGCCAGAGCAAGCGGCGCCGGATGAATACCGTGAGCCGCCCCAGATAGTAAACGCCGCAGGTTATAGCCGCGAGCCAGAACAAAGCCCAAAGCGCTGCCGGAGCACCGCTGGAGAGCCGATCCACACTCCACAAGGCAGCCCCGTAAGCCAACACCCACACGGTGAAACGCGCCATGCGGTGCGTACGGTATTCCCGCAGCAGAACTTTGAGCAGCGGAGTAAACATGAGGACAGGCCCCAAATTGCCCAGCAAGAAAAATATGCCTCGTTCTATGAATGGACCGAGGGACTACGCTTGGCTTAGGCGCTCTTCGTAGCGGCCGGGTTCAGGCGGGCACTTCCATAAATCTAAAGTGCCGGGCTAAAGCCCGCCTCTACGAACTGCCGGGCTACGAACTACTTGGTTGCTGAAGCTCGCGCCGCCTTTCCTGGTTTTGCAGGACACTGCGCCGGCGACCGTAACCAAAGTAAACACAAAGACCAATCGCCATCCAAATGAACAAGCGCAACCACGTGTCGCCGGGAAGTCCCGCCATTTGTGCCAAGCAAACAATCATCCCCATGGGCCCGACGAACCACACCAAGGGTGTGCGGAAAGGCCGGTGAATCTCGGGATGCATCCTGCGCATTCCCATCACCGATCCCGACACAATAACAAAAGCCAGCAGCGTCCCAATGCTGACCAACTCCCCCACAATCCTCAGGGGCAAGAGCCCCCCTGCCAAGGCAACGCATAGTCCCGTTAACGCTGTGCTGATATAAGGGGTACGAAACCGGGGGTGGATCTTGCCGAATGGCCTTGGCAGCAAGCCATCGTGAGCCATCGAGTAGAAAACGCGTGTTTGGCCCAGCATCATCACCAGGATTACGGCCGTCGTTCCCAGCAATGCACCGATCTTCACGATGGGCGAAAGCCACCAGCGAGCCGCTGTGGAATCTATCGCCAGCGCCAATGGATCCGGGACATTGAGCTGGCGAAAAGGCATAATCCCCGTAAGAACCAGGACCGCGGCAATGTAGAGCACCGTGCAAATCGCCAGCGATCCCAAAATGCCAATCGGCATGTCCCTTTCCGGATTGCGAGCCTCCTGGGCTGCCGTGGATACAGCATCAAAACCGATGTAAGCGAAGAAAATGATGCCCGCCCCACGCAACACACCGCTGAGGCCAAATTCCCCGAACGTCCCCTGGTTTGCGGGGAGAAACGGATGCCAGTTGGCCCGATGGACATACAGCGCTCCGAAGAAGATGAAGAGTAAAACCACCCCAACCTTAACCAAGACAATAAAGCTGTTGAAGTTGGCGGACTCACGTATCCCGATAATAAGCAAAGTGGTGATGAGGAGGACGATAAAAGCGGCGGGGAGGTTAAAGACCGGATGAACGACCGTTCCGTCCGCCAGCCTCAAAGTCTCCCACGGGCTCTTGCTCAGTTCGGCGGGAAAAGGCCAATGAAGCGTCTTCTGCAAGAAGGAAACGAGGTAACCTGACCATCCGATCGAGACGGTCGTGGCCCCCACGGCATACTCGAGGATCAGATCCCACCCAATAATCCAGGCCAGGAATTCCCCTACTGTCGCATAAGCGTAAGTATAGGCGCTGCCGGCCACCGGAATCATGGATGAGAACTCCGCGTAGCACAGGCCGGCAAAAGCGCAACCCACACCGGAGAGGATCACGGAACCCACTAGCGCCGGACCGGTGTGCTGGGCCGCAACCCCGCTAAGCACGAAAATCCCCGCTCCCACAATCGCCCCGATACCCAGAGATATCAGGGCGAGCGGCCCCAGCGTGCGCCGTAAGCCGTGCTCAGAGTCGCTCGCATCCTTTCTCAACTCGTCGATGCTCTTCTTTGTCCAGATGCTCGGCATTGCATCTCCCCTAACAGGATACGGAAAACAGGAGTCAGAAGTCAGGAGTCAGAAGTCAGGAGGTAGCCTGCACGCGGTTGTTTCCCGTCCCCGCCCACTACCTACTGCTAACCGACCACTGCCGACCGCCCTCGGTCTCCTATCTCCTATTTCTTATCTCCTGACTCCTGGCTTCTGACTTCTGACTTCTGATTTCTGACTTCTGCTCGTCACTCGTCACTTGTCACTGTTCTTCTGCGCCAAAGGAAAAAAACCGGCACCCCAACGGCAACAATACTAAGCCCGGCAAGGCTGCGTCCAGTTTTGTGCGTGAGAAGCGCCCACTCCACAAACAAGGCAAAGGCGAGATAGATTGCCGGCAACACTGGATAGCCCCAGGCCCGGTAAGGCCTCGGCGCTTCGGGACGTGTCCGCCTAAGCTGGAAGACCCCCGCGATACTCAGAGCATAGAACAATACCACCGCGAAGACCACGTAATCCAACAATTCGCTGTAAGTCCCGGTCAAGGTCAACAGCCCGGCCCACGCTGCTTGGACTAAAAGGGAAATTGCTGGGGTGTGATGTTTGGGGTCCACTCTGCCCACGGCATGAAAGAACAGACCATCCTTGGCCATGGCGTAGTAAACGCGGGATCCCGCCAGGATCAGCCCATTCATACAGCCGAAGGTTGAAATCATGATTGCCGCCGCCATCAGAGTCGCGCCTTTGCCGCCCAGCATGACCTGTGCCGCCGCGGTCGCAACCCTATCTTCTGCAGCGTACTGGATGCCGCGCCCTAACGCTCCCGAAGCCAGCGGACTTCCTAAAAATGGCAGGACGCGGAGATAGATCCAGTTACACGCCACGTACAGAGAGCACACGGTGGCTGTACCCATAAACAGTGCCAGCGGCAGGTGGCGCTTGGGGTTGACGATCTCGCTGCCTGTAAAGGTGACGTTGTTCCAGGCATCGGAGGAGAACAGCGGCCCGACCAAGGCCACGGAGAGAACAGTCAACGTAGTCAGGTTCCAATGCACACCAGCCCATAGGCTTTGCTTCTGGACAGTCGCCGCGGGGTGAACATGCGACCACCATAGCCCAAAAGCCACCAGCCCTAACAGCGTGGCCACTTTGAGGGTGGTAAAGACATTCTGCACCCATGCCCCGAGGCGCAACCCGAAGATGTTTAGAACGCTAAGGAAGAGCAGAGAAAGAACCGCCACCAGTTGCTGCGAAGAAAGGGTCGCGGCAACCGAATGGTGAAAAACCTCAA
>JBEKUR010000207.1:0-10559 GCA_049514855.1 Terriglobia bacterium
CATTGAAAAGGCCGCCTTTCCTGGGACTTTAACTACGCTCAGACAACGCAGTTATGCCCGAGAAAGCGGCCTTTTTCCACTTCTATTTAACGTTTTGTTCTTATCCCTTGTGAGATTTCCGGGCTAAAGTACGTTCTCCGGCCATCGTTTTTCGTCATTGCGGCTTCGGATATTGCCATCACCGCTCCAACGTCCGGGCTGGGCGTGGAATGTAAATTCGAAACGAACTATGGCAGAAGCGGTCTTCTCGCAGGGTTCTTCGGCATCAATCCTGGTTCTTTCAGGCATCATGAGCCTTTCAGCAGAACTGGACGTTCCTGGCTCAATTTCACAATGAATTCCCCAAGCAGCGAATTTCCCCAAGCGAACCACGATCGGGTGAATTTTGCGGAATTGTCCTTTTGGAATGCCTCGTGGATGAAACCTGTCTCCGCCTGCGTCCTCTTGATCCAGAACAGGCACTGGGCAATCTCCGCATCGTCGTTGCTCGTAAGCGCCCTTGTGATCAGGGACATCGGCCAGATCATGTCGAGTCCGACATGGGGACCACCAATTCCTTCCGCTGCGCTCCCCCGGAAGAAATAGGGGTTCGTGTCGCTCAGCACGTGCCGACGTGTTTGCTGGTAGACGGCGTCCCCCAGAGAGCAGCAACCGAAGTACGGGAGACTCAGCAGTCCCGGGATGTTGGCATCATCCATGAAGAGCTGGTTGCCATAGCCGTCGACTTCATACGCCCAGACTTCGCCTCCCGTTGCCTCTTTCACCCGGCCATATTTCACAACCGCCGATTCGACTTCGCTGGCAAGCACTCGACACTCCGTTGCAAGCTCCACCTCGCGGAGAATCTCCGTGGCCATCTCTGCCAACTGCCGCAGCGAAACCACCGCAAACTGGTTCGCGGGGATAAACAGCGAATATTGGCAAGCGTCATCGGAAGGACGGAACATTGAGTAAATCAGACCTACAGGGCGCGCCGGATTGCCGTACCCGCCAAGGGCCTGAGTGTCCGTGGGCACCTCCGACTGGCGCTGGAAGTGATACGGCCCGGCGCCGTGCTTTCTTTGCTGTTCCCGAAACGTTGCCAGAACCAGCCGCATCGCCTGCGCCCATTCTTTATCGAACGACGCAGTATCCCCGGTGGCTCTCCTATATCCATGCGCAAGCCGTAACGAGAGAGGCTCGACTAACCCTTCCTGGGTGAGGCGCGAACGCGCCCACAACATGAGCGGATCTTCTCCCGTCATCGTCAAGAACCCAAGGAGGTTGTAGATTTGCGGGGGAGCCAGCTCAGGATCGGCGTCGGCGTCTTTCCATAGCGTGAGGTAATCCTGATAGGCCGCCTTGGCATTGGCAATGTCGCCCTGCATGGCCTAGGCACGGACGAGGCCGAGATGGGCGAGCGCTCCAATGAGCGAGTTCCATACGATTCCGCGATGGTCGAGGACTTTCTGGAACTCGGCAGCGGCTTCACTCCCTTGATGGGCGGCTAGATAGGCTTGGCCGCGCACATAGACGGGATACAAAGCGGTCCAACCGTAAGAGCCGTACGACGGCTGTGCTAGCTCATACGGTGCGGCGGTTCTGAGACTGTCAAGGGCCTCTGAAGCATTTCCCTTGCCGAAAACTGATGACCCACTCTTTCTCGCCTATCTCCATTGACTTTCCTCGGCCCTCGCTCTTAACATGCATCCGCAAAAGGAGCCCATCGTGTACAAAAAACTCCGCCCCGTCGCCGCAGCTGCCTTTCTTCTGCTCTTGCCTCTCGCCGTCACCGCTCAGGAACTTTCCAATCGCCTCGAACCGATGGACGTATTCCGCGTCCAGGTCGCTTCCGATCCACAAATTTCTCCCGACGGCAAGCGCATCGTCTATGCTCGCCAGTCCGCGGACGTATCTTCCGACCGCCGCGTCTCCAACCTCTGGATCGTCAATTTTGATGGCACCGAGCATCGTCCCCTCACCACCGGCAACTACGGCGACTCCTCCCCGCGCTGGTCGCCCGATGGCACGCGTCTCGCCTTCATCTCCGACCGCGACGGTAAGTCTCAGCTCTATGTTCGCTGGATGGATTCCGGCCAGACCGCCAAGCTCACCGATCTTGAAAATACTCCTTCCGGCATTTCCTGGTCGCCCGATGGTAAGCAGATCGCCTTCACCTCGCTTGTCTCCTCCGCTCCACCGAAAATCGCCACGCTTCCTCCCCCACCTGAGGGCGCCAAATGGGCCGACGCACCGAAGGTCTATGAGGATCTCATCTACCGCTTCAACGGCCCCGGCTACCTCAAACCCGGCTATTCCCAAATTTTCGTTGTTGCTGCCGACGGTGGCGCGCCTCGTCAACTCACCACCGGCAACTTTCCCCACGGCCCGGGTGTCGGCGGTTTTGGCGGCTCCGACGCCGTCTGGGCTCCCGATGGAAAATTCCTCATAGTTGCCATGAATGGCACCACCAACTACGAATACGAACCTCTCCACACCGAGCTTTACGAACTCAATGTCGCAAACGGTTCACTTAAGCAACTCACTCACCGCAACGGCCCCAACCAGTCCCCAGATGTTTCTCCCGACGGCAAACTCATCGCTTACAGCGGCTTCGACGACCGCTACCAGGGCCATCAGACCACCTACCTCTACGTCGCCAACCGCGATGGCAGCAATCCTCACGTTGTCACTTCCAAACTCGATCGCGACGCCTCCACTCCCCATTGGGCCGGTGACGGCAAGGGTATCTTCTTCACCTACGCCGATCAGGGCGACACCAAGCTCGCCTATCTCCCGCTCGATGGCTCCCCCAAAGTTCTCGCCGACCATCTCAATCTTGGCGCCAATTTCACCGTCGCCAATAACGGCGCCTTCGCCATCCAGTACGACACGCCTTCCGATCCCGGCGACGTCGCTGTCGCTTCTCTCGCCGATCCCAAACTCAACGTCCTCACCTCTCTCAATCGCGAATTCTTCACCGCCAAAAAAATCGGTGCCGTCGAAGAGCTTTGGTACGACTCCTCCGTCGACAAACGCAGAATTGAAGGCTGGATCATCAAACCGCCCGATTTCGATCCCGTCAAAAAATATCCCCTCATCCTCCAGATTCATGGCGGTCCATTCTCCAACTACGGCGATCGTTTCGACCTTCAGGCGCAGATCTGGGCCGCCAAGGGCTACGTCATCCTCTATACCAACCCGCGCGGAAGCACGAGCTACGGCGAAGAATTCGCCAACCTCATCCACCACGCCTATCCCGGCGACGATTTCCACGACCTCAATTCCGGCGTCGACGCGATGCTCGCCAAGGGCTACATCGACAAGGACAATCTCTTCGTCACCGGCGGCTCCGGCGGCGGCGTCCTCACCTGCTGGATGATCGGCCGTACCGACCGTTTCCGCGCCGCCGCCAGTCTTTATCCCGTCATCAACTGGTATAGCTGGGTCCTCACCTCCGACCTTCCCTCTTTCGGCGCGCAATACTGGTTCGGCGCCAATCCGTGGGATGACACGGACAACTACATGAAACGCTCGGTGATTTCTCGGGTGAAAAACGTGAAGACGCCCACTCTGCTCATGACCGGCGAAGAAGACTTCCGCACTCCCATTTCCGAGGCCGAGCAATACTACTCCGCCCTCAAACTCCTAAAAGTCGAATCCGCCCTCGTCCGTTTCCCAGGCGAGCCCCACGGCCTAACCCGCCGCCCCAGCCACCAAATCGCAAAAATCGTTTACACCCTAAACTGGTTCGAAACCCACCGCAAAAAGCCCTAACCCGCCTCACTTTTCTTTCTTTTGTAGCGGCCGCCTTCGGAGGCGGGCGCCTTGTCTTGGGTTTGTGAGGCGGCCTAACTGGTTAACCGGAGATCACGGATGGTATGGGGTTTGATCGAGATCAAATTCGACGTATGAGGTAGGCATCAACAGCAAAGGAGTGGCCACAGGCCAAAGCCTGCGCTATTGGGGCAGGCCCATGCGTTTCAGCAAATCCGCGTAGCGCGGGTCAGGGCGTAAGAAATCGAAACCTGGCCATGATTTGAGATACAACAATTGGCCGCTCTTTTCCCGGCAGGCTTTTTCCAACCAGCTAAACGTCCGATCTTTTTCTCCCAAGAGCGCATACATCCGGGCGATCATTGCCGGATCGATGTACATGCGCTTTGCCTGCTCTTCCTGGAACGCAACGAGGTTTTTCATGGCCCCACGGAACCCTGACTTGGAGTACTCCTGGCTTACTGCCTTGTTCAGTGCAAGGTCTTCCGAGTCGTTCCTAATCTTGGCTTTTTTCTCCCATTCCTCCAGCCAAAGATCATATTTCCCCGTAATTAAGTAAACCTCCGCCAGAACGTAATGAGCATCGGCAAAGTTGGGATCGATTTCCAGAGTCCTTTTCTCTTGTTCGATGCCCTGGTCGTATTGTTTGGACCAAAAATACTCTTGCCCCAAATTTCCGTTTGCATTCAGGTTGAGGGGATCAAGCTCGACGGCGCGCCGGAAATGTAAGAGGGCCTGCTCATAATTTCCGAGCATGTCGAAGTAGAGGCCATACATAACATGCGTGCGGCTGAGGTTGGGATTCAGTTCGAGGGCGCGTTCAAACCCGCGCGCGGCAGCAGCCCAGTCCCAGTCATAGGCGTAAGCCATCGCGAGTACTGCATGTGCTTCCGCCTGGGTGTCGTCAATGGCTAGTGCCCGTCTGGCGTAGCTCTTTGACTTTGGGATGGTTTCGCTGTGGGGAACATAGGCGTGGTCCGAGATGGCCAAGTAATACTCAGCAAGTCCGACGTAGGCCAGCGCGTAGTTGGGATCCTTCTCGACAGCTTGCTGAAAATAGTCCCGCCCTTTGTTCATAGCCTCAGGCGTGCGCTTGTCCCAGTAGTAGCGGCCCTTGAGGTATAGCTGGTAAGCCTCGGGATCGGAGGTCCCGCCATTGCTGAGCTTCACCTTCTGCTCACCAGTGAGATGTTCGCGCAGACGCACGGAGATTTCTCTCGCAATGTCGCGTCGCACCGAGAGCACGTCGGTGAGTTTCCGGTCGTACTGCTCGCTCCACAGGCTGCGATTTGTGCGAACGTCAGTGAGCTCGGCGCTCACAAGCAACGAATCGCCGCGTTGCGTGACCCGCCCTGTCACAACCCCTGCGACCTTCAATTCGCTCGCGGCTTTTTGTGGGTCAAATTCCTTGGCTTTGTAATGGAAAACAGAACTGCGAGGACGCACGGTCAGATTGGGAAGCTGGGAAAGACTGCTGATCAGGCTTTCCGTCAATCCGTCACTCAGGTACTCGGTGTTCGGGTCCGCCGTGACGTGAACGAAGGGCAGCACCGCAAGCGTCTCAATTGTGGAGCCAGAGCTGGGAGACTACCACCGATAAGTGCCGAAGCCCAAACCTGCGATGGCCAGAAGCACGACAGCAATTACCGTGAGGAGAGTTTTCTTGTGGCGCGCCAGAAGACCAACGGCGATTTCCGAATCGGAGGACGCTGCAATCCCGGATGTGGATGGTACACCCAGGGAAGGTACGCGCCCGGACGCGCTTGAGTCTCTCTGCGCGGACCCCGCAGATGGTATTGCCGAACGGCTCGCGTCCGTGTCGCGCTTCAGCCGCTGCAAATCCGCGCGCATCTCTGAAGCGTGCTGGTAGCGCAGGTTACGGTCCTTCTCTAGCGCCTTCATGATGATGCGCTCCAATTCGGAGGGCAGGTCAGGATTTAGCCTTGCCGGGGAAGCAGGAGTTCGAGAGAGAATCGCCTCAAAGATCACGGCGGAAGTATCACCCCGGAAAGGAATCGTACCTGTCACCATCTCGTACAGGACTGCGCCGAAAGAAAACAAATCTGTGCGAGCATCAAGTTCTTTTCCCTGGGCCTGCTCGGGGGACATGTAGGCGACGGTACCGAGCGCCGTGCCCGGGCTGGTGAGATGCTGCTCATCGACGGAACGTGTCTCCGCTTGATCAAGCGAAGTCTGGCTCGGAGAAGCCGTGGGGTAGACTTTCGCGAGACCGAAGTCGAGAATTTTGGCGTGGCCACGATCAGTGATGAAGATGTTGGCAGGCTTGATGTCGCGGTGGACGATACCCTTGGCGTGAGCGGCGTCGAGAGCGTCGGCGATTTCGATGCTGAGCACGAGCAGCGTGTCGAGTTCCAGGGGACGCCCCGCAATGCGGTGTTTCAGGGTAGCGCCCTCCAGATACTCCATGGCGATGAAGGCCTTCCCCTCCGCTTCACCAATGTCATAAACGGTGCAGATGTTGGGATGGTTCAAGGCCGACGCTGCCTGCGCCTCTCTCTGAAAACGCGCCAGTGCCTGCGCGTCTTTGGCTAGATTGTCGGGTAGGAATTTCAGCGCGACATTACGGTGCAGGCGCGTATCTTCGGCCTCGTAAACAACACCCATCCCGCCGCCGCCCAGCTTCTTGATGATGCGGTAGTGGCCCAGTTCGAGGCCGACAGGTAAATCCCGACCTAGCGTTCGGCTAGCCATGGGGAAGAATGCTCCTCTCCCCCCACCGAGATTCTACGCCGTTGGCCCAAAGGTATCGACAAGAAACCGGTGGGTCATGGCGATGAAGGTGTTTCAAAGTGGTCGCAAAACGCCCGAGCTTTTCGAGGATGGGGTAAGCCGCGGCGACCTTGTTATAGATAGATATCGACCGAGGTTGGTTGCTCGGAAGGACACAGGCCTGCTCTGACGATGTAGTCAGTGCGCACGCACGGACATATGATTCCGTTTAGAAATCAGTGATGCCCGTCCGCTGGTGCGGAAAGTTCCAGCTACGGCGCTTCGGTGTCGACAGTTGTGACCCCTTTTCTCCTCCAAAGCGGACGGGGACGGCAAAGGGGGAGCCATGACGCCTCGCACTTTACCCCGGAACCCGAACGTCATTAACGGCGAAGCAAGACACTTTTTGCAGGATTTCCGTCAAGGCGACACTTCAGCCCTGGCGCGCTTTTCTCTCCTCAATCTCCTGCCCGACACGCCAAACCCAAGACTCGCCGACGCTCAGCACATGGTCGCACGCGAGTATGGCTATGCGAGTTGGCCGAAACTGAAGCAGCATCTGGACGCGATGGCCCGCGACTCTGATATTTTGGAAGAACTCGTGGGTTTATAGACCCCACTTAGAGTTTCCACTCCGTGAGGCATCGGAATTCCACCTGGCCCAAAAGGAAAGGGCCCGCGTCCCATTGTGCCCGTCGTCGTGCCCGGAGTTTTTCGAGGATAGGTAGTGCGAGATGGTTTGGCCAATCGTTGGTTGAGAGTGTCAGATTGTCTCGACTCCGACTCAAAAACTCAGCAAAAACCGCCAAATTCTTCTTTCCCCAGCCACTTACTCAGTTTTCCTTGAATGCCGCCTACAGCCTTTCACCTAGTTTGACAACCCAAACGACACTCAAATCAGTAACAGGATGTAACAAATTCCTTCATAACTGTCAATCAAGACCGAGATGTGTATTGACCTGTTGTGGGCGCAACCCTATGATTCGCCGTAGAAGGTGAATGGGAAGGAGATCTTCCCATGCCGGACCAGGCTTTGCCCATAGACTCCTTCATCGGGCTCGAGCTCTCCCACTACCGCATTATCGAGAAAATCGGCTGCGGAGGAATGGGTGTCGTCTTCCGTGCTCACGATGCGCACCTCAACCG
Organism: Terriglobia bacterium; assembly: GCA_049514855.1. Taxonomy (GTDB): domain Bacteria; phylum Acidobacteriota; class Terriglobia; order UBA7540; family UBA7540; genus CAVROP01. The sequence goes on from JBEKUR010000207.1 coordinate 7,633, forward strand.
CGAAGTCGTCATCAAGGTGCTGAGTCCAAGAACCATCACCGATGAAGGAGCTCGCAAACATCTCCGCAAAGAGGCCTTGGCCCTCTCCAAACTGAATCATCCCAATATCGCCACCGTTTACGATTTCGATACGCAAAGGGGCGTGGATTTCCTGGTGATGGAGTACATCCCGGGAATTACGCTCAGCGACAAGCTTGTTGCTGGACCGCTGCCGGAGAAGGAAGTTTTGCGCCTGGGAATGCAACTCAGTGATGGTCTGGCCGCCGCTCATGAACATGGGGTCGTACATCGCGACCTGAAGCCCGGTAACCTCCGGCTAACGAGCGACGGGCGGCTGAAGATTCTGGATTTCGGTCTTGCGAAGCTGTGGCGACCGCTGACGGAAACGGCCGTAACGGAAAGCTCCCTCCAAACACATTCCATCTCAGGAACCTTGCCGTACATGGCGCCGGAGCAGTTTTCGGGGGAAGAGATCGACGCACGCACGGACATTCACGGGGCGGGGTTCGTGTTGTATGAGATGGCCACGGGGCAGCGCCCGTTCGCGGAGGTGCAGAGTGGGCAGTTGATTGGCGCGCTTATGCGTAAACCACCGATCCCGCCCACAACGTTAAATCCCAAGGTATCTGCGGAGTTGGAGCGAATCATCGGAAAATGTGTGGAGAAAGAACCGGAAAACCGCTACCAGTCGGCCAAAGAGTTGGCGATTGATCTGCGCCGGCTAGGGGCGCCGAGCACAGCCGCGGCGCCAGTCCAAAAAAGGGAGCGGCGCACCCGGAATCTGATTCTGCTCGCGGGGGCACTGTTAGTAGCAGTGTGTGTCACTTTGTTCACGCTCAATGTGAGCGTATGGCGTGATCGGCCGTTCGGAATAACAGCTACGCCTCGCATTGATTCCTTGGCCGTCTTGCCACTGGAGAACCTCTCGGGGGATCCCGGGCAGGAGTACTTCGCCGACGGCATGACCGAGGCACTGATCACCACGCTGTCCCAAATCAGTGCGCTGAAGGTGACCTCGCGAACCTCGGTGATGCACTACAAGGGAACAAGAAAGACGGTGCCGCAGATTGCGCAGGAACTTCACGTCGACGCCGTAGTCGAAGGCTCGGTCATGCGGGACGGGAACCATCTGCGCGTCACGGCCCAACTGATCCACGCACCAACAGACACCCACATCTGGGCCAAGAGTTATCAGCGAGATCTGCGCGACGTCTTGGCAGTGCAGAACGAAGTAGCGCAGGCCATCACGAGCGAGATTAACGTCAAGTTGACGGCGCAAGAGCAGGTGCGTCTGGCAAGGACTCATCCTGCAAATTACGCGGCGCATGATGCCTATCTCAAGGCCCGTTACCACTTGCAGCAAGGAACGGAAGATCAGTTGCGGGAAGCCAAAGCCTACTTCGAGGAGGCGGCCAGGATAGATTCCATCTACGCTCCCGCTTACGCGGGCTTGGCGGACTACTACTTATTAACGGATGAATTGTCCCCTGGGGTGGCAATGCCAAAAGCGAAGGAATACGTCCAGAAGGCTCTGGCACTTGATGACGGTCTGGCCGACGCTCACGCGACACTGGCATCCATCAAATTCTATGGTGATTGGGACTGGCTCGGTGCGGAAAAGGAGTTCAAGCGCGCTATCGAATTGAGCCCCAGCTACGCCGAGGCCCACCGAACCTATTCCGACTTCCTATCGGAAATGGGGCGGCACGAGCAAGCCCTGGCTGAGATTCGAACCGCGCAAGAACTCGATCCTCTTTCAGCTACTACCATCCTGGATGGCGGATGGGCGTTGTATTACGCGCGCCAATACAATCGTGCTATCCAGCAATGTCGCAAGGTACTGGACTTGGATCCGCATTCCGTGTCGGCGCGCGACTGCATCGGATCCGCCCACTTGGCAACAGCGGCGTATGACCAGGCCATCGCGGAGTATAGCGCCCTGGTGACATCTTCTGGAAATGATCCCCTGCGGCTTGCTAGCTTGGGATGCGCGTACGCCTTGGCAGGCAAGAAGCCCCAAGCTCAGAAGGTTGTTGCGCAGCTAGATGAGGCATCCAAAATCCATTATGTTCCGCCCTACTTCTTGGGCTTAGTCCATGCGGCCTTGGGTGACAATGATGAAGCTTTCTCGTGGCTAGAAAAGGCCTATGAGCAGCACGATTCGTACTTAGTTCGGCTCAAAGTTGAACCTGTGATGGATCCGCTGCAGTCGGATCCGCGATTTGACAAACTGCTGCACCGTATGAACCTTTAAGGGGCAGAAATCTTTAATAACGGCCGAGAGCAGATCCCCGCACGCAGGAAACCCGCGCCCGCAAGATGCAAGGCCACTATCGCATCTTAGAACTGGCTTCTTCCTGCTTCAACTGCGGCAGAGCAGCAACAATCATTGTGCTCCTTTTCCCGTGAACCATTGTGAGCACCCAGTCAGGCGAAGCGTCTTTTTGGTCCACGGACGATAGCGACACCCACGGGCCGGCGACTATGACGTCTTTCGAAAAGACCTTTTGCTCGTTGACAAATTTCATGAAACCTTTGGGGTCTTGGGAAAACTTGAGATAGGTAGCGTTGGATACTCGCAGAACAGATATTTGGGGCCACACGTCTTTACCTTCCTCTTGCCAAATCCTCATCACCTGTGTGCCGTTCACTTTTTCCCATTGCATAGGACCTCCTTGCATACAAGGGATTTAATCGGTGGGGGTAACCTATGTGTGTTCGTATACCGCGGCCAAGGAGAAGTCAAGCCCAGATGCAAGGGCAGAGGTGCGTTACTGCGCGTGTTGAGGGTGCGAACCGGTCCGGGACCGGTGGACGCGTAGTCGGCTCATGCTTATCCGGTTGTTTCAGCAAGCCCCAATTAGTAGTATATGGGCATGCCGCGCCCAGCGTTTGCGAAAACCTTACGCGAGTTCCAGTCGATGTTC
>JBEKUR010000208.1:0-10508 GCA_049514855.1 Terriglobia bacterium
ATGTCACCAAGCCGATAGAAGTGGAAGGGGCCGTCGATGCGGTGATGCACTTTGCTTCTCCCGCCAGCCCCGTTGATTACCTCAGGCTGCCCATCCAGACATTAAAGGTGGGATCGCTCGGCACCCACAACGCTCTGGGGCTTGCGAAAGCCAGGGGCGCCAGGTTCCTGCTGGCCAGCACCTCAGAAGTCTACGGGGATCCAGAGGTGAGCCCGCAAGCGGAGGACTACTGGGGGCGGGTAAACCCGGTGGGTCCGCGCGGGGTCTACGACGAAGCGAAACGGTTCGCTGAGGCCTTAACCCTGGCGTATTATCGCACTCACAGCCTGGATACACGCATCGCTCGCATCTTCAATACCTACGGCCCTCGGATGCGACCTTACGACGGCCGGGTGATCTCCAATTTCATCGTCCAGGCTATACAAGGTAAGGACCTCACCATCTATGGAGACGGGACTCAGACCCGCAGCTTTTGCTACGTCTCGGACCTCGTAGAAGGGATTATCCGTTTGCTCATTCACAACGCCGAAAGCGAGGAACCCTCGCAAGGACCCTCCGATGCCATTCACCAACCTGTCAACCTGGGAAACCCAGCAGAAATTAGCATCGCTGAAACCGCCGCGCTCATCATCCGCCTCACCCAGAGTTCGAGTCGAGTGGCCCACCAGCCGCTGCCCATGGATGATCCTAAATGCCGTCGACCGGATATCTCGCGGGCTCGAGACCTTTTGAGCTGGGAGCCGCACGTCCGCCTGGAAGAAGGTCTGGGCCGGACCATTGACCATTTTCGCCGCTTGTGATCGAGTTACGATTTGGGGTTCAATCTCTGAACTCGGGTTGAAGGTTCCAGAAGATCTCCTGTTCCCGAAAGCGTGGATCTTGCGTCGAAGCGGCCCAAATCACCGGCCCGGCCCGCCCCTGGGTTGGGTTTTGAGGTTCAAGACTATCTGGAACCACCAATTGGGCTGGTAGTTGATCTGGACCGGAACCCCCCGCAGCTCACCGGTAGTTCCAAGCAAAACACTGAAGTCAGTTTTGGCGCCGGACTCCTGGTTGCGGATCTGGAACTGTGATTCCTTGAGGTCGCGGTACGATTGGTCGATTTTCCGGCCCTTCTCCTTCAGCGTAATGTGGACGTCCTTTGTGCTAATGGGAATCACCCGCTGTAAAGTCAGTGTATAAGGGCGGGCGTTGTACACATAACATAAAGAGACAGGGGTTTTCTCCCCGGTCAGGGATCGTTCGAGCAGTTCCTCAGTTGTTGATAGAAACCCCCCGGGCCTGCTGCACCCGCCACGTGCCGGGGCGTCCAAACGACGGAACTTTCGCGTCTGGCCGTCACCCAATTGGTCCAGGGCCAGCTTCTGGGCGTCTGCGAGCTGGCGCATGTCGTAGTCCTTGTCGCTGTAAAAGGGAACTATCGTGGAGATGGCTTGCGCGCCGTCTACTCGGCTGATAATGGCTTCAAACAAATGCTTTCCTGCGCTTTTCTCGTGGGAGAGTTCCCGCTGCATGGCTGATACAGATTCACCTTTTGAAGACTTCATGAAGCCTACAAAAGCGCTCGACTGCGGAGTTTTACTGCCATCTGATCTAAGGACTTCAGTTCCTGCACCCCAACGGTTGATGGCGCGCGGGGCCATGGCAGGATCAGAACCAAAAAGCAACTGGATCATCTGGAGACTTGGATCGTCAACCGCCTGGCCGGTCTTGATGTATCCGCCCCCCAAGTCATCCCGACCCACCCAAAAAAACAGGAGCCTGAGGCGGCAGGTCATGATGTAGTCGTATTCTGCGCGAATGCGGGGCGTTGCCCGAATCCAGTTCACCGCCTCATTGATAGCCGCTTGCTCGGGCGCGTCGGGCGCCGAGGGAATGGCAAAACAAGTCCCTGCTAGAAGGAAAGCGCAGGCAAGTGACCTCAAATGATTCACGCATACCTCCAAAGAACCATCATAGGAAACTTGCCCGCGAATTGGTACTACTTCACGCTAGAGGAGTGCGCGACGCAGAAGTTAGGCTTCGGCAATTTCGTCGTCTGGAGCGTGTTAGCGAGCGTATTAAGTGCGCTAGGGAAAGGCCCGGAGGGCCGATCCCGCCCTGCGGGATAGCCCAGGGCGCCAGAAGCTGTGAAATAATTGCGTGAGGGCCGGCTTTGCACAGCGTAAGTTGTTAAATAATCGTCAGAGACATATGACCTTTCTGAATTATTTCATAGCTTACCAACCCTGGGTCCAGAAGGCCCTCTGGTCCGCGGGAGCCCCAGCGGGGCGAAAGAATAAGGTTTCGAGGCGGGAACTCTCCCTGGTTCTGCCGCCCCTTGCGGGGCTTGACCGGCACTTGGGATTGGTTCCCCAGGGCTGGGAAGGTGTGAAAAAATAAAAAACAGTTCTTGACTTGTGATAACGCTAGTATATGATAGGTCGCATGGCATATCAATCCACTGTGCAAGTGATCGAGCGGGCCAATGGCACGCGCCAGTACTACCTGATCTGTCCCGCCCCCTTGGCGCGGGCGATGGAGATCGAAAAAGGCGAGATCCTCGACTGGGTGGTGGAAGACAAGTACACCCTGACCTTGAAACGCGCTGCCCGGCGTGCGGATTCATCCCTGGCGCGGAGGAGACAACATGCCTGAGGTCATCGAGAGCCAGCAGCAAGCGATCTGGGCAGAGGCCGCAGGGCCCATGAGGGAGCCGGAGCCGATGCCCAGTGAGCCCGAGCCGGAGCGAGAACCGCGCTTGAAGCCGGTGAACCGGAAGCAGTTGTTGTGGCACCCTGTCGACGTGGAGAAACTGGTGGGGCCCGATCACTTGGTGCGCGCCATTTGGGAACTGGTGGGACAACTGGACCTGAAGGGCTACAGCGCTGAGGTGGGGTCGGTGGAGGGGGTGGCGGGGCGTCCGGCCTATGACCCGCGCCTGCTGATCAGTCTGTGGATTTACGCTTACAGCCAAAAAGTGGGTTGGGCGCGGGAAGTGGAGCGACGCTGCGGGTACGATCCTGCCTATCAGTGGCTGACGGGGATGCAGGTGGTGAATTACCACACGCTGGCGGATTTCCGCGTCCAGCACGAAAAGGCTCTGGATGAGTTGTTCGCGCAACTGCTGGGGGTGCTGAGTAGCGAGGGTCTGATCAGCTTGGAGCGGGTGGTGCATGACGGCACGAAGGTGAAAGCCTCGGCCAGTGGCAACTCGTTTCATCGGGAGAAGACCTTGCGCGGGCATCTGGAAGCAGCGCGGGAGCGGGTGCGGGAGATGGGCGATCCCCGGCAAGAGGAATCCAGCCGACGTGCGGCGGCCCGCGAGCGGGCGGCGCACGAGAAGGTGGAAAGGCTGGAACGGGCCCTGAAGGAAATGGAGAAGGTGCAAGCCGCCCCCGAGGCGCGGGCGGCGGATTGCCGGAACTGTGTGTTTCGCCAGCAGTGTTGTCCGGGGGCGCAGGGTCGGAGGATCGTTCGCAGCGAGAACGTGCCGGTGGTGGCGGCGTACCTGGCCAAGATGCGCAGCGAAGCGGCGCGGGCCCTTTATCGCTTGCGCGCTCCCATGGCGGAGTTTTCGAATCTTTGGCTGAAGACCAAGCTCGGGCTGCGGCAGTTTGGCGTGCGCGGCTTGCGGAAGGTCCGCTGTGAGGTGTTGTGGGCCTGCCTCACTTACAATATCCAGCAATGGTTCCGCCTGCGCTGGAAAGTTCGCCTGATGCCAGCCCAAGCCTGAGGGAGAAAGAAAGAGGGAGGGGCCAAGAGTCTCACCCCAAGAAAGGTAATCGAATGTCGTGGCCATAATCAGTCTCAGCCGCGGTGGGTAGCACCCGCAAAATGGCGGCATTGCGGGAGAGCGGACCCTCGCCTCCGACAATATTTTCACAGCTTCTCGCGCCCTGGGCTAAGTTCTGTCGCCCGCTAGGCGGGCTCCGGACCACCCTGCTGCTGCGGCCGTAAGCTTTCGCAAATATGTCATGCACCAGCGGCAGGAGTCGCACTTTTATGTCGCACACCCGCCCAGCTCATCTCTGGAACAGCTTGAATCTCGTGCTCTGCGAGTTCTCGACGAAACCGGCGGGGGACAAATTCATACTTCGACCCTACTCCTGACGCTTTTGAAGTGTGTCCCGAGTACGAAAGGCCATATACGAGGAGCGGCTCACTGAGCGCTTTCGGGCACAACGTTCTCGAAAGTCATGGGGACGTCGTCATTATCTGTCAGTCTCATTCGCACCGAATTCGTAGTGCTCTTGGGAAGGCCGAGGGGAGGCGCGAGGTTTCCCCAGCCCAAATCAGGGTAGCCCCAGAGGTTATCAACACTGAAGATGACCTTGCCCCCGGCCCGCACCCCGGCGCGCACCGCAACCGTGCCCTCGGATTCCGCTCGCAGGCGGAGATTTGTTCCGGAGAAGACACACGAAGCGTAGAAGACATCGGCCTTCAAACTTCTGAAATCGTTGGTCCCACGCTCGCCCACGTCGTTGCTCCCGAAAAGGAAGTAATTGTTCGAGTCTTCCGCCCAGGGATGCGCAGGCTGCGTGCGGTATTTCTCCGTGTGGCCGTTCAGCTTCATGGCAACGCCTTGGGACCTGCCGATGTGCTCGGCCGGGTAGACCGACCAAAGGGAGTTTCTCCGCCAGGTGAGGCGGTCCACATCATTCGAGAGCTCATAGGACACGCCAACTTCACTCGCGTCTTCCGGCAAATCGAAGACCGTGTAGTGGGTGGTGATTAGCCCCGCGCCATCTATTCGGACTTGAAACTCGGTCTTCCCCCGCTCTTCACCGCCGCGGACGGCCATGTACCGTCCGCTGATATCAACCACGGCCTCGTCCGGGGTGGTGGAATAACTGAGCTTGGTCAGCCACCAAGTGGGCAGACTCACAGCGCCCAAGTTCAGGTACGGCCCGCCTTCCAGAAGTTTGCTTCCACGGAAGATTCCCTCGGTGATCAGTCCGGTCTGCCTGCTGAACGTGATGGTGAAGTCCGGGCCCGCGACGCGGAGGGTGTTGGTATCCGCGATCACCGCCGGGGCGGGACCCTGAACTTTGGGGAAAACCGGGGCCGGCCTGCCCAGGGTCAGATTGAATTCATCCACCAGGATCCTGCCAGGGCGATAGAACTTCAAATTCAGCACTTCACCATTCTGCCAGGCGCGCGCGGGGATGGAGAGCGTTCCTGCTGCGTGGGGCGGCAGGCTGAAGTGGGTGACTGTCCCATATTCAAGTCCGACGCTCCAGTCGATGGTGAGCTCATTGAAATCCGTATGGTCAAACCGGTTCTGAATTGGCAAAGTCAGCGGCTTCCCTGGCCCAGGATTGGCGACCGGACTACCCTTGATATGGATGGGAGAGTAGGCCTTTTTGGTGAGCCAATATTCCGGCTTGGGCCTCCTCCATCCGTCCACAATGCCCCATTCCCCATAACCTACGGGTGAGTCCGGCAACATGAAAACCTCGTCAATCGACCCCCAGATAGCGCCACCCAGGCAACCCTCCGAGGCGAAACAGTTATCCCAAAAGAGTCGGAGGCTCTCGCCCCAGAAATCCCGCACGCCGGGGTCTCGCTTCAAGGTCTCAATGTTGTAGCAGGAGACGTGTCCATACTCATCGTTCAATTTGGGGACGCCGGGGCTCTTCAAATCGCCGTCAACTTTGGGATAGTGTTCACTCCAGATGTCGTAGCCGGCGGTTCCCGAGGGTACCGTTCCCGGATAACTGAAAATCACCGGCCGGCTTGGGTCCTCGCGCTTCGCATAGGCGTACTCCTCCGCGATGTTTGTTCCCCACCGGCTTTCATTCCCCAGCGACCACATGAGCACCGAGGGGTGACTCCTGTCCCGCTCAATCATCTCCGAGAACTGGGTCATGTAGCGCGAAAGAAAATCGGGATCGGACTGGCTCCCCAGGCGCGACACGTTCCATTCAGCATCCACGAAGCAGACGGCAGTCTCTTCCTCGACGTACACACCATAGCGATCGCAGGCCTCCAGAAACTTCTCCGAGGGCGGGTAGTGGGAAGTCCTGACGAAATTCAGGTTCGCATCGCGGAACAGCAGCGCGTCCCGCTCATCAAGCTCGGGAGTAGTCGACCTTCCTCGCAGCGGGTGGACGTCGTGCCGGCAAGCGCCGCGCAGTTTCACTTCCTTGCCGTTGACGTAGAGCTTGTTCCCGCGAATCTCGAGCTTGCGGAAGCCGATCTTCCTTTCCAGGGTCTCAACCGCCACGCCATCCACCACTACCCTGGCTTGCAGCGTGTAAAGGTTTGGATGCTCGGCGTCCCATTTCCTGGGGGCAGGCACCGGAATGTCCAGACGCGCTTCGGTTTTCTGCGCGGTAAAGTCAATCGAGCCGGGCCGCAAGCCTACCTCATGGTTATCAGGATCTTTCAATTGAAGTTTCAGGGTGGCCCTTGGGGCGCCATCAAAGGCGAGCGCGGCAGTCACCTGGAGCGTTGCATCGCTATAGGCCGGGTCCAGGTCGGTTTCGAGTTGCAAGCGGGTGGCGTGGTTCGAGGGTAGGGCAACGAGCTTCACATCCCGCAAAATCCCGCCCACATAGTGCTTGGCGTAATTGCTGCCGTAGGAGATTTCATCCGAGCGGTCCGTAACCCCCACGGTGATCCACGCGGCCTGGCCGGGCGTCACATGGTTTGTTATATCGCAGTCCCAGGAAGTGAAGCCTCCCTGGTGTTCGCGCACCAAGACTCCGTTCACCCAGACCCGGGCGTAGCTGTAAACGCCATCGAAGCGCAAGATAATTCGTTTGCCCTTGAAGTCGGAGGGAATCAAAACCGACCGCTTATAAGGGTATTCCACGTCCCGGCTGATCCTGAAACCCTGCATCACCAGTTCCCCTGGCACGCTGACCTCTGGCCAGGCAGCGGGGTCGGAACTGTTCAACCAGAATTCCGTGGGCGGAGAAAGGGTGAACTTCCAGGTCCCGTTCAAGCTCAGCACGGCATTCGACACTCCCTCGACTTGCATGGGAAGGGGGACAAGTTGAGGCCTGGGCCATCCCTCTGCGGCCCATGCTGCCGAATAGGATATCAGCCAGACCAAGAGGGTCCCCATGCAGAGCCGAATCCCGCCGGAACGCCCTTGCCTCTTCATCCAGGCAGTCGCGGCTTGACAGGTTGCGGAAAAACTCTTCGAAACTGTCATTCTGAGTCCTTCGCTGTCATCCTGAGCGCAGCGAAGGATCTCGCCCTGCCCGCTCAGGATGACAACCGTGGAGCGTTTTCCCGCAGCCTGTTGAGCCGGGTAAACTTCGCGCTCCGCCCCGATGGGTTCCTCGTACTGCCTCTCCGTGAACCGCTTCATATCGCGCCACCTCCCAGGGTGGGTGATTCTACCCCAGCGCGCTGCCGAGACCAATAGAGCGCTTTGCAGCGATGGTATAGGGGAAAGCAGATGGGTTGGGGGACAGGACTAAGTTTAAGTTCTCAATCGCGCACTGCGTCTTGACAGCTTGCCTGCCAGGGATACCGCCTCGTACAAGTCATACGATGCAAGATTCAGGAGTCAGTGGGTAGGCAGCAAGCAGAACGCAGGCGGCAGTGGTCCCGCCACGCCGGGCTGGACCTCTCTGCACCCGCCGGCCCCGGCACGTGAAACCCTTTCTTCTGATTCTCAGATCCTGACTTCTTCGCCGGGCGGTCGGATTGCTGTCATCCTGATTGCAAAGCATCACTTCTATGTCGTGCACCCAGTCATACAGACTTCATGTCTCTTGACAAGCGGAACAAGATAGGCTAGAATACTGAGCTGAGGCTATGGCGGAGGTCGTGGCCTCCTGGGAACACTTTGTTGCCGTGCGGCCCGGATGCCCTAAGCCGCTCTGGAGGACGTGCCAAGTGCGACGAAAACCCCGGAAGGATTCCTGCTGTCCCACGGACAGTAAGTCTTAGCCTGGAAGGGAAATGAAAAAAGAATTCTTAAAAATGAACGACCGATGCGGGGATGTCAATGAAAACAAAGGACCGCTGTGGAAAACTGGGGGATAAGCGGGAATGTCGTAGAAAACAAAGGAACTTACGAGTTTAAGGCGGGAATGTTGCTGAAAAGAAAGGACGTAGGTGGTAGACGGTATGTGGTAGGTGGGGAAAAGCAGGGGCCAGGTGTCAGGTGCCAGGTGGTAGGTGGCAGCACGGCAGTATTGCAACCGACGATTTTTCTGGTAAGCTTACTGCCCGAAACGAGAGAGCCCCTGATTGCAATTCATCCAAAGTGAGGTGGAATGCCATGTCAACGAGAATATCGAGGCGAAGTTTCATGGTGGGCGCGGCCACAGCGGCTGCCGCCCTGCGCGTGATGGGGGCCAACGACCGCATCCGTTTGGGCATCATTGGCTCAGGCCAGCGTGGGACTTACCTGATGAAGCGTGCCAACGAGGTGGGTAATTTCGATTGGGTTGCCGTGTCGGACATCTGGGATGTGAGGCGCGACCAGGGTGAAGATACCGCAGGCACAAAGGTGGATAAGTATCCCGACTACCATCAACTGCTCGACCGCAAGGATATTGACGGCGTCATCGTGGCAACTTTCGACCATGTCCACGCGCACATCACCATTGAAGCCTGCAAAGCCGGCAAGGATGTGTTCGTGGAAAAGCCCATGACTTCCCTGCCGGAGCAAGGGCCGAAAGTGGTGAAAGCTGTCCGGGAGACCAACCGAATCGTCCAGGTGGGCACCCAACAGAGAAGCACACCGCATTTCCTCGAGGCAAAGCAGAAGTTTTTTGACAGTGGACTGATTGGAAAAGTGAACATGGTGCGCACCATCTGGAACGCCAACGGCGGTTACTTGACGCCGGTGCCCAAGGGTTTCGAGCGGAAACCCGCCGGACTCGATTGGGACGCCTGTCTTGCCTGGTTGCCCAAGATCCCCTGGGATGCGAAACGCTACTTCAACCGTTTTGCTTATTGGGACTTTTCCACGGGTGGGCAGACCGGCGGGCTGTTCGTACACATGGTGGATGTGGTGCATTGGTTTTTGAACCTCCAGCGTCCTCTGGCGGCGGTGGCGATGGGTGGTATTTATCTCTACGATGACGGGCGGGACACTGCGGACAACATCAACTTCGCGCTCGAGTACCCTGAGAAGCTGAACGTGACGTTCGAGGCAACGCTCACGGACATGATCCCGGCGGGCGCGGCAGACATCGTCTTCATGGGCACGGGTGGCAGGCTCTCCATCTTCCGCTACGGCTACCGATTCATCCCCAGCCAAGAAAACGCCCAACTGGGCGAAATCTCCAGCGGGCCGACGAACGATACCCATGTGGCCAACTGGCTGGAGTGCATGCGCACGCGCCAACAACCCAATGCCGACGTGCTCGCGGGACATTACAGCGCCGTGGCCTGTCACCTCGGAAATATCGCTTACAAACAAAAAAGCCAAGCGGTCTGGCGAAAGGAGTGGGAGGTATGAGCATTCAAGCCGGGGTCAACATGGAATTCATCCGGTCGCAAGACAAGTCTTTTGCCGAAGGGGTGGAGCGCGCCGCGCGGCTCGGCTATCGCTACGTTGAGCCGATGGTCCACAACGGGCGCGAATTGCTCAGCGAAGCCGGCTACTTTCATTCTTTCTCTCTCGACGATGATCCGGGCGAGATGAAGGACATCCTGGAACAATACGGCGTCAGAGCTTCCGGCCTCAGTGCCCACTGTCCCCTGATGCGGCCGGAAATCAGCGTGCCCTACTTGCAAAAGGCTATCCGGTTTGCAGCCGCCATCGGGGCGCCGGTAGTGAATACCGACGAGGGCATCCGTCCCTCCTGGGTGAGTATGGACGAGGCGTTTCCGGTGATGAAATACACCCTCACCACGGTCCTGCGAACGGCGGAACGATACGGGATTTACATCGGCATCGAACCTCACCAGAGCATTTCCAAGTCTACCCAAGGGCTGCTGCGCATCGCCACCCTGGTGGAGTCGCCGTACCTGCGTGTAAACTACGACACCGGGAACGCCTACCTGGCGGGCGAAGACCCTTACGAGGGCCTGCGGGCTGTTAGCCACCTGCTCGTGCACCTCCACGCCAAGGACATCGCCCTCGAGCATTCGGAAGCGGAACGGGGAAAGGTGACCGGCACGCCGGTGGGATGCGCCTGCGGCGACGGCGTGATCGATTGGAAAAAGGTGGTCGGCATTCTGCGCCAGTCAGGTTTCAACGGCGTCCTTTCGGTGGAGTGCGGGACCGAAGAACAGGCCCGCCGCAGCCTGGCGCATTTGAACGGCATCCTGGGAGAATAAGGGAACTTGTAGGGGCACCCCTTGTGGGGCCCAACCAGGCGCCGGGACAATGAGGCAAGTCGAGAAACGGCAACCGAAAGCTCGAACCTAGTGTCGTGAGTCAGAAGTTCGTTGATGGAATCAGCCCGCGGAGCGGGCGAAAGAGGGTAGCCCACGGCGTGAGAAGCTGTGAAAAATTCAAAATAGTTCTTGACTTGTGATATGGCTAGTATACCATAGCCAACATGGCATACCAATCCACCGTACAAGTGATCGAGCGCGCCAATGACACG
>JBEKUR010000209.1:0-10500 GCA_049514855.1 Terriglobia bacterium
GCCGTGACGATGCCCCAGGCGAGATTGTAGCTGTGACGCGTGTCGAAGATGTGCCCGGCCATCACCGGCCCACAAGTCTGGCCCAGCGAGTCCGCCATAATGATCAGTGCCAACAACTTCCCGAGTGACGACAGTCCAAAACAGTCCGCGGCAACCAACGGGATCAGCATGTAGTCCGCTCCCATCGCGAAACCAAATGCCACCGCAAATCCATAAACCGCCACGGGATTGTGGCGGATGAACAACAGTGGGATGGCCAGAGCCAAAATCATGTAAAACAAAGCCATCACGTTCTTTCGAGTGAAACGGTCCGCAACATGACCGACCAGCACTCTTCCTGCGAGGCTCGAAACCAGCAGAATGCTCAAAGCTCGGGAAGCCCAGCCTGCGGAGTAACCACCGTCTTTCAGGAAGAGAATAAAATGCGAAATGACGGTGCCGATGGCGGCGATGGTCAGCGTGCTGCCCACCAGCAGAAGCCAGAAATTCAAGGTGCGAATCGCCTCCAGGACAGGAACCGAAGACACCTCCACGCCACCTCCAGCAGCTTCATCGGAAACTATGCCATCAGGGAGCAATCCCATCTCCCGTGGTGTCGAGCGCGTGATCCAAATTCCCACCGGAAAGAGTAGGATTAGAATTACCACTCCGATCGCTTGGAATGATCGTCGCCAGCCGAGGTTTTCGATTAAGGCATGGATAAGGACCGGAGATGCCGCGCCTCCCAGCCCCAGTCCCAGGTAGGCATAGCCCATGGCCCTTCCCCGCGAAGCCCGGAACCAGTTGGCGATCAGCACCTGGTTGGGAATAGGCCCAGCCAGCACGTAGCCCACCACCTCCGTGATGCAGAGCAGGTAGTATTGCCGGACCGACCCAATCATCCCCATGAAAACAAGCGAAAAGCCGACAAAGCCGATTCCACAAAGGATGACGGCGCGAGCCCCGGCGCGATCAATCAGCACTCCGGCGAGCAATCCGAACAACGGAGCCATGAAAACAAATCCATAGAAAATGCCCGTCGTTGCCTGCTGCCGGCTGAACCCCAAGGAGTCGATCAGGGAAGGATAAAAAACTGGAAAGCCGTAGTAAACGATTCCGGTGGTCAGGAATAAATTGAGGAATGCGGAACCTACGATCCGCCACCCATAGAAAAATCCACCCCGCTGCGCTTCGCTCATAGAATCACGCCGCTCGATGACAGGATCACGCCGTCTTTCTCCGCCCAACAGGCCTGAGATCGGGAGAACGCAGACCATCGGGATGGCCTTTCCCCCATCTCGAAGTCCGTCACCCGAATTCAGGGCCGAGAATCCCGCAGACCACTTCCGGGCGGCCTGGGTAGATGTTCCCACCTCGGCGCATCCGGGTGAGCGGGCGCGCCAATTCGAAACCTCGCGCTTCAAGCGCGCCTCGGGTCCAGGGATTGGATTTCAGGCAATCGACAACTATAGACTCTCTCGCTGATCGCGCCAGAAATGTGTCCAGCATTTGTTCGGCCCCGCTTTTATCATTGGCGACCCATGGTCCGAGGTGGTCCGAATGCGATCCATGACGCCCAAATGAATATCCCGTCACACCTGTTTGCCCAACTAAAACCTGGACAAATTCCGGCGCCGATTCCGAAAGCGCCCGTAAGAGCGCACTGCGGTCGGCGCCGAAAACCTCCCGATCCAGTTGTAGGACATCTCCAAGGTGGGGAGCCGTCGCTCCCGATTTCGTTTGCGCCGCCTGCCTTTTCAGCCTCCACCGCTCAATTTCGTATTCATCCACAAACCCCAACTTTTCATACACCGGCCTTCCCTGCGGCGTGGCGTCGAGCCTCATGCAGGGAATGCCTCGCGAATCAAGATGCTCGATGGCCTGTTGAAGCAGTGCCCTGCCTATTCCGCAGTTTCGGAACTCCCGATCGACCAGGACCATTCCAATCCAGGCGAAACGGTCTTCGTAAATGATGGTGGCTACGGTCCCGACCACACGGCTATCAACCTCGCTTACGAAACATCCCTCTGAGTTGGCGGAGAGAAAGAGCTCCCAATCTGCCTCGGTTTGATTCCAATTGGCGCTTTCTTTCAATTGCATCCCGGCGGGGATGTCTCGTCTGGTCATCTGTCGCATTCGCATGGTTACACGACAACGCCGGCCACCACAGGAGAGCTCAATCATTGTGAGAGCGGAATTGTAACACGGTGCAGATCGGACGAATCATGGTATATTGTTGCCGAGACCTCAATCAACGGCCAGCCCTCGTCAACATGAAAGAAGTGGAGAAAAGGGCGCAGACCGCCGCCGCGGGAAACATAACTCATGAAGTTTATCGAGTCAGTGGAAGACCTTGAAGAACGATTGGCGACGCCGAGCTCGCTGGACCGCGAGACGGTTCGGCGACTGGAGGGCGATGTCATCATCCTGGGGGCCGGTGGCAAAATGGGCCCCTCGCTGTCGCGGCGGATCAGGCGCGCAGCGGACGCCGCAGGAATGCGTCGCAGGGTCATTGCGGTGGACGCGTTTTTATCAGCGCCTCTGGTCAATGAACTGCATGGGGAGGGCATTGAGACCATCGCCTGCGATCTCTTAAACCGAAATGAGGTTGTAAAACTGCCCGTCTGCGCAAACGTCCTTTTTCTCTCCGGAAGGAAATTCGGGTCCACTGACCGGCCGGACCTCACCTGGGCCACGAATACAGTTATCCCCGCCCACGTCGCCAGCCACTACCGATCCTCCAGAATCGTCGCGTTTTCAACCGGAAACGTCTACCCACTCGTAAAACTGAATTCGGGAGGGTCCGTTGAAACCGATGCACCCGGTCCAGTCGGTGAATACGCGCAGTCCTGCCTGGGGCGGGAGCGGATTTTTGAATACTACTCACAAGAGTACGGCACTCCCTGCCTGCTCTTCCGACTGAACTACGCGGTGGATTTGCGATACGGCGTGCTGGTTGATATCGCGCGGAAGGTTTTCACCGGGCAGGCCGTCAAATTGACGGTTCCCGCTTTGAACGCGATTTGGCAAGGCGACGCTAATTCCTACGCTCTGCGTTGCTTGGAGCATTGCTCGTCCCCGGCCCGCGTTTTGAACGTTACTGGGCCGGAGATCATCTCCGTGCGACGCGCGGCAGCATCCTTCGCGGAAATGTTCCACCGCGAGCCGGTTTTTAAGGGGGAAGAGGGAGACCTTGCTTTTTTGAGCAACGCCTCGCTCTGCCACTCCCTGCTGGGTTTTCCCGAAGTCAAACTCGAGGTGCTGTTGCAGTGGGTTGCCCACTGGGTTGAGCGAGGTGGTGTGAGCCTTGAGAAGCCCACGAAATTCGATGTCGCCGACGGCAGGTATTGAATAGCATGCCTTCAGCAGCCGAGATGGATCCGCAAGCCCGACGGATTCTCGTCCAGGGCGTGGTGATCCCGGCGCATCCCCTCGCTCTAAACTCGAAGCGCAAGCTTGACGAACGCCGCCAGCGCGCGCTGACGCGCTATTACTGCGAGGCAGGCGCCGGCGGTATCGCGGTCGGCGTCCACACCACTCAGTTTGCCATCCGCGATCCTCAAATCGGCCTCTTTGAGCCGGTCCTGAAGCTCGCCGTCGAAACCGCCCGCGAGTGCGAGCAAGCGCTTGGGAAGCGTTTCCTGAAGATTGCAGGCATTTGTGGACAAACCTCACAAGCGGTTCCCGAGGCGGAATTGGCGCGCCAGCTTGGCTATGACGCGGGATTGTTGAGCCTCGGAGCGCTCCCCTCGGCTTCGGTCCAGGAGCTCATCGAACACTGCCGCGCCGTTGGTGAAGTCATTCCGATTTTTGGATTCTATTTGCAGCCTGGGGTTGGCGGCCGACCTTTGGAGTTTGAATTTTGGCGGCGGTTCCTTGAGTTGGAAAAGGTGGTGGCGATTAAGGTGGCGCCGTTCAACCGCTATCAGACGCTTGCTGTCATTCGCGCCCTGGCCGAGAGCGGCAGAGAGGCCGAAGTGGCCCTCTACACGGGCAACGACGACAACATCGTCGCCGATCTGCTCACGGACTTCCGTGTGCGGACACAGAATCGCACCGTCAGCATCAAGTTCGTGGGAGGCCTGCTGGGGCACTGGGCCGTGTGGACCAAGCGTGCGGTCGAGCTGTTGGAGAAGGTTCGAGGGTGCCGGGAACACCGCGAGCTGGCGGCGGACTTACTCGCCAGTTCCGGTGAAATCACAGATGCGAATGCCGCTTTCTTCGATGCGCGAAACAATTTTGCGGGATGCATCGCAGGCCTGCACGAGATTCTGCGTCGCCAAGGATTCCTGGAAGGCCGCTGGTGCTTGGATCCCGACGAGGAGACTTCTCCAGGCCAGATCGAGGAGATTGACCGGATTTGCGCTTCGTATCCCCACCTCAGCGACGACGATTTTGTGGCGAGGAATCTCGAACGTTGGCTCCGCTGAAAGCGTACCTGTCTCACCCACAAAGCCTAAAATGCCTTTAGCTTTGAAACGGATGGAGGAGTGTTGGCAAACGTCAATCCCACTTCATTTTTGGCGTAGCTTGATGCTTTCGCCTCCTCCTAACACAGCAAGCTGCAGAACCAGCCCGTGCTCGAGCAGTCGCCTGATTCTCCGGTTGGATGACTGACGACTGCGCAGAGCGCCGGCAGGCAGCAGCCGATTTTCGGTCGCAAAGCAAATTCCAAAAGTCCCTAAGATGCTGTAGAAAGAGGTGCGCGCCGTGTTGTGGCGGTACTGGTTCACCGATCTGAAGATCAGGCGTGCAGAGGGCCTATGGTGGAGGCGCAAGTTCCTCGTACTTTACGCGCCCACTCTCGAGCTCGAGCCCGATGGGTCTGTGGGGGCGGTTGAAATGCCCAACGCGCAGTCGATCCCGCCTCCTTAGAAGCCTACTCACAACCCTCTTTTTCGGTACATGGAAAGTTTGCCTAACGCGATTTCCTTGTGGTGCGCCCGCATGATCTGCTATACCCGAACGGGCCGAGCCCAGATGAAGTATCGATCTCCCCGAGTTCCGAGCTATTGGGAAAGATTGTATAACTCCGAATTGACTTATTTGACAAGGTGTGTTTTAGTAGTAAAAAGGGCTGGCAGGCCGGGGATTTCTCTGGCCAACCGAAGGAGGTATCCTATGCCTGAAGAAATGCCTGAAAACACTAGGCAGTTGTTCCTGATATTTAGAGACGCTGTACAGAGGGAGCGGGACGCTCAAATTACATATAAGCATGCGGCAGAACTTTGCGAAGACAAGGAGCTCAAAGGGCTTCTTATGGGCTTCTACAGGGATGAAGTTCGTCATGAGGAGGCGCTTGCCGAACACTACGACCGCCTCTGCAACAGATACGGCGTTCAAGCGGAATAATACGGCAGAAAACTGTTGCTCAGCCGTCCCGGTCGGTTTAGCGGCTAGTGCAAAGTTGTTGTGTAACTCTGCGCCCCTTCAACGACTCCCCAGTCCGTTGTTCCGTTCCAACCCGCTGGGTTGAAAGGCGGTTGACCGAGGACGTGTTCGAACAAAGCAGTGCACCGAGAAAGCAGCCCGCCACGGCGGGCGGCATCAGTTAGCCCATGGTGGCAACCATGGGATCAGATCGCCCCGAGGAGTCTCTCTCAGCCCGCCTTGGCGGGCGACACCGAACGTGCGACTTGAATTCAGGATAAAGACCCTTCTTACACGATCGAGATGCCAGCGCCGCTTCGCCCCCGTTGCTGTTTACATCAAATCATTCAGTGGAGAACTGGCAGGACCACCGCCGAGGGGTGCGTCTTGGATCGAAAGACACGCTGTGTCGCGGCTTGAAAGTCGGACTCTTTCGCCTCGAAGATGTTCGGAACGAACTTCTGAGGATTCCGGTCGATCACAGGAAACCAGGTGCTCTGAACCTGAATCATGATGCGGTGGCCTTTCCGGAACACGTGGTCATGCGATAGCAGATCGATGCGATATTCGACAGGCTGATTCGGCGTGACAGGTTCAGGCTTCTCAAAGCCGTTGCGGAATCGGCCGCGCAAAACGTCCGCCCCAATCATCAGCTCATAACCGCCCATTGGCGGATCTTCCGGTACGCTTGCAGGATAGACGTCGATCAGCTTCACGATCCAATCCGAGTCAGTTCCGGAGGTGGAGGCGAACACGTCGGCGATCACGTCACCGGCGATGGTGAGGTCCGATTCGAGCGGCTTCGTCTGCCAGACTGCCACGTCGGGACGGCTCTCGGCGAAGCGCTGATCGTCGGTGTGCCATGTGCTCCAACCAGGCGATCCGCCGTAGGTTTCCGGAATGGGTCGCTCGCGATACGGAACCGGCCGGCGTGGATCGGAGACAAAGCTATCGAACGCATCACGGCCCTCAGTCGGTGGCTCGAAGGTGGCTTCACTCGAAGCGTGCAGGTACAGCCGGCGCTCTTGAACCCCACTGGGAGGCCACCGATCATAGGCCGTCCATTGGTTGGAGCCGGTCTCAAAAAGCTGGATGCGGGGAAGGTTCAGCGGGCCGTTGCTTTTTAGCCAGTATGCGAACCAACGAGCTTGGATGTTCTTACGGAAATAGTCGCCAGTGTTGCTTCCAAAGTCGAGATTCTTCAGCGTGCGGCCCACGCCCGAAAACCAGCCGCCATGGTTCCAGGGGCCAACCACGAGGTAGTTGTACTGACGCGACTCCGGCGTTTCACTCGCGGCGAAAATACGCCATGGCCCAGCAAAGTCCTCCTGGTCGAACCAACCCCCTACGTTGAGGTTGGGCACCTTGACGGAGCGAAGGATTCTCTGCACAGCTTGTTGCTTCCAGAAATCGTCATAGTTCGGATGGGCGATGAAGTTGTTCCAGGTGGGCCGCTGGCCCTCGAAATAACGGGCATTGGCCTCGCGGAGAGGGCCGAGCTTCAAATACCAATCGTAAGTATCGTACTGTTTGAACTGGAATGTCTTGTTGGTCTTGCCCGTCTCCATCATGGCGGCATATTCGAAGCCGTAGCTAAGCCGGAACGCGCCGTTATGGTGAAAGTCGTCGCCCAGAAACATGTCGGCGGGCGAGGCCTGCTCGGAGGCGGCCTTGAGCGCCGGGTGCGGCTCGATTAGTGCCATCTCGGTGAGCCAACCCCCGTAGGAGATCCCCATAATGCCCGCCCGGCCATTGTTTCCAGCGATGTTCTTTATTAGCCAGTCGATCGTATCGTAAGTGTCGGTGCCCTCATCGATAGACCGATCGTCTTTCGAATTCCTGACTGGGCGCTGGATCACGAACTGGCCTTCGGACTGGTAGCGGCCCCGGATATCCTGGAAGACGAGGAGGTAGCCGTCGCGGGCGAGTTCGGACATCCCAGCGTTGATCACTAGGGCAGCGGAATCCCATCCGTAGGGGGAGCGCTCGACTAGGAACGGGAGTGCTTCCTTGCGTACCTTGGGAGAAAAGACGGTCGTGTGAAGATGAATCCCGTCCCGCATCGGAATCATGTACTCGCGCTTCTCGTACTCATCTGCGGCCCTGGAGTGACTCTCGCTGGCCCGAATGAGTGTTAAATCTCCGGAAGTTTCGCCCTGCGTGAACTGGCCCTTGATTTCATTGCCGGAGGGAGAGAGCATTCCCTCGAACTTGAAGCCTACGTCCTTCAGTTCCAGACCCACCTTGCCATTCGCAAACTGGATCAGGTCAATATTCGACCCCGTGCCCGAGTCCGGATTGAGCATTGCGCCGCTGTATACGCCATCGCGGGGCGGCGACACGTACAAAACTACGCGGACCTTCCCTTGACCAAATAGAAGCGCGCCCTGCCAGACACCATCAATGCTCCTGGCAGATGTTTGAGCAAACAGGGATTGAAGGATCAGAACCGTTGCGATCAGGTAGTGCGGTATTTTCATATAGGCCAACTATTCTCTCTTTACGTCCAAAACACCTCGGGGCGATCCGTGGGGCCATCGATGTGCCCGACGAGGTGATGCTGCATGTCGTCATGGAGGACCGACATGTCGCGGCGCAACTGATTCATCTTCTCGTCGCTAAAGGGTGTGAAGTTGCGGGCCAGTTCCACGTTGTGCTCGAGCATCTCCACCTGGGGCATGCCCGCGACCGCGGCCGTGACCGGCAAGCTCATGGCAAAATGCAGGAGCGTATCCGCATCCGTCTTGCCACCTTCCGTGCCGATCAGGAACTCCTGGCCATAAACCTTCATGGCGATAACGCCCAGGCCCTTCTTGTGGGCGGCGGCGAGGGCGGTCTTTTCAAACTCGCCGGTGCCGGTAGGGTTCAGCGCCATCTGCGTGCAGTCGAGCGGATGCCGTTCGATGGCCTGCGCCAGGACCGCGCCTTCGGTGTGGCTGCTCATGCCGATAAAGCGCGCCATCTTCTGTTCCTTCGCTTCCAGCAATCCCTTGAGGGCGCCATCGGGGCCTTCGATCTTTTCCAAGTCATCGGCGTGGCCCAGGCTGTGAATATGCACCAGGTCCACATGGTCCGTCTGGAGGCGCTTCAGGCTGCCTTCCAGGCGGCTCATAAAGCCGTCGCGTGTACGGTCGGGAATCTTGGTGGCCAGCCACACTTCCTTGCGGCGCGTGGCCATGACCTTGCCAACGCGTGTTTCGCTCTTGCCGTTACCGTAAGCATAGGCGGTATCGACGTAGGTGATGCCCAGATCGAGAGCGTGGTTAAGCACTTGGACAGCTTTGTCCTCGTCCTCGTACATCAGGAAGCGGCTGCCACAGCCAAAAGCCAGAATGGAAACTTTGGCGCCCGTGTGGCCCAACATGCGATGCGGCATTGCCCGTTCCTTTGGCGTGGCGAGATTCGTCCACAAGGGAAGGCTGGCGCTCGCCGCTGCCCCGATGGCGATGTTTTCCAGGAATTTTCTTCTCGAAAAATCATTGCTCATGACGGCTCCTCAACAAAAGTTTGGCGAAGGTGAATGTCCCGCGATCAGTTTCGGCTGGCCCCGAAACCCATTATACCAGCAAACGTAGAGGCCGCCTTCAGGCGGGCATAAGTCGTTGACGGCACGTTGCCGGGCTGAAGCCCGCCGCTACGGGTGGCAGCCGGAGTCTTTTGATGAAAGCTTGACGTCCGCGAAGTCGCCTGTCTCATCGAACGATCCGAGACCGACTTGGCCGCATTTAAAGGTGTTGTCGACCACCGAAAAACGCGGCTGGGGCTCTTCGTCGACAAAAACTTTTATCGAACCCGAATTTACATCGCGCTCGACGCGAACCTCGTGCCAATTCGTGTCGGGAAGCGCCGGCGCTGCTTCCGTGCCTGCGATGCGGCGACGCGGAGCGCCATCCACCATGAAGATTCCGTTGTGCACATCTACCTTGGCGCCGGAGTCAACGGATAAGTGGGTGTAGTAGAAGTGCAGCGTGTCGACGTAGTTGAAAACGATCAGCATCGACCTGCCCTCGCGTCGCA
The DNA here is from genome assembly GCA_049514855.1 of Terriglobia bacterium. Classification (GTDB taxonomy): domain Bacteria; phylum Acidobacteriota; class Terriglobia; order UBA7540; family UBA7540; genus CAVROP01. The sequence continues at coordinate 9,367 of JBEKUR010000209.1, forward strand.
CGCGTGTCTCAAGAGTGAAGCTTCCGACGGTGATACCCTTCACCAGCGCGAACTGCTGGGGGCGGCGAGGAACCAGAGGGTCACGACTTCGCAGCATGTGCAGGTAATGCAGCCGACCCTCTTCTTTCACCACCCAGTCCTCGGGGAAAGGGAATTGCCAGGCATCGAGCTTGCCGGAAGAGAAGCTGTCGTGAAAGTTGATCTTCCCTGGCGCCGGCTGCGCCTTGATTGCAGTAATAAAAATGGATAGAGCTGCAACGGAGAATACCAAACCGGCAAGCAACATATTTGTGCGCGAGATGTGCATGGATAAATACTCCGGGAACCAATCTGACGGAGGTAGAGATTATCGGGCTTTGCCGATAATGGCAAGCTTCTTGTCACCATTGGCACAGCAAAGCGATCTCTACCGCTGAACCCGATGCAGAACAAGCGGGACCACCGGGGGGCGGCCCCAGCCGGCTCCCATCGACGGATCTGATCCGTCCGGCGGTGGTCCTATTGCCGGGCGCGTCCCCGCCGGCGCCGGGGGAGCGGCCCTCAGACGGAAACCGAAATCTATCTTCCGCTCGAGCTCGATCTGGTCTCCCTTCAGCGTTCCCGAAAAGGTGCTGTTTGCGGCTTTGAAGGAGACACTGTTGCCGTCTACTTTGCCTTCCGCGATTGGGATGGGCGCATCGTTGCCGCCAAAGAAGCCGCCGCCGGCGCCCTCCACGCTTCCCGTGAGGCTGTTCCCATCCTGCCGGAGAGAGAACACCGTAGTGCCACCACCGAGGAGCAACGCGAGCAGGCCGGTGGCGCCGCCCGTATTCGGTATCGGCCTCCAGAGGCCGGTGATGCCCGAACCCACCGGCACCTCGCGTTCCCAAACCGCCACCTGGGGACGCAGCGTCGCGGCTTTCGCCGCAATCGTAACGCTGGCTGACGCGAGTCCGGGGGACGTCGCCTCCACGGTGATGTTCGCGGCAGTCTTCGTAGACTGGACAATGGCCATGCAAAAACCGGAGAAGGCTTTTCGCGATGTGCCCTTGTCGGATTCGTGGCTGGTGGGGTCGCCGTTGCCGACGCCGATCAGTTTTCCCTCGCCGGAGACCCGGAACGTCACTTCGTTGTCGGCTATCGGCACCACGCGGC
>JBEKUR010000210.1:0-10475 GCA_049514855.1 Terriglobia bacterium
AATCGGATAAGGTCCAGCCCAACAACGCGTATCTGGACAATTGGCTGGCGCGCGCGGCTGAGATCGTGGACAAGTATCATCCGGAAATCGTCTGGTTCGACTGGTGGATCGAGCAACCTGCTTTCAAACCTTACCTGCAGAAGTTTGGGGCCTTCTACTATAACCGCGCCGCAGAGTGGAAGCGCGAGGTCGCCATCAATTACAAGATTAAGGCCTATCCCGAGCACGCCGCCGTGCTCGACATCGAGCGTGGGCAACTCGACACGCTACGCCCCATCTTCTGGCAAACCGACACTTCCGTGGGCGAGAAGTCCTGGGGATACATCAAGGACGAGACGTTCCGCACCCCAGAATCGCTCATTGACGAACTCGTGGATATTGTGAGCAAGAATGGCTGCCTGCTGCTGAACATTGGACCCAAACCCGATGGCACCATTCCTGACGAAGTCCAGAAGATCCTACTGAACATGGGCAAGTGGCTGTCCGTCAACGCGGAGGCCATCTACGCCACAAGACCCTGGAAAGTTTACGGCGAGGGTCCAACCAAGGTGGTGGGTGGTTCCTTCAAAGACACCGCCACCAGCGGATACACAGCACAGGACATCCGCTTCACAGCCAAGGGCGATACACTTTATGCTATTGCGCTTGCCTGGCCGGAGGACGGCAAACTGACCATCAAGTCGCTGGCCTCCGGTTCAGAGTTGACGAAGCGCCACATCAAGACAGTCCGGATGCTTGGCTCCAAGGCCAAAGTCGAGTGGACCCGCAGCGTTGAGGGCCTAATCGTCGAAATGCCCAACGAGAAGCCCGGTGATTACGCTTTCGCGTTAAAGATTTTCCCCGTGGATCGAGCCGCGGGACAGGCCCCATAGCTTGTCATGCTCAGAATGACAGCATGGCAGGCGAGGGGTAGGAGCCCGTAGTTGGCCCCACTCTTTGCCCCGCCGGCTCATTCAAATTGTTTCCGGAACTCTTCCAGTTGTTGCCGGAGAGCAGCGATTTCCGTTCGCAGGCTCTCGACTTCAGTTTCCAGGCGCGTGATCCGCTGCTCATCTTGACCGTCTGTTGCCGCCACTGGGGGTGCCTCTGCCGGCGCGATCCACCCTTCCACATCTCCGGCCAGCAGGTGCGCGTAACGCGACTCCTTCGTGCCCGGCTGGCGCCCCAACTTTTTCACCAGGGGAGGATCTCTTTCCATCAGATGACGAAGCGCGGACTCCACCACTATGAGGTCGTCGAATTTGTACATCCTTTCTGCGCGTCCACGTAATTCGCCCGGAGTCTGCGGACCGCGCAGCAGGAGTACACAGAGCACGGCCATTTCCCTTCGATCAAAATTGAAGACTTCCTGCAGCCGGTGTGCATATTTAGGAACACGGCTGTCCGCGCTGCTCACTTGGCCCGCCAGGCTTTTTTCATTCAGGCTGTCCAGCGCCTGCGTCACCACGCTCTCGTCCAGCGCCATAACCGGGTCGCGGTTGGACTTCTGGTTGCAGGCGTTGATGACGGCGTTCAACGAGAGGGGATAGTAATCCGGCGTGGTGATTTCCTTTTCCGCAAGCGAGCCCAGGACTCGCACTTCAATTTCATTGAGCTTGGTCATGGCTCGCTGCGAGCCTCACTTTCCCCGCCTACAAGAAGCAACCACACCAGGAAGAGGAACGCCAGGACGGCAAGCAGCCATCCGTTCGACCGGTAGAAAGCAGCTTGTTGTGAGAGCAACGAAACCAACGGCTGCGCCACTTGCAGGCAGAAAGCGGCGGCCAGATAGGCCAGCAGGTTATTGCGGAAGAACCAGAAAACAATCGCCGCCCCAACCGCAAGTGGAACAAAGCTCATCACCCAGCCGGCAAAGAACTCGCGAACCGAATGCGCGCCCGCCGGCCCCAGTCCAACCAGCCCCAGCAGTATTCCAGCCCACAGCCACCAAGCCCGCCTTATCCATCCGAGGCGAATGATATAGATCGCCAGACCCAGACCAGAAATGAAGACGACGATCCACCAGAGCGCGCGCAGGAAAAAGCCCGCACCCGGCAGAGCGGCATTGAACATTTCCGAAAAAACTTCGGTGCCCACGGGAGCAAAGGCGTGAAAGCGGCTGGCGAAAAGTGCCGTCAGCTTGTTCAGGCCCGCATCGGCGGCCAGAACCAACACAATGCACACCGCCGTATCTCGCCGCCACACGCGCCGGGCACAGCCTCTCAAGAGCTGCCAAGCCTCCGGATACAGGCTCGCTGCGAGACCCGCCAGTAACCAGCAAAGCAAACCGGCCAGCAACGGAAACACAACCAGACTGACCGCGATGTACAGCCGCCAAGTGGATAGAGGGATCGAGGTCTCATACTGGCGGTCCAAACCTGGCCATTGGTTAAGCTCGGAAAGAATCATCAACGCAACGATCAGAGCGCCCACCTTCGCTGCCGGACGCCAAGGCATCTGGCCGGACCTGATCTGCATGACCAACAAGATCACGCCGGCTCCGACCAAGGCTAAACCGACCAGATATCCCGCAAAGGACAACACCGAATTGACCAAACTCGAGGAACCGCGGGCCCGTTCCCACGCTTCCGGAAGTTTGAAGGAGCGCGCAAACCTCACCAACTGGTCGCCGGCCACTTCAACCTCCAGGCGATAATGCGCATCTCCGACATTTCGGGGATCGCCGGCTTTAGCCTGCCACACCAGCGTATAATCCTCGCGGGCCTTCCGTTTCTCCGCTTGCGAGCTCTGTAAATCGAAATCCGAAAGACGGTAGCCTTGCTCTTCAACATACTTTGCTGCCAGGGTCTGCGCCTGTTCAGGCGAGAGCGAAGCGCCGGGCGCGTTGTCGTCCAACAACATTCGATAGCCGAACACCTGGCCGCTGGTCGGATCCAAGAAGACGTGGTGCTCGTCCTTTTCCAGCGGCCGGAAGTAACGCACCTCGAAGACCGCAAGGCGGGTCGCCAGCCGGTAAGTCTGGTCAGACTCTTTGATGGATTTGTGCTCGAGCAAATAGCGGACCGCCAAGGGGTCAACGTTTTCGTGAACCCACGCCACTTGGTGGTACCGTCCGGGATCCACCTGACGCTGCCGGAGGTAGGCATCAGCCGTGCGCAGGGCTTGCGCGCGAGAGATATTCATCGAGATGCCCTCCCCAAAACGATAAACAGGAATCACCGCCAGCAAAATGAAGAGGAGGGTGAGGAGTCCGGCGAGAATCAGTCGCCTTTGGGACAATGGTTGGTAGACAAGAGCGGCTTCCGGTTCGATGACCTCTTTGCCAACCGGCCTGGAAATGCCCTCGGAGGCGTTGCTAAGTGATTCCTCTTCGCGGAATGTTCCAGTACGCCAATAGGCGACCACCGCGACCAGTAGCGGGATCAGCATGATGCCCGCGGAGACGGCGCCTGACACCATCAGGTAATGATTGGGAGAACGAATCAGAAGGAACGCCGTGTAAAGCGCATCCACAGAATAGTGCCAGATCAAGGTGGCCAGAATTCCGAAACGCAGCATGATCAGGCCCGTCACGATTCCCCCCAGCCCCACCTCAAGGCCACGAATGAAGAATGGCTGGTTCGGGTATGCCGCGTGGCCGAACCCCCATATGAAAGCCGAGAGCACCACCGCTAGAGGCAAGGAGCGCAGCAACTTCCTCAGGAATGGAATGGAAAAAGCCCGGAATAGCATTTCTTCCGAAACAGCCGGGAAGAATCCGATGAAAAGCACCGTGACCCAGGGGAATCGTGTATTCAGCAGGTCGGTAAAGGGAACTTCAGCGGGCGCCCAGGCCCCCAATTTGTCAGCGGCAAGGTAGAAGACAGTCTGGTAAGCAAAGAAGAAGAAGGTGAGGGCGATGCCCACCATATTGGCGATAAAAAACGAGCGACTTCGCAGGCCCTGCCAATTGAAGTATCTTCGCAGCGAGATTTGTTTCGGATAACCCTCGCGGTACACCGGCTCCGAGGCAGCTACCAGCAAGAAAATAGCTGCTCCAATGCCGAGTGCCGCAAGAAGGTTGTCCCACAGATAATTAGTGACAAAGCTCGAGTAGGAATCCGTGGTTCGGTAGCCGAATTCAGCCAAGGAAAAGGCGTTGAACTGGCCCAGCAGGTACAAGGCGGCGGCTACCCCGCCGAAAGCCAGGGACGTCCCAACCGGCACATCACGGTCGCGCAGGCGTCGGATTAAAATCACCAGCATGGCGACGCACAACAGAATGGCGAAAACCTCGTCCACGATTTGAGCGGCATTGTTCCGTGAGCGGAGCTTTTCGTAGTCACGAGCCCACTGCTCCGGAACCTTGATGAACTCCCGGTAACCCGCCACCTGGTCGCCATCTACCTCCACTTCGATGCGCAGACTTCCATCTCCGAGGTCCACGCTCTTCCGCTTCCACGTAAAGTCATGGTCGGTGCGCGCCGGGCGCTTCTCCGTCTGCGTCTCAACGAACTCGAGGTCCGCAAGATTCCGCCTTATCACCTGATTGAGAAATGTCTCCGCGATGGTCCGGGCAGAAGCCTGATCCAGGGCCGCGCCCGGCGCCGCTTCGGGGATATCGTGGTCAAAGCCCACCACTTCGCCAGCGGGCGTCAGGTCCACGCGGAATTCTTCCTTCTGTTGTGGCTTGAACCAGCGATGGGACCAATGCCAAAGATGAACAGGCCCGCGCGTCAGCCGGTTCATCCGTTCCAGGCCTTGAGTACGCTCCAGGTAAACCTTCGCCTGGCCGTCGTAATCGAACGCCGCCGAATGGCGGTAACCGCCAAGTTTGAAACCACGCTCGGCAAGAAACTTCTGCGCCAGGGGAGCCGAGTCGTCCCGGTTCACGCGGAACTGAATCGCCGCCTCCGGAAATGCATGAGAGAAGTACTTGATGCCGATGGCGAGCGAAAAAGCTGCAATGAGGACGGCAACAACAATGGTCTTGCTGTCGGATGACGTCAGTTTGATGGGCATGGGCTCCTCAGATCAGTCGATCCTGGAAGTTCGACGGTTAGGTGCGCTTTCTTCTGCCTCCTTACCCTCATCAGATTTGGGCATTCAACTTTACTCGGCCCCGAAAGTCAATCTCGAAAAAATCTTGCTTTGGGGCTCCAATTTTCGACTTCCGGCTTCCAGCACTCAGACGCCAGCAGCTTCTTTCCCTTTCAACCACTTCAGCATGACCCAGGCAGACGTGCCGTCCGAATAATAGTTCGTGACGCTGTCCACTTTCCTGTAACCTCGCGCCTCATAAAAGGCTTGCCCTGCAGTGTTGTTCTCTGCGGTTTCGAGGTAAACAAGCAGCAGTTTCTGCTCCCGCGCCCAATGCTCCGCGGCGTCCATCAGCAAGCTTCCGACTCCTCGCCGCCGCCAGCGGTCCACCACGTCGATGGTCACAATGTGTGCCACTTTCTGCGCTTGGCGCTCGGCAATGAGGAAGCCGGCGATTTCCCCGCTCTCTTCTGCGACCCATGTCCTGCTTCCCCGCTGGCTTATGAACCTGCTCAACTCTTCACGCGGATAAGAAATACCCGGCGCAAAGCAAGCCTGATCGATCTTGTAGAGTGTTTCGAGATCGTCGGAGCGGAAAGCGCGCAAGTGCATAAGAAAACAGGATTCGGGATTCAGGATTCAGGATTCAGGATTCAGTTGTCAGTTCAAAGACCGGGGCTAGGTGCTGGGGGCTAGGGGCGGCATTGGACAACCCCTTGCGGGGTTGGGCGATCCCGCCCCTGCGGGACGAAACCTACCGTGGGCTTGCGTCCCGCGAGGCGGGACCCACCGCTTCGCGGTGAGAAGCGGTCGGACTCCCTTGGCTCTGGACAGGCTCCGCCTTGCCTTTCCGCATCGGCCACTGAAATCCCTGCCATTCAAGAATTCAGTTCGAGCCTTAAGAAGGTCCTGAGTGAGCGTAAGGTTCCTCCCGGAGCAATGCCGCCCTCTCCCCATGCGACACGCCGTGCCCTGACCCTCGCGCTCACTTCATTCCGGCTTCGCTGAAACTCTCCCCCAAGTGTTCCGCCACCATCTGCGCGGTTTCGTTGACGGCCTGTTCGAGGGAAGGAGGGTTGTAAGGCCGGTAGACGTTATCCTGCCAAACTGACCCGCCACCTCGATCGGCGATGAACACCTCGGAGTGAAGCCGTTTCAGCCGGCGCGACTCCAAGCATGAGCCGGTCATTATGGCATCCGCTTCTTTAGGCGTGGATGCGATCCTGAAACGGCCCAATTTCCCAAGGCTCAGGACCAGCTTTTCACTCAGGGCGTTGTCCATCCTCTCGACGTAGATGCTGCGAATTCGCGCGAGCTTTCGGTAGTCGTTCACGGTGGCTGTTCGGGGACCTCGCAGAGCAGGCGCAGGTGAGGGGCCGAGGGTGGGCTTTTGCTCCTGTTCTCCTCCTGACTTTTGGGCCTCCTGCGCCCCCAGCACCGGAATCAATAGGAATGCTAGCGCCAACAACCAGCCGCTTCGCTTCATGGCGACCTCCCAAGACCCTTTCGACTTCACTGGAGAGAGAAGAGCCCAACGCAAGGTTGACGTTCGTACTCGACAGTTTAGCCGCACTGCTGAGGCCCGATCGCTCCCCACTCGGCTGTCCGTACCCAATGCTCAACTCCATCGCCGGATGGAAGCAGGTCCGGCTTTGCGAGGCGGTGCCACGGCTAATAGACTTGCCTCGTCCTTTCTTTCATCAGTCGCTGGCGGTCCTTTAAATTCTGGCGATCGTTCCTTTGTTTCTCGCGCAGAGCCCGCTTTTCGCGCTGCATCTGGTGCTTCATTTGCGCCCGTGTCGCTTTGGAGAGATGCTGGCCCTTCCAGGAGTGTTTCTGGTATTTCTCCTGGAGCTTCAGCGTCTTCCATTCTTGTTTCTGTCGCGCCTTGAGCATCTTTGTCTCCGGCTGGACAGCGGACTGGTACTGCCCCGCTCTTGTGCGGGCCACGGGAAAGCTCAACACAAACGTAACGATCACACCGATAAGAAGTTTTCGCATCCCTCCTCCGCTTCCGACTCGCTATCACAGGTGAGTGTTGGACGCAAGCTTCCCCGGCCCCGACTCTTTCTCAGCTCGGTCCCCTCTCCAGTCGAATCTTACCGGGAATGCAACCGGAGGACAACAGGCAAGATGACTGGACTAACCGCGAGTCTATCCACTTCGCCATCGTCCTAGAAGTCTAGAGTTTTGGAACTTGGTGTAAATGAGTCAAGTTCTGCGTCCACTTCTAGGGGAAGGACGGGTCCCGCCCTGCGGGACCCGCCCTTCCGATTCCTAACGAGGCATGACTCGTCGCCCTGAGGCCAAGCCTCGCTAAACTTCTAGCGGAGTAATGCTAGGAGGATGCCCCACGCGTGGCGGCAGGGCGGAAGAACACGTAGAGCATCCAGCCTACAGTAGCAAGGCCAGCCAGCAGCAGCGCCACAAAAATGGAGAAGACGACCCACTGGCCCTGGACCGGCAGCGAGTGTAGATCAAAGTAGGGGCGCAGAGAAGCGCTGCGCACGAAGTGTCGCAATACGGCCATCGCGCTGACAGTGCCCAGCATCGCGACACTCGATGCCAACAGACTCTTGGGAGCGCTCAAAAGCGCCAGCAAAGCCAGAATAATCGCCAAGACCAGCACGCCCACGGCGAGCTTCTCGCCCACCAGGGTCTGACGGACTTCCACCGGCAGGCTGAACAAAAACCAGAGACCCACCAGAAATTGCACCAGGGTCCCGCCCATGAACCAAGTCACCCCGTAACGTCTCCCCCAATCCGCCAACTCCGGCGATTCCGTCTGCCAGCGGTGCGAGAGCAGAGCCACCCCCAACCCGGCCAAGGCTACCGCGGCCACTACGAAGTGAGCCAGACGTGTAATGTTCAGAAGAGTGATGGGGCCGAGAATTGTCCCGACCTTGCCGTTCACAAACAGGCTGTAGAAATCCTGGGGGTGCAGCATGGCCGTCATGTTTTGCGTAAAGATGAAGGCCACGTGAATAAAGAGGATGGCGGTCACCAGGATCACCCACACCGCCTTTGGCCCAAGCTCGTCGTGCTGCATTTGATACCAATAAACGCCGTAGTAACCGAGCATGACCAAGAACACCGCCGCAAGCCAGTACCAGGCCATCAGGACGGAGGAGGTGTAGAAGAGTTGCCCATAAACGAGCTGCAGGAACAACAGCGGAGCCACGCCGAGCGTGATGGTGAAGGCCGCTACGGAGGGCATGGCGCGGGAAACGCGACGCGTGAATTCACGGTGCTTGGAATCGCGCCGGCCAAGGAAGCTGGAAACGCTCAGGATGATAACCCCGCCCAAGAGAAAGTTCATCGCCAGCAGGTGCAGGATAAATGTGAACACCAGCAGAAACTCGAGCAGCCAAGCCGGCGCGGGCAAGGGTACTGGAACTGGCGCAGGGATGACAGGATTCATTGTTGCGGCGCTCCTTCTCCAGTCGTACCCCTGGACTGGCCTTTGGGGGCAGGATTTCCAGGCTCCATGCCGACGCTCACGGGCCGTGGGTTCAAACTTGTCAGCCAGTCGCCCAAGGCCTTTCGCTCCGCCTCGGTCCCGACGAACGGCGGCATGAAGCCCTTCAACTCGTTGAGGTGAGCCAACTGGTAGTCGATCATTGTCCAACTCCAGCCTTTGACGGCGAAGCGGATGCTGTTGTACCCGTTTACGGTATGACAACTCGCGCACTCCACCCGAAAAACCTCTTCACCGGCGCGCTCCGGGGCATTGGGGTCCACGTCATGCCGGCGAACCCACCTTGCCGACTTCAGTACTCCCTGCTCCCGGACACGCCCCATATCCGCCATGCGCAAGCTGTTGGCGTACATGTAACCGTAAATGATGTAGGGCTTCCGCACCGCCTCCCGTACCCATTCCGTAACGCCGGTTGTCGAGAGGGCAAGGACGGCAAGCAGGAAAGCGAAGACCAGATTGAAATGGCGTGGGCGCTGGTAGGGGCCAAAGTAAGTGAACGCCACGACCAGCGCGGAGAGGAATATTGAAAGCCCGGCGAAGATGGTGACCGCCGGCGACGCGCCCATGGAAATCTCCCGCGCCATGCTGGGAAGGGTGGAGATATACCACACCCCGGCGAAAGGAATAATCAGCGTACCGATCAGCAGCCATTGGGCGGCATAACGGACAACCTCATTCCGCAGGGCAACGTTGCTGACCGCCGACGAGGTAATCAGGGCGTAAACACCCGCCAGCGCCACGCACACCGCCGTGCGCACCACCAGCGAAGGCAACATACCGGGGTTGAAATAGGCCGACGCGAAAGTCTGCGTCTCGATCCATCTCCCCGGCGTCAGCATGAACGTCAGGATGCCGTTGATGACCAGCAGGCTGGCCCACGCTGCCCCGAAATAAATCCATCCCACCAAGAGGTGCGTCTGGGGGGCAAGCCGGTCCCAGCCGTAATAGTAGATGAAGGCTGCGGCAATCTCCACAATGAAGAAAACCCATTCGATCGCCCAGCCCCAAACAAAAACGTGAATGAGCGTGGCCGTAGCTTCAGGATTCACCAAGCTGATGCTCCACCAGATGCCCACACCACTCACGGCTCCAAAAACCAGGACGACAAGAACGAAGAACTTCGAGTGGGACTTCACGTATTCCAGCAAGGCGGGATTGTTCTCACGATAGGCCTTGCGCTCTGTGAGAGGCAGAAAGAGACCGCCGCCAACCGCAAAATGCGAAACGAAGACGTGGAGAATGGCGATGATCCCGATGACCATTCCCCCACCTAACATGGATGGTTCCCAGACCGGATAATTCATCAGCGAACCCCTTTGTTCGCGAAACCTCTACGAAATAGACCTGGGCTGATATTATGCTTCGACAGCTCAAAGTTCAACTGGCACTATGTTCTTGGTCATTCGTCCGTGGTCCGTTGTCCGTAGCCAGTCAGCCGTGGTCCCGCCACGGCGGGTCCGTGGTCAGTTGACAAAACGGGAGTGGCGCAATTCCGAATCCTGAATCCTGATTTGCGTTTCTCATGGTACCCACTTCTGACTGCCCTCTGCTAATTGCGTGCTGCCTTCAACCTGTCCGCTGGGGATTGGGGAAGAAAAGCAAGCGTAGCGCAGGCGCCGCCCTCCGGACCTGCGCCTCTTCAAGGACAGTAACCAGTGAGCCATTTATACTTCATACTTTACAATTCATAATTCACACTTGCCCCAGCCCCCATTGTTCTTACTTCTTACCTCTCAGCCCCCGCTCGATGGCCGCCTCAGCCACAGGAGCCATTAGCGTGTAACCGCGCTCGTTGGGATGCAAGCCATCGTCTGAATAGCCTTCCTTCAGCATGCCATGGCTATCCACCAGGACCGAATAGTAATCCCCAACCTCCGCCTGGATTTCGGCGGCGTAACGGCGCAGCCACTCATTGAGTTTGAGAATATCAGAGGGCGGCCTGTGGTCTGTCTGCTTGTGCTGGGTGTAGTCACTGACCGGAAGCAGCAGGCAAAGCACCATCTTGATGCCATGCTCCTGCGCCAGTTCGCACATCGCA
>JBEKUR010000211.1:0-10393 GCA_049514855.1 Terriglobia bacterium
CTCGCTCCGCTCGGAATGACAGCTTGGAAGGGTTTTTCAGCAGCCTGTTTACCCGGCACTCCGCCGGGCCTCCCATCCCGCTCCGAGCGGGATCGACTGATCTGTCCCCATGCGCCGTCCCCAACCACCCCGGAGAGCCCGGCGGCTGCTCGCTCCCATTACTTCCCCGCCGGTGTCAGGCTTCATCATCCCGCAAGGCGGGAGCAGACTGGCCGCTCCCACTTTACATAACGGGGCCGAATCGGGTTCACTTGCGTTACGGCTCACGGGTTCGCCTCGCGAGGCTTCGCCCCACGGATTGCTCCGCCTCACGCTCGCTCGGCTACCTGTTGAATGAGCAATTGACAGGGCAAGCTCCTTTCAGCTTACAAGATCAGCCAGGCTTATCCTGGCGCTCCATGCGTTGCCTTTCATGTATGCGCCTTCGGAACCGTGGTTACAGCCAAACCGCACTGATTTCCACTAAGCTCTCACCGCCTCGTATAAGATCCAGTGACTTATTGAGAGTTTGGGCAAACGTCTTTTTCAGGCGGGCATTGCTGGTGTTGCCAAACGTAAGCCAGATGATCTGCGGGGGAGGGCCAAGGTCTTGAAGCAATTTCACAAAGTCACTATCTTTAGTGATCACGACAGCGCCTGCCTCTCTTGCCGCGAAGAATATCTCCCGATCAGTGGAATCTCGGAGCCCCAAGTCACGTAGCGCGATCGCAGCCACGGTCAACTCCGCGCTGATCCACGGCGCCAGGGCAGGCGACAGTTGCGCGTCCAGCCAGATCTTCATGTTGCCAGCACAGGATGGTCCAAGCGAAGCGCGGCATAACGCAGCGCTGCCCTGAGATCCTCCATCTCGAGATCAGGCATCTCGGCCAGGATTTGTTCCGAACTCAAGCCTGCGGCGAACAAATCCAGCACATCGATGACGCGAATTCGCATGGCTCGTATGCAGGGCCGCCCACCGCACTGCTCCGGGTTGACGGTAATTCTTTCCATTAGATTCGGCATGTCCCTCTCCAATTACACGGTCTGCCCAATACAGAATAACACTCTCTCGATAGCAGAGCTAGCCTTGCTATCGCGGGTGGCGGTAGAGTAGGAGAGTAAGCGACGTTCTTCGCTACTGTAGGCCGGTCCGACTCGCGCACGGAGCCGCTCCAGGGTTATGCATTCCCCCAGGGCGTGGGCGGCTCTACAGGCTGCGGAAAAACCCGTTTGGCCTGTCATTCCGAGGAGCCGCAGGCGACGAGGAATCTCGCATTGTCTTGAAAACACTCAGAGCGAGATTCCTCGCTCCGCTCGGAATGACAGCTTGGAAGGGTTTTTCAGCAGCCTGTTTACCCGGCACTCCGCCGGGCCTCCCATCCCGCTCCGAGCGGGATCGACTGATCTATCCCCCTGCGCCGTCCCCAACCACCCCGGAGAGCCCGACGGCTGCTCGCTCCCATTACTTCCCCGCTGGTGTCAGGCTTCATCATCCCGCAAGGCGGGAGCAGACTGGCCGCTCCCACTTTACATAACGAGGCCGAATCGGGTTCGCTTGCGCTACGGCTCATGGGTTCGCCTCGCGAGGCTTCGCCCCACGGATTGCTCCGCCTAACGCTCGCTCGGTCCGTCAGCCGACGGATTGAACGGGCAATTGACAGGGCAAGCTCCTTTCAGCTTACAGGATCAGCCAGGCTTATCCTGGCGCTCCATACATTGTCTTTCATGTATGCGCCCCACGAAGACGCGCAACATCCCTGTCACCGCGTCCTATCCGTGGCCTGTCCTGGCTTCTTAACGGTCGCCGACATGAAGGGTCCGCCGCGGCGGATCGGCGCCACCCGCGGAGACACGGGACCGCCGCCACAAAGCTGGATTCCCGCTTTCGCGGGAATGACGCGCTCCCGCACTCCAGAGGTCACCCGCCATTAAGATCGGCTGACCGTAGGCCGCGGTGACCGGCGCAGGCCTGCCAACTCAGAATCGCAAATCTTTTTGCGATGTTTCGCCGCAAGCGCCTATTGGATAACCTCGCCTCTTGTTTCACGCGCGAAGGGCAGGATGAGCAGGCCCAAAACATAGATCACCGCGATGGAACTGGCAGCGCGCGCAAATGATCCGAGGTGGACCACGAGATAGCCCGTCAGGAACGGTCCTGCGGCAGCAAAGATGCGGCCGGCGTTAAAGCAGAATCCGGCTCCTGTGGCTCGGATGCGGGTGGGGAAGATTTCCGGAAAGTAAACGGGAAACCCGCTGAAAATCCCGTTGGAGAAGAATCCCAGGAAAGGCAGCAGCCACATGGCTGTGGAGAAGGACGTGGGTATCAGGAAGGTGACGGGAAGCGACAGCGCCGAACCCAGCAACAGCAGCAGGAACATGGCGCGCCTGCCCCACCGCTCCGCGATCCAAGGGGCTGCCAGGTAACCCAGGATGGCTCCGGCGTTGAGGCTCATGACGGCGAAGCTGACTCGCCGGGCGGTGATGATGGCATCAAGATGCTGCGGGCGAAGGAGTTCAGTAATGAGCGAGGGCGTCCAATTGGTGGCGCCCCAGAGGCCAAACACAGCCACAAAGGCCAGTGAAGTGCCGACCAACGTGTCGCGGCGGGTCTGGGGTGAAAAGAGTTCGAGAATCGTCAAGCGTTGCGAGCCAGGGAGCTTCGCCTGAAGATGCTGGCTGGTCCAGCGTTCCGGCTCGTGCACTTTCAGGCGCAGGAGAACGGCCACCAGTGCAGGCATGATTCCCACGAAGAACATCACCCGCCAACTGTAGGCGGACAGCAAAAGGTTAATCCCGGCGGCGAGGAAAAAACCAAATCCCCACGCTGATTGGAGCAGGCCCGCCCCTTTCACGCGCAGGGATTCGGGCCAGACCTCCGCCACCAGAGTGGCGCCAGCGGCCCATTCGCCGCCCACGCCCAGGGCGGTCAGAAAGCGGTAGATTCCAAGTTCCCACCAAGTGTGCGAGAAACCCGCCAGCGCCGTGAAAACCGCATAAACCAGAATGGTTATGACCAGGGTTCGAGAACGCCCCAGGTAGTCCGCCAAAACCCCAAAGAGGATGCCTCCCAGCGCCCAGCCCACAATGAAGATGGAGAAGATGATCCCGCCATACCATCCAATGTTCTGGGGCGAAGAGTGAGCCCCCAGCAGTTCTTTGAGCGCCGGCGTCATCACCTGGGCGTAAATCAGCGCGTCCATGGAATCGAAGACCCAGCCAAGCCATGCCACGAGCAGGACCAGCCACTGATATCCTGTGAGTTGTTTCCACGGCGAGGCAGGTTTTCGCACCGTTTCTGAGAGCGTGTGCCCTTCCGGAGAGGGATTCATTGGCGCCTTCCCCGCCCGCCAGACACGGAGCAAAGGGTTTTAAGAGATGGAGAGCGCGCCGCGATGAAGCGCAGGCCGAAGCCCTGGAGAAAGACTTGGCCCGGCATTCCGACCACGGTCAATAGGATCACCAAGACTGCGCTCAGCAACAGCAACGCGGCGAGCGCCAGGCCGATGGTGGGCAGGTTCCATACCCATGCGAGCCCCACCAGATGCAGCGCCAGGACCACGGTAGCCGCTACGATTACCGCACCGGAGAATACACCTACGAGTAACGGGACTAGAAAGAGGAGGACTGCGACGCTGACTCCAACTGAAAGCGCAAAGCGCAACAAGATATAAACTGCGAATGAGGCCGGGTCATGGCGCATTTTCTGCCAAAGTTCCCCCCACGCGGAAGCTAATGGCAAACGGCCGGCGTACATCAGGGGAACCACCAAATCATCGGTGAGCATAATCAGGAGGGCTACAGCCAATCCGAGGAGGACTATCAAAGAGAGGATCAGTGCCAGAGACGCCGTGGCGAAAAGCTTGCCTGTGCCCGAGGTGGAAGCGGCCTGGAGAGCGGGAAAGGCGACAATGACCATGAGTGAGAACGTGGTAGCGAGCGCCGCCAGCGTTCCCACCAGCCACCAGAAATAGGATTGTCCCAGGGGACGGAGGGCGGACCACGCACTGCCTAGAGACACCTCCATCTTGACCAGTGAATCCACCAGAACAAAGCGAAATACCGACCTCAGATAAAGGAAACAGAGCCCCAGTGCGAGAGCGAACACGATGACCAGGATGATGAGGGAAGGGTGTTGCGCGACGTATTGCCGCGCGCCGGCGACCAGATCCGTCAGTCGAAAATCACTGGGGAGAGCGCTCAGGCTCCACTGGAATGCTGCTGTGGGTGTGCCGCCTCCCAGGAAGAGGCAGAGCAGACTGAGCTTGGTCCACCTCCAAGCATCAAAAGGCCGAAACAAAAGCCGGAGAGTATCGTCGAGCGCCCAGGAAATCGCGCCCGCCGGCGAAATGGCCGTATTGGTGCTGCGGCCCGTGGTGGGGGGCGTCAGGGGTGGGAGCTGGGCGTTCATTAGAAGTCAAAAGTCAAAAGTCGAAAGTCAAAAGTAAAGCAACTGGAAATGCGCGCGGCAAATTGCACGGGTTACAGAGGCTGTAAGAGCAACCCTCGGATCATCCAAACGGCAATACTAGCACTTAAAATGGTCCCGCTTGGGGATTTTCAACCCGAATTCGAAAGTCGAACCCCCGTTCCAAGCCGCTGATTGACGCAGATACACGCTGATGAAAGCAGGTTTCTAATCTGCGTTTATCTGCGTTCATCTGCGGCTAAAGTTGATTATTTCACAGCTTCTCCGGCTCAGGGCACGGGAATGGAAACACGAAACGTCGTGCCGTGGTGGGCTTCACTCGAGAAATCGATGAATCCGTTGTGGAGCTGAAGGACTCGGAAAGCCATGGCGAGTCCAATTCCGCTGCCGCCGGGCTTCGTGGTGTAGAAGAGAGAAAAGATTTTCTGCCGCGCCTCGGGCGGAATACCCACACCCTGGTCGGAAACTTCGAGATTCAGGTGATGACCGTCGGTTTGCGGTTTAACTTTAAGTTGCCCTCCTGAGGGCATGGCTTGGCAGCCGTTTAGAACCAGGTTCAGGAGCGCCTGCTTCATGAGGTCGCGGTCAACGTTAATAGTCGGAAGGGCTCCCTGGTGCTCAAAGACGAGCCGAACGTTATTCTGCAGCGCTTGCGGCTCGGCCAACAGAAAGACTTCGCGCACCAGGCCTTCCACGGGGGTGGGGACGGGGTGGATCTCGACCGGGCGGGTGAAATCGAGGAAGGTTTTCACCACTCGATCGAGCCGCCGGATCTCCTCGGAGAGTATCTCCAGATGCGGGCCAACCCTTTCACCTTGGCCGGTCAGTTTGGATTTCAGGATTTCGAGCTGGAGAACCATGGCGTTGAGCGGATTCTTCACCTCGTGCGCAACTCCGGAAGTGAGCCGGCCGAGAGCCGCCAGCTTCGTTGTGACATCAATTTGATCCTCGATCTGAGCGCGGGTGCTGGCGTCGCGCAAGGTGACCAGGCATCCCATGGCCTCGCCCTGTTCACGGATGAATTGCACATTCACCGCAACGCGCGCCGGGGGTTCGCCGCCCAGCTCAAGGGTTCGCCAGGGCGTTGATTGCCGTGAGGCGAAGGCTTCCCGCAAGAGGTCATGGAGAGGGTTGTGGGCGGAGAACACCTCCAGCGCCTGGCGATGAACGATGGCTTCCGCTCTGCAACCCAGCAGACGGGCTGCGGCGGGTGTTGCCAGGACCAGCCGGTCCTGCCTCTCAAATAGCAGCAGGCCATCGCTCAGCTTGGAGAAAAGCTGGTCAAGGTTCTCCTTCAATTGGACAAAGGCGGCTTTTTCGCCGCGCATCTGCTCGCCTAAGAGGTTCAACTTTGAGGAAAGCACGCCCCATTCGTCGCTCCGCTTCAGACGGACGGGTTCGGAATATTCGCCGCGCGCCAGGAGGTCAACACTTCGCGAAATGGTTTCCAGGGGACGCAAGAGGCGATAGGAGAGCAGACCGGCGGAGAGCGTGGTGAAGATGATGATGGCAAAGGAAAGCGTCAGGGCAGCGTGCAAATCCGGGGTGATCTGGTGGCCGAGGAAGAGTGTCGAGACACCGACGCGTACATCGCCGAAAGGCCTGTTTCCAATCTCCAGCGGCAGCACGACTTCGTACACCCTGGAGGGGCCGTAGATCACGCGGAGTTGCTTCAACAATCCGGCATGGAGCAGATCCTCAAACGGCACAGCCGGCGCCATCACTTGGCCGATTTCCCCCGGATCGTTGTGAACCATAACCTGGTGTCGGGTGTCCGTGATGGCGGCGTAGTAGATGGAAGGTGAATATCCGACCGCGGATTCCAGCAGTGAGGTCAACCCCGCATCGGCCGCAAGCCGGGCTTGCACGAAGCCACGCAGCGCCTGGAAATCGGAAGGGTTTGAACCCGCTGGCATTCGGGCCTGGGACAGGAGGGTGCTGGCCTGATGATAGATTCCGTTGGCCACATATTCCCCTCTGCTTTCAACCTCGCTCAGGGCCTGTCGGGTCAGATGAGAGAGGTAGAGCGTCGATGTGGCCAGGACCATGAGCAAGACCAGGAGGGTTATGAGCGCGGTGAGCTTAATCTTCAGGCTGAGCCCCATATTCCTTCAGCTTGTTATGGAGAGTTTTCAGGCTGATGCCGAGCAGCTCTGCGGCACGCGTCTTATTGTTTTGCGTGGAGGCCAAGGTTTCGAAAATGAGCCGGCGTTCAGCCTCGGCGACCGTCATGCCAGGACGGAGCCGGAGCTCGTTTCCACCTTCTGCAATGCCGGGATGGCCGAAGCCGCGAGGCAATTCATGGACGGTCAAGTGCCCGCCCGGACAAGTAACGAGCATGCGCTCCAAAACATTGCGCAGCTCGCGCACGTTCCCCGGCCAGTGGTGTCGGCGGAAGGCCTGTAGAACTTCACCGTCAACACCCTTCACCGCCCGGTCGTGTTTTCGGTTCAGGTCGTTGAGAAGGGCGGCCGTCAACTCCTCCAGATCTTCAGGGTGGGCGCGCAAAGGAGGCAAAACGATATGGACCACGTTGAGGCGGAAGTAGAGATCGCTGCGCAACTGGCCCTTGGCAACCGCTTCCTCCGGGACTTTGTTGGTGGCGGCCAGGACGCGCACATCAACGGAGATTTCCGATTTGCTTCCCAGCCGGCGCACCTTGGAGTCTTCGAGCACGCGGAGCAGTTTGGCCTGGGTGGCGGACGGCATTTCACCTATCTCATCGAGCAGCAGTGTGCCACCGTCGGCCAGCTCGAAGCAACCCACCCGGCGCTCGATGGCCCCGGTGAAAGCTCCCCTTTCGTGGCCGAAAACCTCACTTTCCATCAGGGTCTCCGGTATCGCCGCGCAATTCACGGCCACGAAAGGCTTGGCGCGGCGCGGGCTGAGCTCGTGAATCGTCCGGGCCACCAGCTCTTTGCCCGTGCCGCTCTCGCCGCTGATCAACACCGAAGCGCGGGAGGGCGCGACCATCGAGACTAGCGACGTCACTTCCTGCATATTCTTGGACCGCCCTACGATGTTGCCCAGGAATCCCAGGTCTCGCAGCCGCCGGTGGGCTGCCTCCAGTTGCCGCTCACTTTCATGGCGCTCCAGGCAAATCCGCAACTCAACCTGAAGCCGCTTGGTATCGAGCGGCTTCTCAAGAAAATTAAAGGCGCCCAGCTTGGTGGCTTCCACCGCTTCCTCGATCGTTCCCTGTCCGGTCAGCATGATGAAGTTCAAGCCGGAGTGGACTTCGTGGACTTGCCGCAACAACTCCATGCCCGTCATGCGCGGCATCCGAAGATCCGAAATCACCACCGCAGGGTTGAAAGAAGAGACCTTCTCGAGGGCTTCTGAACCGTCGCCGGCGGTTTCGGTTTCGTAACCCCAAGCGGAGAGAAGATCGGCGAGCCCCTGCCGTTCATGGGCTTCGTCCTCAACGATCAAGATTCGCGCGTTTTTGGCCACAAGAACAGGTCCTCCGCTCCAGCGCTATATTACAACGTATTCCTCCTCATCCGCTTTCGCAATCCCCCTGATGCTGTAGCGGCGATCCCGCAAGGCGGGATCGCCAAATGGCGGCGTAAAGCCGCCTCTACGTCGAATTGACTTTGGTAAGGTTTACATACTTCGTCAGTATTACATAGAGCTTCGTCCCCTGGCATTGCCCATCGACCGCTCAACCCCTGTATTTACATTGAGATGCGGAAGTTTACTGTTTGGCAATAGGCGTGCTTCCAGCAGTTCATGAATTGCCGGTCGCTGGCCGATAAGAGCGTTTGGAGGTGCGAATCAATGTGCCGATGGATTGCTTGGACAGCCACACTGTTAGCTGGCGCTCTCTGCTTTTACCCTGGACTTAGGATGCTGTGGTTGGGGCCTTGGGGAGCCGGGCAAATGATTCAGCCCGGAACCGCCATCTCGGTGCGACTTCTCCGGCCTCTCACCTCCGCAAACGCCGAGCCTGGTCAGCCTTTTACAGCGTACGTAGTCGCGGCGGAGGCCGTGAAAGGGAGTGCGCCTGTCCATCCGGGCACACTAGTCGAAGGCACTTGTCTGGCTGTTCGAAGGGGGGCCGGTGAAACGCGTCCAGGCTATATCCGGCTGGTTCTCCAAGGCCTGAGAGATTCTGAAGGCCGATTCACACCGCTCGAGACCACTACTTTCAGCGAGTGGGGCGGCCCAAACCGCGGTAGCCGCCGTGCCGTGGGCCATGGCGAGAGAGTCGGTTCCCGATTGGCCTTGCCCATTGAGGGGAACGCCTCTTCGAATCAACTCCTCGCCTCGGTAGATGCCCTCCTGCCGACGGAAGAGAACATCAAGTTCGTGGTGCTTAAACCCTCCCTAATTCCCCCAGGTTTTTGCCTGCCATAGGCGCCTGCGCGCGGTGTGGCGCTGAGGATTGTACTGCAAGGTTTTGTGACGAGGGCAGGCACGCGACTGAACGGCGCCCTGCCCGTTGCACCCATTCCCTTTTGACTGTTCACGCCTACATGTGTATATTAGCCAGTTACTATTGAGAATCAGGCCCCGGAAGTCGCGAGCAGGGAGCAAATGGGAATTCCACAACCAGCATCGCGTGTTTACTCCGATGAATATCAAGGTAGCTACGCGGGTTTAACTGGCGCCTCAGCACGAATGCAGAAGGTCTACCACCTCATCGCCAAAGTCGCTGTGACGCGGGATCCCGTCCTGATCCTCGGGGAAAGCGGAACAGGAAAAGAACTGGTGGCGCGCGCCATTCACTCGAAAGGCCCATGGGGCGACCAGCCGTTCGTACCCATAGACTGTGGGGCGCTGACGCCGACCTTGATTGAGAGCGAAATGTTCGGCCACGTTCGCGGGGCTTTTACTGGGGCGACTCACGGCCGGCAGGGTTTACTGGCAGCCGCCGGCGAAGGGACTGTGTTTCTGGACGAGATTGTGGAGCTTCCTGTCGAGCTTCAATCGAAACTCTTGCGAGCTCTCCAAGAGCGTGAAATCAAGCCCCTAGGCAGCAACGAGCGGATACCAGTGAAAGCGCGAATCGTCGCTGCCACGAACCAGGACCTTGAGGCCGCCATCAAGCGCGGCACTTTCCGAAAAGAGCTGTATTTCCGGCTCAATGTTGTTTCCATCAAGTTGCCGCCACTCCGCGAGCGCCGAGAGGACATTCCCGGTTTGGTTCGATTCTTTCTCGCGAAGCATAAAGCTCACCTGGGCGGCATCACGGGTGTTTCGGACGAGGTCATGGCGCGCCTGATGAGCTACGATTGGCCGGGCAACGTCAGGGAACTGGAGAACTGCATCCAACGCGCCCTGGCGCTGGGAAGTGCGCCTGAAATCCGAGTAGTAGATCTGCCCTCGAACCTCCTCTATTTGGTGGGCGAGCCGCGCCGCGACCCACGGACGCTCGCGACTCTCCACGCGCTCGAGCAGCAAGCCATACTTCAGGCGCTCGAGGCGACCAAAGGCGACCGACTCCGCGCCGCGAAATTACTCGGTATTGGAAAGACAACCATCTACAGAAAATTGAAAGAATACGGGTTGGAAGATGTGGCGGACTCACCACCTTCCTGCTGACCGACAAAGTGCCTCGTGTCATTCCGAGCGAAGCGAGGAATCTCGCTCTGAGTCCTTCATCCACAGATCCGGGCGAGATTCCTCGCTTCGCTCGGAATGACACCACCGAAACGACTGCCCCGGACGATTGCAGTTCTTGCTCTGGCTTTGCCTTTTGCGCTTTGCGTTTTGCCTTTTGACTTGTTCCTGCGCCCTTTCACGATCCCGTGCTACTGTAGTTCTCCACGCCCTTGTTCCAAACAAATATGGAGAGCAGGAAGAAACCCACGGCCACCGCCGGCGTGAGATAAAAGTAAGGAGCGAATACTCGCCGACCAAGGAAATGTGTTGTGGGGTAGAAAGAGGCAAAGGCGAAGGGGATGATCCAGCTCAGAAAGAACTGGAGGAAGACGTTGTAAATGGTCAGAGGATAGCGGCCGAAGGTGAGCATGTTGAAGACCG
>JBEKUR010000212.1:0-10343 GCA_049514855.1 Terriglobia bacterium
ATTTTGCTAATTGTCGTTCTGCTGCTCTTGTTCGGCGGCGGCGGAGGCTATTACGGATATCGGAGATGGGGTTCGGGTGGAGGCATCGGAATCGTCGGGGTGGTCCTGATCGTCCTGATAGTCTTATACCTGTTCGGCGGATTGCATCTGACGCGTTGAGGTTTCCTGCTTTAAGGCGTTCCATGAGGAGGCTTTCCCTGTGAGGGCCAAGAATATAGGAGTGTTGCTCATTATTTGGGTCGGGACTGTGGGGATCGCTTTCCTCGCCGGATACGTCCCGAAACACTCACAGTTGCGAGACGATGGGGTCCAAATCGCCAATCTCAATTTCAAGCTCAAACTGGCCCATCTGCGGACTTTGGCTGGAACCCTGTACCTGCAAACCAGCGAACGAAATTATGGGCTGGCCGCGCAAACGTCCTCGCAGTTTTTCGATCAGCTTCGGAGCTTCGTTGAGCAAGTTAATGATCCTAGGCTTAAGCAAATGCTCACGGAACTCCCGAAGAGCCAGGATCAGATCACCGCAGGGTTGGCTAATGGCGATCCCGCTGTACTGCCGATAGTGGCAGATTTGCTGCAAAAGACGCTTTCGACCGAGACCCTGTAGGCCAACCAAGACCATCTTGGGACGAGAAGCTGCGCTGGATGGGAGGGATTGGAAGCAAACGGGTGTATACTCTGGCGGCGCCGGAAGTGAAAAGTGGAAATCCCGAGCGAAGGGCGTGTGACCGGAGGTTTCCTTTACAGAAAAC
This sequence comes from Terriglobia bacterium, assembly GCA_049514855.1. Taxonomy (GTDB): domain Bacteria; phylum Acidobacteriota; class Terriglobia; order UBA7540; family UBA7540; genus CAVROP01. The sequence goes on from JBEKUR010000212.1 coordinate 753, forward strand.
GTCATTGTTCAGGAGGAAGTCATGTCGCATAAGGTAAATCGTTGGAAGAACATTCTATTCGTTCCCGCATTAGGAGTATTGTTGCTGGCTGGTGGCGTGGCGCGCACGCAGGCGAGCGATAACGACCGCCGATGCGAGCAACGTATCCACAGGGCCGAGGAAAATCTCCGAAAGGCAGTTGACCGCCACGGTGAGCAAAGCCGCCAGGCGGAGAAACGTCGCCACGAGCTTGAGGAGGCAAGGAGGAGTTGCGGCAGGGACCGCGATAGGCACTAGGAGCGCCATTCTCCTCTTAGAAGTCAGTTTTGAGCTTTATGGTACTTTGCTGATCAGCTGCACAGGCGATGGGAGCTGCGAGGCGTTCCAACCTCCACCGAGCGCCTCGATCAACCCTCCGCTAGCCGCCATCTGCTGAATTCGAAGATTCACCGCAGCTTCCTGATTGGATAGCAATGCGGTTTGCGCGGTAAGCACATTCAGGTAAGGATCGATTCCCAAGCTGTAGCGATCCTTGGCTATCGCAAGGCTTTTTTCCGCCGATTTGACCGCCGTGTCCTGATATTGAATCTCCACCGACAGGATCCGCAGCATCGCGAGGTTGTCTTCAACTTGTTGAAAAGCCGTCAGCACCGTCTGCCTATAGTTGGCCACGGTCTCGTCGTACTGGGCTCGGAACTGCTCCATCGTGGCCCGGCGCAACCCCGCGTCAAAAATGGTTTCTGCCGCTGCCGGGCCCACCGAGAAAAAGCGGCTCGGCCATGTGAACCAACTCGCGATCAAAGTGCTTTCGAGTCCTGCCGCGGCGCTTAACGTTACCGTCGGAAAGTAGGCTGCCCTCGCAATGCCAATCTGGGCGTTGGCCTGAGCAACCAGGCGCTCTGCTGCGGCGATGTCGGGCCGCCGCTCAAGAAGCTGGGACGGAACGCCGAAGGGAATCGCCGGAGGACTTGATTTGAGCGGTTCGATCGCAATCGAAAACGTCGACGCCGGTTGGCCGGTCAGCATGGCGAGGGCATGTTCAAGCTGCGCCCGTTGGGCGCCAAGAGCGGCATCCTGTGCTTGCGTGGCTTCGAGTTGAGTCTCGGCTTGCGCCACGGCTTCTTCCGAGTCGATGCCTGTCTCGTACCGAGCCCTCGTCAGATCGAGAGTCTGTTGAAAATCGACCACAGTAGAATCCAACAACTGCTTTAAGGCATCCTGTCCGCGAAGTTGAAAGTAATCCGCAGCAACATCGGCCTGGACAGTGAGGCGGGTATTCTCGAGATCCGCCGCGCTGGCCTGCGCTCCGTAGGCAGCCGATTTGATCGTGTTCCGGATACGGCCGAACAAGTCCGGCTGCCATGTCGCATCAAACGGGAGGGTGTAGTCAGTAAATGTACCCGCCGAGGAGGATGTGGAACCTGTTCCTGAGCCAGAACCAGAATTTGAGGAACCTCCCGCTCTGCCACTGGATAATGTGGACGACGGCCGTTGCACGGTAATGGCTGGGTTGGCCGCCACTCGAGGGAAAAGCTGTGCTCGAGCTTCCTTGACCAGGGCGCGAGCTGCAAAAAAGCTTGCGGCAGCAGCGGCGATGTTTTGATTTGAAACATTGACCTTTTCTTCCAGCGCATTCAACTGAGGATCGTTGAACATCTCCCACCATTTACCGCGAAGCGCATCATCTTTCGGCTGCGCCACTTTCCAACCTTCCGTATTTTTGTAGTCGGCGGGAGTGAGTTCCTTGTATGCCGCAGGAGTTTCCGCGGTCGGTGTGTGGTACTTTGGGCCGACCGTGCACCCTGCCAGGAGGCAAGATGTCACGGCGAGACACATTCTGGCTCTTAGATGGAAAGAAGTCATAATCTTATGCACCCCCTAACCCCAATGCTGGTCACTTAAGGGGTTTCAGGAAATTGGATCCGAGCTTCTTCAGGCGTGACCCCCTCACCCCCGGCCCCTCCTCCAAGGGGGAGAGGGGAGCGTTGGTTTGATCTTCTTGGCCTCGCCCCCGGCCCTTCTGTCGCCGCGGCGACCGAGGGGACATCGATTTGAATTTACTACCCTCTCCCCCTTGGGGGAGAGGGTGGACCGCAACCGGCGCTTTCTCCAGCCGGGGCGGGACGGGTGAGGGGGTCACCCAGGAGTAAATTGAAAAGCAATTTCCTGAAACCACTTGAGTGAACAGTATTGCCCCATGATGGCTCCAATTAATTTGCAATGCTGGGGGCTGGTCCGGCCCCATGGTCAAGGATAAGGATCTCGTGTTGCTTTCCGCGCATCCGTAGCCGCAGCCGGTCGAACGCCAAATAGACGACCGGCGTTGTATAGAGCGTGAGCAACTGACTCAAGATCAGCCCTCCCACAATCGTGATGCCCAGGGGCCGGCGGAGCTCATACCCCATTCCCGTCCCCAGCGCCAAGGGCAGAGCGCCCAATAACGCCGCCATCGTGGTCATCAGGATCGGACGGAAGCGCAACATGCACGCCTCAAATATCGCGTCGGCTGGGCTCTTTCCCTCCTCGCGCTCTGCCTGAAGAGCGAAATCGATCATCATAATGGCGTTCTTTTTTACGATTCCGATCAGCAGCACAATGCCAATGATGGAGACGATGTTCAGATCCATTTTAAAGAGCAGCAAGGCGAGCATCGCGCCTACGCTCGCCGACGGTAAACTCGAGATGATGGTCAGTGGATGGACCAGGCTTTCATACAAAATACCGAGAACGATGTAAACCGCCAGCAGCGCCGTCAGAATCAGTATGGGCTCGGTGCCGAGAGATTGCTGGTAGGCCAGCAGCGTGCCGGCAAAAAAGCCTTGCAGCGTGGAAGGTGTGCCGAGGCGCTTTTGCATCTGGTTGATGCTTGATGTGGCATCGCTCAAAGACACGTTCGGCGCGAGGTTAAAGGACACGGTGACCGAGGGGAATAAGCCCGTATGGTTGATGGCCAGTGGTGTTGTGTTGGCGTGGCCCTTGGCCACCGCGAGCAGCGGAATGTTCCTGCCGCTGGACGAAAGAAGGTAGATGTCTTTCAATCCTTCCGGGCTTTGCCAATACTGGGGAGCAACTTCCAACACCACGTAATACTGATTTAACTGCGTGTAGATGATGGACACTTGCGATTGGCCGAAGGCGCTGTATAACGCCGAGTCCAGCGACTTTGCGGTAAGGCCGAGCTTTGCCGCCGTGACGCGATCATAGCTCATCAGCTCGTCCAGACCGCCATTCTGCTGGTCTGAGCTCACGTCCTGCAGACCGGGCAGGCGCTTCATCGCACTCTGTAGGATCGGTCCCCACTTGGAAAGATCCTGCACAGTGTCGGTTTGGATCGTGTACTGGTACATCGCATTACCGGACCGGCCGCCGACGCGCAGATCCTGCACGGGTTGGAGGAACGCGGAAGCCCCCGGCAGACGGTTCAATTGGGGGCGCAGGCGATCGATGACCTGAGCGGCACTGACATTGCGTTCCGCCAGCGGCTTGAGCGCAATGTTCAGGGAGCCGGTATTGGTGGCCCCACCGCCGCCACAAAACCCCGTCACATTGGCGACGGCGGGATCATTCTTGATCACGCCGATGATCTGCTGAAGGGCGTTGTTCGTCGCCGGGAAGGATGAATCCTGCGGCCCTCGCACCCCACCGGAGATCGCTCCCGTGTCCTCCACCGGGAAAAAGCCCTTGGGTATCTTGTAGATCAGCACCACATTGAGGGCGATGGTAAGGAAGAGTACGCTGAGGGTAAGGGCTGGATGGTCGAGCACCCAATGCAGCGTGCTGCGGTATAACGACAGCACCCACTCAAAGAACTTTTCGCTGGCCGTGAAGATGCGGCCATGTTTTTCCGCGCGCTCGTTTTTCAACAGGTAGGCGCACATCATGGGCGTGGTGGTCAGGGAGATGATCATGGACACGAGAATGGCCGTCGAGAGGGTGACGGCAAACTCACGGAAGAGACGGCCAACGATTCCGCCCATCAACAGAAGAGGGATAAACACAGCAATGAGCGAAATGCTGATGGTGAAGACGGTGAACCCGATTTCTTTCGCGCCCTTCAGCGCCGCGGCAAAGGGCCTCACGCCGTTTTCCAGATGGCGCGTGATGTTTTCCATCACCACGATGGCATCATCAACCACAAATCCCGTGGAAATTGTCATGGCCATCAGCGAGAGGTTGTCGAGGGTATATCCGAACAGATACATCACTGCGAACGTGCCGATCAGCGAGACCGGCACCGCGACGGCAGGGATAAGCGTGGCGCGGCCGTTGCGCAGAAAGACGAACACCACGACGATGACGAGGCCGATGGAAATGAGCAGCGTCTTCTCGACGTCACCGACCGAGGCGCGGATGGTTGTGGTGCGATCAAGAACGATGGTGGTATCGATACCCAGCGGAATGGATGCCTGGATAACCGGAAGTTGCGCGCGTATGCGGTCGACCGTGGCAATGATGTTGGCGCCGGGCTGGCGGAAGATCATCATCGTAATCGCGCGCTTGCCGTTCAAGTAGCCGGCAGCACGGACGTTCTGCACGGAGTCGGTCACCTGAGCGACATCGGACAGGCGGACCGCCGCGCCGTGCCTATAACCGACGACGAGCGGCTTGTAGTCGTCGGCGTGCGAGATCTGGTCGTTGGCAAGGATGTCCGCGGTCACCATGCCATCAGAGATTTGGCCTTTGGCCAGGTCGGCGTTTTGCAGGCTCAGCACGGATTGCAAATTCGCAAGGGTAAGTCCATAGCTGGCCAATTGTGTGGGATTGGCGTCCACACGCACGGACGGCGACGCGCCACCTCCGGTATTAACCTGCCCTACGCCCTGTATCTGCGACAACTTCTGCGCGATGACCGTGGAGGCTTCGTCATAGAGTGTACGGGGACCGTATTTGTCGGAGGTAAGACCGAGAATCATGATCGGCGCCGCGGCGGGATTGACCTTGCGAAAGGTCGGATTGCCCGGCAGATTGGCGGGCAGATAGGTTCGCGCCGCATTGATGGCGGCCTGCACATCGCGCGCGGCACCATCAATGTCGCGGCTGAGGTCAAACTGAATGGTGACCGATGTGCTGCCGAGCGTGCTTGAGGAGGTCATCTCCGTCACGCCGGCAATATGACCGAACTGCCGCTCCAGGGGAGTGGCGACGGAGGACGCCATAATATCGGCGCTGGCTCCCGGCAGGCCTGAATTGACGGAGATAGTCGGAAAGTCGACCTCCGGCAGGGGGGCTACCGGCAGCACCTCATACGCAACCGCCCCGGCAAGGGCAATCGCCACCGTGAGCAGCGTCGTAGCCACAGGCCTGCGAATGAAGGGTTCGGAGATGTTCATGCCGGCCCTGCCAGTTCTGCGCCCCCGGTTTCCGGCTTGTTTGATTTATGCGCAAAGCGCTGCGCCAGATTGTCAAAAAAGATGTAGATGACAGGCGTGGTGTAAAGCGTGAGCGCCTGGCTCAGCAGCAGTCCACCCACCATGACGATGCCCAGCGGCCTGCGCAACTCAGAACCGTAACCCGTTCCGAGTGCCAGCGGGAGCCCCGCCAGCAGCGCGGCCATGGTGGTCATCATAATGGGGCGGAAGCGAAGCAGACACGCCTCGTAAATTGCCTCCGTCGCGTTCTTTCCGTGCTTCCGCTCGCCTTCCAGCGCGAAGTCGACCATCATAATGCCGTTCTTTTTCACAATACCGATCAACAGGACGATGCCGATGATCGCCACCACGCTTAAATCCTGGTGAAATAGAAGCAACGCGAGGAAAGCGCCCACGCCCGCTGACGGTAGCGTGGACAGAATCGTAATGGGGTGGATAAAGCTCTCGTACAAAACTCCCAGCACGATGTACACCGTGACCAGCGCAGCAAGAATGAGCAACGGCTCATTGGCGAGCGAATTCGTGAAGGATGCCGCGGTGCCTTGAAAACCCGCCTGCAGGCTGGGAGGCATGTGCATGTCTTTCTGCACGTTGTCGACCGCCGTAATGGCGTTGCCCAGCGCGGCATTCGGCGCGAGATTGAACGACACGGTGATCGCCGGAAATTGACCTTGGTGGTTAATGGAGAGCGGCTCAGTCGTATTCTCAAAGTGCGCGAAGGCGCTCAGCGGCACGGCATTGCTTGTGGCCGAACTGGTAGCACCCGCAGAGCCGGCTCCCTTACTAGCGGAGCTGCTCGCCGAAAGCGCGTTCAAGGGAGGGGCGAGGGTATTTGCCGCCGGAGTGTACAGTGCAGAAGTCGTCAGCGAATTTGATCCCGCGGAGGATGATCCGGAAGACGCAAAAGAGGAAGAGGCTCCCGCACCGCTGGCGCCGGAAGACGCATTGGACTGAATGTAAAGCTGGTTCAGCTTATTGGGGTTTTTCTGAAACTGCGGCTCGCTCTCGAGAACAACATGGTACTGGTTTACTTGGGTATACATCGTGCTGATCTGGCGCTGACCAAAGGCGTCATACAGCGTGTTATCGATGGTCGAAGGCGCGATGCCCAGTCGCGAAGCGGTGACCCGGTCGATCACCAGAGATACGGCCAGCCCTCCCATTTGTTGATCGGTGGCCACATCTTCCAGTTCCGGCAACTGCTTCAGCCGGTTGACGAAACGGTTGGTCCAGTTATCCAGTTCATTCGCATCGGGGTCTTCCAGTGCGTACTGGTATTGCGTGCGGCTGACCCGGTCATCCACGGTAATGTTTTGCACAGGTTCCATAAACAACTGGATTCCCTGAACCTGGCTCACTCGAGAGTTGAGCCTGCGGATGAGGTCTGATGCGCTGATATTGCGCTGGTCGAGCGGCTTTAAGTTGATCGACATCCTACCGCTGTTCGTCGTTACGTTCGTTCCATCTGCGCCGATAAACGACGAGACGCTTTCAACCGCCGGGTCATTCAGAACTGCCTTGGTAATCTCCAACTGCTTCTTTGCCATGGCCTGCGAACTGATCGCCGGCGGCGCCTGCGATATGCCCTGGATAACGCCCGTGTCCTGTACCGGGAAAAAGCCTTTTGGGATCACGATGTAAAGGAAAACCGTAAGCAGCAGAGTAGCCACGGCGACCAACAGCGTAACCGTCTGGAATCGAAGGACAAACTTCAGTGTCCGGCCATAGAACGCAATCATCCAGTCGAAAGCACGCCCCGTGGCTCTATAGACGCGCCCCTGCTTCTCTTTTGGCTCGCGTCGCAAGATTCGCGCACTCATCATGGGCGTGAGCGTAAGGGAGACCACTGCCGAAACGATGATCGTGACGGCCAGTGTCACGGCAAATTCGCGGAACAGACGCCCCACCACGTCGCCCATGAATAACAGCGGAATCAGTACGGCGATGAGTGACACGGTCAGCGAGAGAATGGTGAAGCCAATTTGCTCCGCGCCCTTGAGCGCTGCTTCCATGGGTGGATCGCCTGCTTCGATGTACCGCGCGATGTTCTCGATCATCACGATGGCATCGTCCACAACGAAACCGGTGGAGATGGTCAGCGCCATCAGTGATAAGTTATCCAGGCTGTAACCAAGGACGTACATCGCCGCGAAGGTGCCCACCAGTGACAGCGGCACAGCCACGCTGGGGATAATGGTGGCATACAGACTCCGCAAGAAGAGGAAGATGACCAGCACGACGAGTCCAACCGTCAAGAGCAATTCGAACTCCACGTCGGAAACCGATGCTTGGATGGCGGTTGTAAGATCGGTAAGCGTGGTCACCAGTATGCCCGTAGGCAGGTTGGCCTCAAGCTGCGGCATGAGTCCCTTGATGCTCTTGACCACGCTGATGGTGTTGGCCCCGGGCTGGCGTTGCACATTCAGGATCACCGCAGGGGTCTGGTTCATCCACGCGGCCAGATTATTGTTCTCTACGCCATTCACGATGCGTGCTATGTCGGTCAGCATCACCGGCGCACCGTTGCGGTAAGCAACGACAACCTTCCCATAGTCGCCGCTGGTGACCAGTTGATCGTTGGCGTCGATCTGGTAATCCTGGCGCGGCCCGTCGAAGTTCCCTTTGGCGGCGTTCACACTGGCATTTGTCAGCGCCGTGCGCAGGTCTTCCAGGTTGATGCCGTAGGATGACATCGCCGTAGGGTTGGCTTGGATGCGGACGGCGGGCTTTTGGCCGCCGCTGATGGTTACAAGACCGACCCCGTTGAGCTGTGAAATCTTAGGCGCAAGGCGCGTGTCCACAAGGTCTTCGACCTGAGAAAGCGGCATGGAATTTGAGGTGATGGCCAGGGTGAGCACAGGGGCATCGGCTGGATTCGTCTTACTGTAGGTCGGCGGCGCGGGCAGGATGGATGGCAAAAGACTCTGCGACCCGTTTATCGCAGCCTGCACCTCCTGCTCGGCTACATCAATAGCCAGAGAGAGATTAAACTGCAGCACGATGACGGAAGTGCCTCCGGAGCTGGTGGAGGTCATCTGGCTCAAGCCCTGCAATTGGCCGAATTGACGCTCCAGGGGCGCCGTCACCGTCGTCGCCATCACCGTGGGGCTGGCGCCGGGATAAAACGTGAGCACCTGAATGGTGGGATAATCGACTTCCGGCAACGCGGAAACCGGCAGTTGGGTATAGCCAACCAGACCGACCAAGAGGATGGCAGCCATCAGCAAAGCCGTGGCTACCGGTCGCAAGATAAACGGACGAGATGGACTCACTGCACGTTGCTCCCGCTCGTTTTGGCCGTGACAGGCTTGTTCGAAATGACCACTGCAGCTTTGTCCTGCAACTTATCGAAGCTGCTGTTGGCCACAACGTCTCCAGGGTTGATGCCTTCAACCTGCGTTACACCGCCGTTGGTAACCCCCGGCGTTACGCTGCGCATGTGAGCGAAATTGTTTTGAAGCAAATAGACAAACGACGCTTGCCCGTTCTGTTGAATGGCTGATGACGGAATCAGCGTCACTCCCTCGAGCGTATTCACCAGCAGGCGCGTGTTTACAAACTGGTTCGGAAAGAGCGCATCATTTGTGTTGGCAAAGAGTGCTCGCCCTTTTACGGTCCCCGTCGTAGTGTCAATCTGGTTGTCGAGCGTCAACAGCGCCCCGCTTGCAATCTTCGTCTGCGCAGTGCGATCAAAGGCATCGACGGGGAGCTTAGCCTTGGCGTTGAGGCGGGTTTCAACCTGGCCCAGACTGTCTTCCGCTATGGTGAAAATAACGGTGATGGGCTCGAGTTGCGTAATGAGGGCGAGGGTTACGTTTCCACCAGACTGCACCACGTTGCCCGGGTCCACCAGCCGTAAACCCACCCGGCCGGCGATGGGAGCAGTGATATGGCAGTAGTCCACCTGAATCTGGTCAAATTGCACCGTTCCCTGGTCGTTTTTTACTGTGCCCTCGTACTGCAGGACAAGCTTTTCCTGGTCGTCCAAGGTTTGCTTGGCGATGGCGTTGCGTGCCCACGCAGCACGGTAGCGTTCAAGGTCCATCTGTGCTTGGGCTAGCAGATTTTGGTCTCGCTCCAGCGTCCCTTGCGCTTGTAAGAGCATGGCGCGGTACGGACGCGGATCGATGTCAACCAGCGGATCGTCCTTACTTACCCGCTGACCCTCGGTATAATGCACGGCAACGACCAGGCCATTCACCTGGCTGGTAATCGAATCGGTATAGACCGGGGTGACTGTGCC
>JBEKUR010000213.1:0-10199 GCA_049514855.1 Terriglobia bacterium
CGGCGAGCATTACTATGAGCACCGTGAGAAAATACCCTGTCGGTCTCGCAGTATTAACTAGTGTGGGCATCTAAGTACCTCCGAGTGAGCCGGATAAGGTGGCGAAGACGATCAATCCAAGTGGGCCTAAGGTTCGTCAACTCATGCAAATGAATACGAAGAGCGAGGCTTAGAGGTTCCACCTGCACGGAGTCTTGTCGACTTCCGAAAACGCTCTCCACTGGATCCTGGGTGAGGGGCCGGCTGCCCGGACGGGGTTGTGGGAAGTGAAAGACGACGCTCTGGGCGGATTTTAGCTACCCGAACGTTATCCAAGCGAACGCTGGGGGTGTTTCTCTGGCGGCCGTCGTGGCCGACAAACCTTCCGATCATGAAAACTTCACCGCCAGGAAGGATCTCGAGAGCTCTCACCTTAGACTCATCGAGCAGTCTGCTAAAGGGAACCCATGCGAGTCTGAAATCTTCCTCAATCACCTCGAGGGGATATATCGCTAGGTCCGATGGGGCGTGAGAGATCCAGCGCCGAAGATTCGTTGAATGGCTCTCTGCTTTGCCCTCAATCCGATTGAGCCGGATAGTCGGACTGTCCATCTCGCGGATCACGTGTTCGTTGGTTACGACGTAGAACTGAATCTCTTCGGGATTCTCCGTTAGTGGCATACCGACGAGGAATCCACTTCCTCCAGACTGCTCGCCCTTGTCTGCATGGGCTTGCGTCTTGTAGAGATACACCGAGCAGTCTAAGAACTGTTTAGGTATGCCGAGCATGTGTCCTCCTCACGATGCCTGCCGAGTTGGCGCAGACTTGACATCCCAGGTTAGGCAGGGGGCACAGGAAGTTTTCCCGGCCCAACTGAGATATACAGCGAACCTTGTAAATCAGAGATTCTGATTCCGCAGTCGGCCAAAAGTCCGCGCGCAAGCAGCTTCAAAGGCTCAAAGACTCCCAGGCTTTTCCACTCCTCAAATGTCTCGAACATTCGGAAGAGCTCTTCATTGAGTTTTTCGACCCAGGTGAAAAGCCAGACGTTGTTATTCAATAGCGCCCACGTTTCTGGAGCGGTCTCGCTTGCCGATTTGCCCAAGCCGGCGGCATGCCCGAGAAGATAGGAAAAGCATTTCAGCAAGGAATACACGGTGGTTCCGGCCCGTTGCCAGATCTTTTCAATGTCATGGTCAACCAGCCAATCTTTCTTTGCAGCGATGATCTCGCCCCTCGCCTTTGGGAGCAAGGCAAGAAGCGGCATTTCGAATAGCTTCGCCTGCTCGGGATGAACCGGCGCACTGAAGAAGCACGCCATGTATTCACCCCAGCAGGTGTCCGCTAAGTCGTAGAGGAAGGCCTCGTCTCGTTTCGGGATTCTGACCTTGAGAAGCGTGTTTGGCAGAACACGGTTTCGAAAATAGTGCTCGTGAACGTGCGCCAGTTCATGCGCAATGATGTATTTGCCATTCACACCCGATTGCGGGGTGTTGATCAAGGGCACAAGGAAGGCGCTCAAAACCAAGTGAGACAGGACTTCGCCGTTGCGCAGGACCAGAGGTGCCATCGCGCATCCTTCCGCGATGTCGTCTTTGGTACGGGTCAGCGGAGCGCTGGCCTGGTAGCCCCGGTCGAGTTGAGCAAGTGCGGCGTCGTAATCGTGGGCGATCGTGACTCCCTCTAAGGCTCTCAGACTGAGGCCGAGTTCCATGCACATTTCGTCGATTGCATGGGCGACGCGGTCCCCCGCCACTTTGGCGTCTTCGTGTGAAGCGAAACCGATGAGTTTGTATGGAATGGATCGTCCTTGAGGAGTTTCCGGCATACACAATTATAAGGCAGTGGCCTGCCCGTTCTAGCTCCCGACGGCGTCGCCAGGGGCGGAGGTGGCTTCGCGTCAGGCGAGGCACTTGCCTGTTATAATTCGAATACCTAAGTCGAAAGGGGCGGCTCGGAGAGCCGTCCCTTTTCGCTTTAGAGCGAGGGAATGTGTCTTTCGATTTGCGCGCGCTGAAGATTTACATCGACGGCTCCTGCCGGAAGAACCCCGGGGGAGCGGGAGGATTCGCCGCGCGCATCGAGTATCCGTTCGAGTGGAATCTTCCCGACGAGCTCATCGAGTATGCTGGCTACTTCGAGACCAACAATAATCGCATGGAACTCCGCGCCTGCGTGTTTGCCCATGAATGGGTTTGGGAGCAAGGTGAAAACTTGCGCGTCCAGCACGTCCAGATCGTCACCGATTCGAAGTATGTCTCTGACAATTACAACCGAGCGATCGGATGGAGCACGAATAGCTGGCGGAACGTTCACGGTCGCCCCTTGGAGAACGTTGACCTTTGGAAGGAGTTGCTCCGAGTTCGACGCAAGCTGGGATTTCATGTCCGGGTAGAGGTGAAGTTCATTGCGGGAAAATCGACGCCGATCACGAAAGTGGTTGATCGGGACGCCAAAGCCGCGGCGGCGCTGCCGACCGAAGTCGACCGTGGCTTCCGATCTGGCAAAATCGGCCGTGCGAAGAATAATCCCGGCAAAGCGGCGAAGCTCTTTCCCGCGGCCGGGCAGGAGATCACCATTCGCGTGTATCAAACGCTGCCCATTCGACGCGGGGAACAAAAGATCAAGTTCGAGCTTTATTCCGTGCAAGCAAAGGATTTCATCGAGAAATTTGTGGCCTATGCGGATGCCACTCTCGGCAATGAACTCCACCGCCAGCACGCGTATGTGGTGCGAATGAACGATGTTCCCGAGTATCCGAGGATTCTCGGAATTGTTGGCGAAGTCAAAGAGTCCGATCTTTTGGAAGTATCGGTGCCGTAAAAGGAGGCGCAATGCTGGTCAATGAGGCCACCCACGTTCAAGACATGCTGCTCGAGAAGCTCCGGGAAGCAAATCTTGAGGGCCTGTTGCGCCGAGATAAGTCGCAATGCCTCGACATGGAGGATTCCGTCTTTCTCGAAGTGGTTCTGTCGGATGGAGCGGAACTCGAACGCGTCGAAGCCATCGTTGCCGAACTAAGCGAAGTCGTTGGTGCGCGTGGGACGAGAGTCGACAGTCTGGTCCGTGCACTATGGCAAGTGATCGATGTGACGAGCCAAGGACCGGCCTACGGAACGGATGGAGCGCCTCGTGCAGCCGAGCAATTTTATGTCGCCCTGAAATCCGGGAGCCGCATGCAGACTACGATTGTGGAGATCACGTGGGGGACCATGGCCTTATTTCGGCACAGGCTCGATATGCAGACATCGACGGGAAAAACCGATGAAAAGCGGGTGCGGGAAGAGGTTGTTGCCATGATTCGAAAGTTCGTGGAGTACGAATTGCGGCAAGGCGGCACTAGTTACTGGAACCTTCTCAAATACCCGCGGCGGGAACTGAATGAACCGGCCATTCTGTTCCTAGCGGCGCAGCGGGATTGAGGCCAACGGGTAGTGGTGAGTGAGTAGCGGAAGGAGCCGATAACGGTCCACGCGAGGGAGCGAGATGAGTGGGGAGGAGAAGACCGCCAGGCACGAACGCGCCGCAGTGGCTTATGCTCACCAGCTGGCAACGAGTGCAGGGCTCATTTGGCGTGAAATCACAGGTCAAGACATCGGAATCGACGCGGTCTTGGAAATGCCTTACGCGGATAACCGAAGGGTTTCGGAGGTTCTCACCGCTTCGCAAGAAGTGGACACCTCGGGAGCAAAGCGCTTGTTTCGGTGCACTCTCGGTGCACTATAGCCTGCAAATGAGCGCATCCGATGCGATTGACAGCGTCCTAAGTTATTCAAAACAAATGAAACGTAGTGAGTACAAACAGGGCAGGATGAATTAGCAAACCTCTGCAAAGCAGGTGACCTCACAACACTTCACAACACCTTAGATCACCCCAGATCACCTGAGAACGCCATCGGGAGTGCGGTTTTAAAAACCGCAGCCTTCGGCCTTTCGGTCATTCCTCCGATTTTTTCTCGACACACACGGTTCGTGACCGCGCCCTAATCGGTTCGGTTTCTCAGGGCACTTCCGGGCCGCAACGGTCTTGGAAACCGTCGTCTTCGAGTGCAACTGTAGAAGGAATAGTGGCTCCCGATTTCTGGTAAGCGACACCATATACGGAGTTCGGATTTTTTCCGCTATCGACTGTTAACCGAAATGTAGGAGGTTCGAATGCTCCCCGGGGGAGCCAAATCCTTTTGCCATGAAGTAGTTACGCGACTGGGTAGAGCATTCGGCTATGGCCCGAATGCGTCTGCATGCGAAATGAAATCGGCGGTCCGCAAGTTGCTGAACCAAGGATCCTTTTTGGCAACCTATCCAATATCAGCAACCGCTGTCATAAAAATGTAGTAGTACTCTCGGATTCCAGAGCTAGGGATTCGTTCATTCATTACAATCAATTGGTTGCGAGAATCTGTGTTCGGCATTTGGCTCACGAATTAAAGCATGTCATGAAAGTGTCATGCGCGGGAAGTTGGGAGAGAGTCGGGGTTAGAAGAGCGGGTTGGCTATCGAGTGCTACTGACGGAGCGAAACTGTGAACATCATCGTAGAACCAATATTGCGAAAGAGCCCGTTGTTCGCAAGTCTTTCGGAGAGGGAGATGGAGGCGTTGGCCAAGCGAGTTAGCAACAGGCATTTTGGGCGCGGCGAACTGTTGTTTAGCGAGGGTGACGCATGCACCGGTCTGTTTCTTGTGGCATCGGGCAAAATCCGCATTTTCAAGCTGTCGCCCAGTGGGCGCGAGCAGCTCCTGGCTGTAGAAGGATCCGGAAGCTCATTTGCGGAGCTGCCGGTGTTTGACGGAGGCAACTACCCGGCCTCCGCCTCAGCCTTGGAAGACGCGGAATTGCTTTTCATTTCGCGCAAAGATTTCCAGAATTTCTGTCTCGAACATCCGGAGGTGGCCCTTAAGGTTATTGCAGTCGTGGGCGCCAGACTACGACGCTTGGTTGGAATCATCGAGGAATTATCTTTCACGACCGTGCGTCAACGCTTAATTGCTCTCATCCTCCGGCTGGCACAGGCGAATGGGGCGTCTTCAATGAAGGGAATTTCCATCGAACTCACGAAGAGCCATCAGGAGTTAGCCTCGGAGTTGGGCACCGTGCGGGAGCTCGTTTCGCGGAATCTCGGACGCCTCCAGGCCGAAGGATTTCTTCAGGTGGATGGCCGCAAGATCATTGTGAAGGACCTCGAAGGCCTCAAGCACGAACAGTCCGGGAACGAATAACCTGAATTTCTTCACATTCTTGCCGACGCGAGTGACTTTAGTCACTGCCTCCCTGTGACGCACAACCCAAACTGGCGTTGTTGTGGAGGCAGCTATGAATTTCATCAGCGAAACCAAAGTGAAGGATATTGCGCTCGCGGACCCATCCGCGAGGCACGTTCTTGAAGATGCCCGCGTTGACTACTGCTGCGGGGGAGGAAAATCTCTCCAGGAAGCCTGCGTCCATGCGGGTGTTGATGCGCAGGAGATTCTCAAGCAATTGCGCGAGAATAGCCAGGATGTGAATCCTTCCGATGCGAATTGGACGGCGTCACCGCTGAGCGACCTCACTGCGCACATCAAAAGTCACCATCATAAGTATGTTCGTGAAGCGATTCTCCGCATTAACCCGCTGCTCGAAAAAGTGAAAGCAAAGCACGGGGAGCATCACCCCGAACTCGCTGAAATCGAAACCAGCTTTCATGCCGTCGGCAGGGAAATGATCATGCACATGCAGAAGGAAGAACAGATTTTGTTCCCTTATATCGAAGCTCTCGAGCGTGCGGCAGACGGGAAGGGCATTCTAGAGCCTCCGTTCTTTCAGACCGTCAAGAATCCGATTCACGCCATGATGAAAGAGCACGATGCGGCGGGTGAGTGGGTAAGACAGATTCGCAAGGCCAGCGCGGAATACGCGACCCCAGCGGATGCATGCACGAGTTACAAGGCGCTGCTCCAGGAACTACAGCAATTCGAGATCGACCTCCATCAGCACGTTCACTTGGAGAACAACATTCTCTTTCCACGAGCGGTGGAGCTGGAGGGCGCGGTCGTCTGACCCCGATCAATCGTATGTTTACCTCTTTTGTCGCCATCGTCAATCCTGCGCCTCGTCCCCATGGGCCGACGCCCGCGCAGACCATGGAAATTGTAAGAAAGCGCGAAGAGGCGCTCTCCCGGCTTCTCATGGCATTTGTCACGACGGGTCTGCTGTTCATGGTTTTCCCCGGCACTTTTCTGGGCGTGTGGAATCTGCTGCAAATCAGCGGCAAAGAAAGTGTGGCATCAATCTCGCCTGCCTGGTTGCAAGCACACGGTCACGCGCAAGTCTTCGGCTGGGTGGGAAGTTTCATTTTAGGCATTGGGTTCTATTCGATTCCAAAGCTGCGCGGTGCAAAGAATTCGGGTTTCTGGACGGCCTGGCTCTGTTGGGTGATGTGGACTGTGGGCGTGGCGTTACGCTGGAGCGCCAATGTGTACTTGTGGGAGTGGCGAATCCTGCTGCCAGTTTCCGCGCTATTGGAACTTGCGGCTTTCCTCATTTTCTTCCGTTCCGTGTCTCAACATCGGCCCGAAGATACGGGCAAGGAAAAAATGGAGCCGTGGGTGTGGGTCGTGCTCAGCGCAAGCATCGGGTTGCTACTCGTTTTGCTGTCCAATGTGGTGGGCTGTTTTTACCTGGCCTTTCGAGCTACAACTCCCGCGCTGCCGCATGCGTGGGACCAACGCTATCTCGCACTGATGGCCTGGGGATTCCTGGTGCCCTTTGTATGGGGCTTCAGCGCAAAATGGATGTCCGTCTTCCTTGGCTTGAAACCATTGCGTCAGAAGGTGCTAGTGTTTGCAGTCGTTGTCAATCTCCTGGGCGTCATCCTTGCGGTTGTGGGCGCGATCTTACTGGCATCCGGTCTCTTTTTGTTGGGGGCCTCCTTGGCGATAGTGGCCCTCAGGATGTTTGAGGCTTCAGTGAAGGAAGCGAAAACTCGTGGTGTTCATTCGAGCTTTCCCTTCTTTGTTCGCATGGCGTACGGATGGCTTCTTGTGGCAGCAGCGTTGGGCCTGGCGGCAGTCCGGTGGGACAACTCCGGGGGAATCTGGGGCGCATCGCGGCACGCACTAACCGTCGGATTTATATCCGTGATGATCTTGAGCGTGGGGCAGCGAATTCTACCGGCATTTGCTGGTATGCGGCTGCTCTGGAGCACGAAGCTCATGTTTGGAGCATTGGCACTCGTCACTTTGGGTTGCACGTTGCGCGTGTCTTGCGAGGTCATCGCGTACCAGGGTTACGCGAATTGGGCGTGGTCGGTCTTGCCGGTCTCGGCATTGTGCGAGCTCGGGGGGTTGACCATCTATGCCGCAAACATTCTCGGAACTTTCGTGCTAGTGCCGAGCCACGCCTGCAAACAGCCCTTGGTTGTCGGCCTGCCGGTAAAGATTGGCTCGAACTAATGCCCGTGCCTCATTCGTTCCCCCGCGTCATGCAGCGCTCGAAGGTCGATTTCGGCATCTTTGAGACGTGAAGTGCGCGTGCAATGCATCTCGAATACTGGGAGAAACCGAGTCAAGCGCCGAGGTCAGACATGATGACCTGGATTGGGAACCACTGCACTCCCCGGGGGCAGAAGCGCAAGCCTATGCTATTGCAGAGCATGAGGTCTGAAAATGAAGTTTGGTCTCATCCGAATTAAGCAACACAATGGCCTCGATGGATTCCTGCGTGATCGCACCAATGCGGTCTTCTGCCATAAGGACTGGAAACCAGGAAATCCTGGTAGGAGATTGAAAGGGGCATATCATGGTTGACACGTCTGCCGACTCTACGAGGCTCTCTCCGTGGTGGAGACACTCGGCCATCCTCGTAATGATCGCTGGCTTCTCGGTTCTATCCTTTGTCACGGTCCTGACCTACAAGAACGCTCCGCCGATCCCCGAGCAGGCCGCGGATGGCACCGGAACTGTGGTGTTTACCGGAGCCGACATCCAAATGGGCCAGGAGGTGTTCCTCAAGTACGGTCTCATGGAGCACGGGACCCTGTGGGGCCATGGGGCTTACCTAGGTCCTGATTATAGTGCGGAGTACCTGCATAGGCTCAGCGAGGTAACCCGGGACACGATCGCGACCGAGAAGTACGGCAAACTCTTTGCGCAGCTCTCGCCGGACGAGCAGAGCGTCGTCTCTGCGCGGACGATAACGGTGCTCAAGGAAAACCGGTACGAACCAGCCTCGCGAACTCTCCGGCTCTCGTCAGGCGAGGTGGCTGCCTACCGCATACAGGTTCGCGAATGGAGCGACTACTTCACCAGGAAGGACGCCGCTCCCGGGCTACCACCCAACTATATTCAGAACCCCGGGGAGCTGAAAGCTCTGACCGCCTACTTCGCTTGGGCGGCCTGGGCCACAACGGCGAATCGCCCTGGGAAGGATTACTCCTACACCAACAACTGGCCCTACGAGCCCATCGCGGGAAACCGTCCTTCCACCGAGGCCTATGTTTGGAGCGCTTTGAGTCTCATCACCCTGCTGTCAGGGCTGGGTTTAATTCTCTTCGTCGTCGGCAAGTTCGACTACTTGGGCTGGAAGGGCGAGGGCGCTGGCTCCCATGTTATGCACTTTGCTCCCCCTGCTTTGAAGCTCACGCCCAGTCAGTGGGCTACGGGATGGTTTTTCGGCGTCGTGGCCCTCCTGTTCCTGGTGCAATCGTTCCTGGGAGGCGTGCTCGCCCACTATCGGGTGGAGACAGGAGCCTTTTACGGGCTTGACATCGCCCGCTGGCTGCCCTACACCCTGGCGCGCACCTGGCACCTCCAGCTCGCCATTTTCTGGATCGCGACGGCATGGGTGGGCGGCGGCCTTTTCCTGGCGTCGTGGGTCGGTGGCGAAGAGCCCAGACACCAGAGGACCGGCGTCTACGCACTCCTGGGGGCGCTGGTGGTGGTCGTCGTCGGCAGCCTGGTGGGCGAGTCCCTCGGCATCAACGACAAGCTGGGGCACCTCTGGTTCTGGTTCGGTCACCAGGGTTCCGAGTACCTGGACCTCGGGCGGCTCTGGCAGTTCCTGCTGGCAGTTGCCCTCCTCTTCTGGCTGTTTCTGATGTTTCGGGCGCTCAAGCCCGCCTTCAAGATTCCTGACAAGCGCGAACTGTCCTCACTCTTTCTGTACGCGGCCGTTGCCATCCCTTTCTTCTACCTGCCCGCCCTTTTCTATGGCCCCCACACCAACTTCGCCGTCATTGACAACTGGCGCTTCTGGATCATCCATCTTTGGGTGGAGGGATTCTTCGAACTCTTCGCGACGGTGCTGGTGGCCATCATGTTCCACCAGATGGGCGTGGTCAGCACCAAGACCGCCACGCGCCTGATCTACCTGGATGCCATCCTGTATCTCAGCGCCGGGATCATCGGCACAGGCCACCATTGGTACTTCACAGGCCAGGGAACGCTCAATATGGGGCTGGCGTCGTGCTTCTCCGCTATGGAGGTTGTGCCTCTAACGCTTCTGACTCTGGACGCCTGGGATTTCATCAAGCTGAGAAAGGCGCAGTGTTCGGTGTGCGGCCACGATCTGGCCTGGAGCCAGAAGTGGTCCATCTACTTCCTCATGGCCGTGGGTGTCTGGAACTTCGTCGGCGCAGGGATCTTCGGTTTCCTGATCAACCTGCCGATCGTGTCCTACTTCGAGGTGGGCACGTCGCTCACCGCCAATCACGCACACGCCGCAATGTTTGGTGTCTTTGGGATGTTGGCCTTAGCAGTCCTGGTCTTCTGCTTGAGGGCCATGCAATCCGACACCACATGGAAGGAGACGGAGAAGTTCGTCCGGGTGGGCTTCTGGGGTGCTAACGTGGGCCTCGCGCTCATGATCATCCTGGATCTGTTCCCCGGAGGAGTAATCCAGCTCTGGGATTCCATCGC
The DNA here is from genome assembly GCA_049514855.1 of Terriglobia bacterium. Taxonomy (GTDB): domain Bacteria; phylum Acidobacteriota; class Terriglobia; order UBA7540; family UBA7540; genus CAVROP01. The sequence continues at coordinate 9,873 of JBEKUR010000213.1, forward strand.
CAACGGGTATTGGCACGCGCGCCGCCTGACATTCCTGATGGGCGGCACCTACCACAAGCTGGAATGGCTGCGCATGGTGGGGGATGTGGTCTTCCTCTTCGCCGGCGCGCTGCCCATCACGCTCGGCGTGTTGCGCAGTATGTGGAAAAGGGATCTCTCACCCACGCCGTAAAGGCTGCACCCCAGCGGATCCCCTCTAATACTACTGTGTCATAAAATAGCACGGGCTTTATTTTTTCAGCGGCGGGGTTGCTTCCTAGCCTGGTAGTCTTGTGGGCATGAGCGCTTCTTCTTCGGCGCCAGGCATGCAACAACGCTTTGCGGCCT
>JBEKUR010000214.1:0-9950 GCA_049514855.1 Terriglobia bacterium
CGAGTCACAAGGATTCATCGTGGGCGCTCCCGTCTACTTTGGAACGGCACGCGGCGACGTGATGTCGGCGCTGCAAAGAATCGGCTACGTCTCTAGCAAGACGGATAAGTTCCTGTCGGGGAAAGTGGGAGGAGCCGTTGCCGTAGCGCGACGCGGCGGGCAAACCTTCACACTTCAGGAAATGCTGATGTTTTTCCTGATCAACGACATGATTGTTCCGGGATCAACGTACTGGAACATGGTCTTCGGCCGGTTGCCTGGCGAGGTGTGGAAGGACACGGAAGGCATCGAAACGGTCCGGCATTTTGCCGCCAACGTCGCTAACCTGGTGAAAAAGCTTCATCCCGAAACCACCAACTGACGCGGCGATATCCTTTTTACCAAAGTGCCAGCTGTGACCGGAGAGGCATTCGGCTTCCATGACTTCCGCCATTTTCGCATCACGTTCCTGGCGACCAGTGAAGTAGCCCGCTGGATTTCGGAAGCGTGGGTCGGCCACAAGCGGAAAAACACCGTGGAAACACAAAGGCCCACATCCTTTTATTAGAGGGTGTAGGCCTTCTTGCGTGCCGGGTCGGTCCTGGAGGGTCGTATAGGGTAAGGGGTTCATTGCTGCCCGATGCGGTCGATTTCCCTTTTGATGGCCAGCTTGTCGAGACTTGATAGGGGCAAACAGAGCAGGAGGCTAATTCTGCGGTCGAGAATCATGAATGCTTCACGGAAGGCCTTCTCGATCTGCTCGGGTGTGCCCACTACCGCCGCGGGGTCCGGTACGCCCCAATGCGCCGGCATCGGTTGCCCAGGCCAAATTGGGCAAACTTCTTTGGCCACGTTATCACAGACTGTGAAAACAAAATGCAACTCCGGTGCTCCGGGTTTGGCGAATTCGTCCCAATTCTTGCTGCGCGCCCCATCGGTAGGTAACTTAGCAATCTCGAGTTGTCGCAGAGCTTGCGGGTGAACATGGCCCGTGGCGTGACTTCCTGCGCTGTAAGCAGTGAAGTTCGGAAAGCCCTTCCTGTTCATGATTGCTTCCGCCATGATGGAGCGGGCAGAATTTCCGGTGCATAGAAAAAGTACGTTGTAGTATTCTCGCATGATGGTCACCTTTCTCAGGGGCGTCCTGGTGCACTCCGCAGACTCCAGGAAAGAGCGGGCCGCTGGTGACAACAGTCACAGCCCCGCAGCGGGAAAAGAGTATCATAACTATATACCTGTATGCGCATATACAGGTATTGGAGACGAGCCGATGCCAAAACTACAAGTGTTTGACCCCGCCATGTGCTGCTCGACGGGCGTTTGTGGGCCGAGTGTTGATCCCGCCCTGCCACGGTTCGCGGCGGACCTCGAATGGCTCAAGAGCAAGGGGATCGAAATCGAACGCCATAACCTGGCGCAAGAGGTTGCCGCATTCACGAGCAATCTGGTCGTAAAGTCCGCGCTAAACAGCAAGGGCAGCAAGTGCCTTCCACTGCTCTTGCTCGATGGGAAGATTGTCGGCGAGGGCGTCTATCCGACGCGGGGGCAGCTTGCAAGTATCGCGCAGGTGGAGTTCGAGCCGGGGCCGGTTATCACGCAGGTGAAAGAAAAGCAGCCATTCGTGACAATTGGAGCTGCGGGCAAGCCTGGCGGCAGGTGATTCATGAAGCTACTCCAAGATCCGACTCGGAACCTGCTTTTCACGGGAAAAGGCGGCGTGGGCAAGACTTCCATTGCCTGTGCCATTGCCATTTCATTGGCTGAACGGGGAAAGCGAGTCCTCTTGGTGAGCACCGATCCTGCCTCCAATCTCGACGAAGTTCTGGCGACACATCTAGGAATGCGGCCCACTCCGATTGCCAAAATGACTGGTCTGCACGCGATGAACGTAGACCCGGAAGAGGCTGCACGCCTTTACCGTGAACGCGTTATTGGACCCTATCGCGAGCTTCTTCCTAAGTCGGCGGTGGACAACATCGAAGAACAGCTATCCGGTGCGTGCACCGTCGAAATCGCAGCTTTCAATGAATTTGCGAAGTTGTTGGGAGATCAAACCGCCACGGCAGAGTACGATCACATCATCTTCGATACCGCTCCCACCGGCCATACGCTTCGGCTTCTACAGCTACCTGCAGCATGGACTGATTTCATCGAGACCAACATGACGGGAACGTCTTGCCTTGGCCCTCTGGCAGGTCTCCAGGCCCAGAAGGAACTCTACGCAAAGGCTCTACGCGCCCTTTCGGACTCAAACGCTACAACGGTGTTTCTCGTCAGTCGCCCGGATCATTCGGCGCTGGCCGAGGCAGAGCGTACGCGCAGTGAGCTTGAAGGTCTTGGCATCAAGAATCAGAGATTGATTCTGAATGGTGTTTTTCAGGCGAGCGATAGAGAGGACGCGGTTGCCCTCACATTGGAATCCCGGGGCAAGAAAGCGTTGGCGGAGATGCCGCAAGGGCTACGCGTGCTTCCGCAAGATGAGGTCGCGTTGGTTTCTAGCGCTCTCATTGGTGTCGAGGCGCTTCGCCAGCTATCTTCCGGCGAAGTTTCATTCTCAAGGGAAACCCTCGGGGTTACTCCTCGGGCTGTTCTTCCGTCACCTCTTGCTGACCTTTTGACGGACATAGCGGCAAGCGGAAGAGGCGTTGTCATGACAATGGGGAAAGGTGGTGTGGGCAAGACTACGGTAGCGGCTGCGATCTCTGTAGAACTCGCGAGGATGGGCCATAGAATCCATCTGACCACGACTGACCCCGCAGCCCACGTTTCGATGACGCTGAATGGCAAAGTGCATGGATTGCAAGTCACGCGCATTGATCCCGCTGCCGAGACGCGAGCCTACACTGAAGAAGTCATGGCCGAATCTGGCCGCGACCTAGATGAGAAAGGCAGGGCCCTCTTGGAGGAGGACCTCCGCTCTCCTTGCACGGAAGAGATCGCTGTCTTTCGTGCCTTCGCTCGCAGAGTGGATGAAGGCAACGATGGTTTTGTGGTCATTGATACAGCTCCGACAGGGCATACGCTTCTATTGTTGGATGCGGCGGAGGCTTACCACCGCGATGTCGCCCGCAATCTGAGTTACATTCCCGATAGCGTCCGCAGATTGCTCCCGCAACTGCGGAACTCCGCGTTCACGCGAATTCTCATCGTGACGTTACCGGAGGCAACGCCTGTACATGAGGCGGCACGGTTGCAAGAGGATCTGAAGCGTGCGGGAATCAATCCATATGCTTGGGTGATCAATCAAAGCTTTGGCGCCACTGATACAAAGGACCCTGTGTTGGCTGAACGCGGACGGCTTGAAAAGCGCTACATTTCCGAAGTGAGCGATACTTTGGCCAGTCGTGTAGCGTTGATTCCATGGCAGATTGAGGCTCCCGTTGGGAGCGAGCGGTTGCGACAAATTGCGCAGGTAGCAGTATAAAAGGTGAAGAGGAAGGGACGCATGAAAGAACTGGAACAATACTTTAAGGCACTCGCTGACACAAACCGGCTGCGAATCTTGAATCTTCTGCTGCATGGGGAGTTGTGTGTCTGTGACATCCAGTATGTTCTGGAGGCGACTCAGCCAAATGTTTCTCGTCATCTTTCATATCTGAAGAACTCGGGCCTTGTCTTAGATCGCCGGGACGGCTACAGAATCTTCTACCGCCTCGCTGACCCGAAGCAGGGGACGAAGAAGCGCTTATTCGAGTTTCTCCAAGATGCTTACAAGAACGAAGAACAGTTGCAGGCGGACAAGAAGCGACTGAAGGAAGCGATTGACGCCGGTTCCTGCACACTCGGTGAATGGAAACCCTACTCTGCCGTCGGTGGGACAAAAAGCGTGCAAGCAAGTCGGACCTGAGGATTTTGCCCAAGGGCGGACACGCTGTGTCCGTCGTCACTGCGAAAAATCCGATATGAGAGTATATGCTGCGATATGCGACGAACGATTTCTTTCACTCTGAACGGCAAGCCGACCCGCTTGGCTGTCGATGATGAACGTATGTTGCTGTGGATTCTGCGCTACGACCTCGGCTTGACCGGAACCAAGTATGGCTGTGGCGAGGGCCTTTGTGGCGCCTGCACGGTTGTGGTGGACAACGAGACGGTCAGGGCCTGCTCGACGCCGATCAGCGAGGTGGCAGGAAAATCCATGCTTACGATCGAGGGGCTGGAACACGAAGGAAAGCTGCACGCCATCCAGCAGGCATTTCTGCGGCATAACGCCTTTCAATGCGGTTACTGCACATCGGGCATGATCCTGAGCGCGTATGTGCTGCTCCAGAAAGCGTCGCGGCCAACAACTGCGGAAATCATAAGGCACATGGACGATAACCTGTGCCGCTGCGGAAGCCACACGCGCATCGTCGAGGCAATCCAGGAAGCCGCGGGTTCGAAGGAGCGTGGGTGATGAGCGCTCAGGATAAGTGGGAAAATGAAGCGATCGAAGTGGCTGGCGGGAAGGTGTCCCGCCGTGAGTTCTTTGGTCTGACTGGTTCGGGCCTGTTCGTGTTCTTCTGGGCCGGCCCTGGGGAGTTCTTTCAAGAGCCGGCACGGCTGCCCGGGAGGCCGAGTTATCCGGAGGACTTCAACGCCTACCTGCGGATTGGAGCTGAGGGACGAGTCACCTGTTTTGTAGGCAAGGTGGAATTGGGACAGGGTGCGATGACGTCATTGCCTATGTTGCTTGCGGAGGAACTGGACGTTGCTCTCGACTCCGTGGACATCGTGATGGGAGATACCGATCTTTGTCCATGGGATATGGGCACGTTCGGTTCCTTAAGCATCCGCCAGTTTGGCCCGGTCTTGCGCAAAGCGGGAGCCGAGGCAAGAGGTGTGTTGCTGCAGATGGCGGCAGAGCGCCTCAATGTGCCGGTAGATCGCCTCAAGGTGAACGCCGGCGTGGTGACTGATTCATCCACCGGAAAGCACGTGCCCTATGCGGAGCTTGTGCAGGGAAAGCGCATCGAACGGCACATCGGAAAAGTGGAGTTGAAGCCGGTGTCCAGTTTCGTCGTTCATGGCAAATCGCCCGTGCGTAGGGATGCGCTCGAGAAGGTAACCGGAAAAGCCAGGTACGCGGGCGACGTGCGGCTTCCCGGCATGCTGAACGCGAGGATCCTCCGGCCGCCAGCACATGGCGCAGTGCTCAAGCAAGTGGATACCAGCGCAGCCGAGAAGGTTGAGGGCGTGCGCATCGTTCGCGAAGGGGACCTGATTGCGGTGTTGCATGAGCACCGTGACGTCGCGGAGAGGGCGAAGACCCTGATCAAAGCGGAATACGACAATCCAAAGGTAGCAGTGGATGACCGAACGATTTTTGATCACCTGTTGAAAAACGCGCCGCAACCTCAAGTCGTAGACGAGAGGGGAAGCCTCACAGAAGGCGAGAAGCTTTCCGCTGCGATTGTTGAGGAGACCTACTTGAATAGCTACGTCGCGCACGCGCCGATGGAGACGCATTCCGCGACAGCGACGATTGAGAATGAAAAGGTCACCGTATGGGCAGGCACACAGACGCCGTTCCCCGTAAAACAGCAACTGGCGGAAGCTCTGCAAGTGGCACCGGAAAAGGTACGCGTCATTGTGCCGTACGTTGGTGGGGGCTTCGGAGGCAAGAGTGCATCTCGACAGGCTATAGAGGCGGCGCGACTAGCGAAACTCACCGGCAAACCGGTGCAAGTGGTGTGGGACCGGAGCGAGGAGTTCTTTTTTGACACGTTCCGACCTGCCGCTGTCGTGAAAATCAGAAGTGGAGTGGACGCCCTCGGGAAACTGACGTTCTGGGATTTTAAGGTGTTCTGTGCGGGCGATAGGGAGGCAAAGCAGTTTTATGACATTCCGCACCAGCGTACCGTTTCGGCCGGGGGTTGGTTTGGGGAGAATCCCGCAGGATTGCACCCGTTTGCCATTGGTCCATGGCGTGCACCGTCGGTCAACACGAATACATTCGCTCGCGAATCGCACATCGACATCCTCGCAGGCAAGGCAGGAATGGACCCTGTGGAATTCCGCTTGAAGAACCTGAGCGACAAACGCATGCGCACTGTGCTGCAAACAGCGGCCCACCAATTTGGATGGAAGCCAGCGCAGAAACAGAAGAGACTTGGCGTGGGAGTCTCTTGCGCCATCTACAGCGGGACTTATGTCGCGACAATGGCAGAGGTGGCGGTTGATGAACGCACCGGAACTGTACAGGTTAAACGTGTGGTGTGTGTGCAGGACCAGGGAGTTACGGTGAATCCGGACGGTTCACGGCAACAGATGGAAGGCAGCATCATGATGGGGCTCGGCTATGCGTTGGCCGAGGAGGTGCGGTTTCGGGGTCGGGAGATTCTTGACCACAATTTCGACAGCTATGAGATACCACGCTTTTCGTGGCTTCCCAGGATCGAAACGGTTTTGGTCGATAACCCGGAAGTGCCGGCATCGGGATGTGGCGAGCCACCGATCGTCAACATGGGCGCAGTGCTGGCAAATGCAATCTACGACGCGGTGGGGGCCAGGCTGCTGCAATTGCCGATGACTCCCGCGCGCGTCAAGGCGGCACTTCAGCGCTCGTAATTTCTGCACGTGCTTCCTTCGAGTGAATCCTTCTTGAACACATGCCCCGCGCAGGTCAAACCCTTGCGAGACTTGCCGCGTCGCGAATGCCTACGTCCAGTCCGGCCTAAAATGAGTTTGCTGACGGTTTTGCTTGGTCGTCCTGGGCCTCGGGCGATTCTGCCGGGGTCTTTTCGTTGAACGGCAAGCCTCAAAAGTCTGTCAATCCCAACCGAATGAAGTCGCTTTAAAGCGCTCCTATAAATCCTGTGTTTTCAATAACCTATCGATTTGCCACCCAAAGACAATACTAACAAGAAAAGACGATGGAGTTCGGCGTCAAGGCTGTCTGTTCCAGTGAGACAGAGAGCCGTCAGAGGTTAGCGATTGAATCTGGGCATGTCAGCACTCAGCACGCCGGGGCGAACCCGCCGAGTGAAACACTGAGAAGGAATCTAAGAGGCGACGTGAACAATAAAGGGGATCTCCTCCAGTTCAATCGTGTCGGTTCTGATTGCAGTCCCAGGGACCACGCGCGAGCTCAGACCCTTCCGACAGTATAGAGATCGGGCTATCGCCTGACGGCGACCACACGGATACAACGAGTCATCCATTAGCACCTGTACCGCGGTTAGGTATAGGTGCGTCTGCCAGCCGTTGTCCAGATGTATCCATATGTCGGAGCGGAGTAAGGCTGGCGGACGCAGGTATCGGGGAGCCAAAAGATGCTGGCCGAGATGACAAATGTAGAGAGGTACGATGATGGCAAACAAGGCCAAGAAAGTGAGGAAGCCCCAGATTGTGTTGTGGAGACTGCGGCATGATCTTCGGACGAACGTCATAGCAACGCACTGCTCTCCGGAGGTCGATAGTCTCTGCTGGCTCTATCAGGGCGGGGTTCCTCTCGGTAGCGGATACCTCGCGGTGAACTGGCCGAAGAAGAACGGATTGGAACTGGCACATGTCGCCGCATACAAGCTCTTCAAGGGCAAGATTCCTCCGGGGAAACGAGTCGTCCACAAGTGCGAGACGCTGCATTGCGTTCGCTATGATCATCTCAAGTTGACGAGCCCGGAGAAGTAGAAATGGTTGGACACAAGCTAACCCCACAGAATTATGAGAGGAAGGTATGAACATCTCATCGCAGCGAACGATGACGATCCAAGAATTCTGCAAGCTCTACCGCCTTAGATTGACAAAAGACAAGTGCGGAGAGGAAATCATCCCCGGCAAGCTGGGGCATTTGTTTGATCACGGTGATGGGCAATTCGGAATGGTGCTGGAGGATACTCCCTCTGGCTCCTCGCGAGCCCGGTTGCTATTGAGTCGCAGGAAAGCTGCCCTCCAAGGAGGTTTTTCACAGAAGCAGCAGGGCGAATGTGAATCCGTCCTGTTGTTCGACGCGCGGAATCCCAAGCAAGCCGAGTTGGCAGCAAGGCTGGTTGTGGCCAAGAAGAAACGGAATGTCCAGGCGAATCCAGCATCGCTCGCTAATCTCGTTCGACCCTCGACTAAAATGCCTCCCCAGCCGCCAGGAACCGATAAACTGGCGGTGGTGGACCCAGGAGGCCTAGCCACTACTCAGCCCCTGGAAATTTCGGATGAGGGCTATGGATTCGAGGGCTTCCCGAAGTCGGCCGCAGCCTAGCATCCGCGAGAAAGGTCGAGCCCGTCTGGGGAAGGGTTGCACTCTATCCCTGCCCCGGGAAGGTTCGTTAAGAACCGAGTTGGGTTCGAAACTATGAACCTTCCGGAGCAGGAAAAACGGGGCACTTTTAATTGGTTCGCCGTCGCCCAGGTATACTATAGACTGTCCTAGTGCACCCTGGTGGGACGGGTGTCGTGAAAGCCCAACGAGATGATTGTTTTGATCAGGTGCCGATCGACTCGCGCGGGGTTCCAGCGGAAGTTGAGGGCCCCCCATCAGGGGCATCATTACCGGCTTTCAGGATGGTTGTCGCAGCCGCACAGATCCGTTGAGCGGACTGCGTCGGGATCTCCTTTTCGCCTTTCAGCCGGTGCTGCACGTATCCGCGGCAGAATTCCGCTCCTGGCAGACCTAGGGCTTCGCAGCAAATCAAGGCGACTGACTCGCCCTCTGCCTCGCGGAGACTACGAGGCGTGGTTTCTCCGTCGACCATTGCCTGTTGTTCCTGGGTGTGCCCTAGAACAATGTGAGCGAGTTCGTGGAACGTTGTCTTGAGGGGAAGCTGAGCAACGGGATTGATGGCGATGCTCCGCAGTCGGTCATACCGTCACCAGCCCCTGTCATGAATTCATCGACTCCCGTAGATAAGGAGGATTCCGTAACCGCTGTCAATATTCCTTGATCGAAGCCAACTCTTAATGCGCGCAACTCTTCGAGGGCGATTCTTTCACCGAGAGAGAGGCGCCTGTGGGCAGCCCTGCGACCGCGCCGGAAGGGGTCGTCGTTGTGTTTGGCCCGTCCTTCTTCACCTCCACCCACTGAGCCTCGACGAGTGTCACTTGGACTTCGAAGGCTTTTGCTTCCGGCGGGTTGTAGAAATGGTTGAGTGCCAACTCGCCAGTTGTACCGGGGTCGATATTGACCGCGTAGGTGTACACCTTGTACTCGGGCACATTCTGGCCGTCGATCTTCACGTTGAACCTGAAATTGGAGACGCTTCGGCTACCACTGTTCGTCAAGCGCACCTTGAGCTCGCAGAGGGCTGATGGACCAGGACTCGTGGGCTTTACCATGATCGCGTCGACGCGAACGTCGGTGGCATCTGCGCGGGAGACGAACGCCCCGGCTAGGACAGGCGCCAGTCACAAGGCCATTGAGATTCTCGGGATGATAGCAACGGATCGCATGCTTGTCCTCCGTGACTGAGAGTCGGTTCGTTCTCCCATGATAGCGGGTTGGCTGAGCGCCAAGCACATGCAGGGTTTGCCTTCTTGCATCGTGACCGCCGGCGTCACTGCCAACCCACAGACCTTCTCGACCGGTGCGCCGATGAGCACGGATTTTCATTATGACAACTGAATGCACTGATCCGCAACATTCGACATGGTCACGGCTATGAAGCACGGTTACAAATAGTCGGGAAATGTGGCCGAGGGAGTTACATCTAAAGCTCGCCGATACGTGCAGAGCGTTGCGGCTAATTCAAAATACGCGTAACAATTCCCAATTCGTCAAAATGACCAGGTATTTCTCTCTCCACGATGGCTTCGCAAGGCTTACCGTTTGTCGCCGGAAGAGGCCCAAACCCGAGCGAGAGGAGAAGGCGCACAGGAATCCCCGGTGCGACAAAGAAATACCCCTTACATGCAGCACGACAACACGAGTAAGGCTAGCCCACATTTCTCACAGCTTGGCAGAAGAGGAATGAAGTTTGTTCGAATTGGGGATTGCGAGTTAATTTCGCGGGGTGCTGTTGTTTAGTTGATCCGTTTTTCGCTTGGCGTGAGAGTTTTTC
>JBEKUR010000215.1:0-9848 GCA_049514855.1 Terriglobia bacterium
GGCTTTCAAGAGGGTAGGTCTGCACTACATCGGCTTTTCGCCAAGCCCGCGTTGCAACGAAATCACTTCCCCGCCGATCTCCACTGAAAAAACCTAAAATCGGTGTCCCCGTGACGAACTTGGGCTAATCTTGATCACGGCCTACGAACCCCGGCCGCCGAAGTGGTTAACGCCTCGGGAGAGGAGAAGCCAGCCATGAAATGCACCATTGCGGGATGCCCCGGCGTGTATGAGCCCCAGACGGTCGTCCACACCGTCAAACACTGGGGTGAGGTAATGGTGATCGACCACGTTCCCGCAGAGGTCTGCAACGTTTGCGGCGATGTTCTGCTCGCGCCCGAAACCGTGCGCCGCATCGAAGCCTTGCTCAAAGCCACTCCCCCACCCAGCCGCAACGTGCCTCTGTATGAGTTCGCCTGAACCTCGGCCAACCCGAACCCTGAAGAGCGGTCTGCGCTACGCCTGCTTTCCGCACTTGCCGGCTGGTGAGCGGTGGGCGGTGCTTCTCCAGACGCGCCTCCGCGAGATAGCGGTCTTCGAGGTCTTCAATGTTCCCCTCGATGAGCTCACGGGCGTAGTAGGTCTTCGTCCGCCCTGTGCGTTTCGCCAGTTCGGACAGTCGCCTTTCGATGTCAGGGTCAAGCCGAATAGAAAGCATGGTATCGTCCCGCCGTCATACGTATTATAAACGTCCCCACCGCAACGTCTAGCCCCCCAATGTCACGAACGCCGCACTCGCAGCCGGAAGTGAAATTACCCACTCGCCGCGCCGAGTTGCTAATTGCTCGCGGCGCCTTGCCTTCCACTGGCCATCCGCGGCTACTACGGACCCCCCCAGGGTCACTTCGCTCTTGCTTTCAAGCGACGGGGCTGCCAATCGCAACAAACTACCAGCAGCGAAAGCCCGTGTGCCAACAATGCTCACTTCCGCGCCCCGCGAGGCTTCCTTGTTGATCATAGTCACCGACAAACGCCTGTCCTCGCCAAGCACCGCGTACGCTTTCACATTCATATCCCCCGCATCGTACTGCACATTCACCCGCCGCCCCCGGCTTGCCTGCGCAAACGCCAGCATGCCGTAGTAGAGCGGTTTCGCGGAATAGTTACCGTGCTCGTCGTCACCAATGGGTGAATACGAGCTGATAAAACCGCCGGGATTCACGCCGGTTTCCAGGTTCGCCCCGCTCGCATCTGCCGCAGCGAGAGTAAATAGAAAGTCTAAACCCCACAACGCGGAAGCGAACGTATCGCTCACTCCCGGTTTCCCGCCGCCCCAGCAGGAGTTCGCCTCGCAGATGCGATACGGCAAGTTTACTAATCGTGAAGCGGACCGGCATTGTGCCAGGATTCGGGTCAGATTCCCGTTTCCTCTCAGCAGGTTCTCGATCGTGCTCGCCGGATTCTCCGGTGGCCCTTCCGCGTAGTAGTGGTGCGTGAGCAGCTTGATGTCCCGGCCTTCATCGGCTGCAAACCGGGTGATCCAATCGGTCTTGCTGGCGACATCGGGCCCGGCAAACGGAACATTGGGCAGCTTCGCCCGTATCGCATCCCGGTAGCGCCGATACTCCTCGTGAAACTGTACATACCCGTAACCCGGCGGTCGGTGCACCCTGTCGAAGAGGTCGGGCTCGTTTCCTATTTCCAGCGCCAGAAGCCCGTCCTTGGCACTCGCAGCCACCGCCTGCGCTTCTTCAACTGCCTGCTGCGGCGTGCCACGCCCAAGATTCAGGCCCCAGATCAGTTTCCAGCCTGTAGCAACCAGAAACGCTCCCAAGTCCTCAATCACCGCCTCATTCACCACCGTCGTCTTCGCAGCTGACACCGCCTGTCCCTCGGGCGAGAACGTCGAATAATCTGAAGTGCTCCCGCCCACTCGGATCACGCCCTGCGCCCCCAGGGTTCGGACCAGTTGCACATAGGTACGATTTCTCCGGCTGAGCAGACCCGGTCTCGCTACTGAAGAAATCTCATACCCAAGCCCCATGAAATCAGGTGGGATTACGCCGAGCACACGCTCCGGATCTACATTCAACCGGACCGACTGTGCCTGGCCCATCGTGTTCGCGGCCGCGCCCTGTGACCATTTCCCCGCCATGCTTAGCGCGAACATCGAATTGGCCAAAAACTCTCGACGATCCATGGATTAACCTCCTGCGAAATTCGAGAGCGGGTACCGCAGAGTGCGTAGCGCAGACCTGGTTTTCAAGGTCTGCGGCTTTTCTCAGCGACCGCGCCCAAAGGCCGCGGACCTACGAAACAGGTCCGCGCTACTCGCTGTTGACTGTCGACTTGATTGGCCGCGTTGCCTCCCCACTGAAGACGAAGTTTTAGCTGTTGACTGTCAACTGTTGACTGTCAACTGTTGACTGTCGACTTAGTCGCCCGCCTTGGCCACTCTCGCCATGGCAGCGATATGCTCAGGCGTGGTGCCGCAGCAGCCCCCGATGATTTGCGCGCCAGCTTTAATGAGCTCCGGCACTTTGGAAGCCATGAATTCCGGCGTCTCTTTAAAGACCGTCTTCTCCCCTTCCAGGACCGGCATGCCTGCGTTGGCGTTAATAAGGATCGGCGTGTTGGGCTGGGCAGCCCGCATCTGGCGCGTAATCTCGATCATGTTCACGATGCCGTTGCCGCAATTGGCGCCCACGATGTCCGCGCCGGCCGCCACCGCCTCCCGCGCCGCGCGTTCCGGCGTCACACCCATCATGGTGCGAAAACCACGTGCGCCGGCTTCAAAGGTGAAGGTGCAGATGACCGGAAGCTTGGTATTTTCCTTGGCAGCCTTGATCGCCTGCACCGCTTCGGTGAGGGATGTCATGGTCTCGATGCACAGGGCATCCGCGCCGCCCTCGTCCAAAGCCACCACTTGCTCCTTGAAAGCCTTGTAGAGGTCTTGCGGCGTCACATCGCCGCCCTCGTCCTCCACGATGTGCCCGGTGGGGCCAACCGAAGCGGCGACGTAACCCTTGCCTGCGCTGGCCTGTTTGGCGAGTACAACAGCAGCCTGGTTCAACTCTCTCACCTTGTCCTCGAGCCCATAGGGCTTCAGTTTGTAACAAGTCCCACCAAACGAATTCGTCTCCACGATGTCAGCACCCGCGGCGATGTAATCCTCGTGAATCCCTTTAACGACGCTCGGGTGAGAAACACACCACGATTCCATGCACTCGCCTGGTTTCAAGCCCTTGGCTTGTAGATAGGTGCCCATGGCTCCGTCAGAGATCAGAATGTGCCCTTGCGCTACTCTTTCTTTGAAACTCTTCATATGAATTCCTTCTTTCATCCTCTCGAGCAAGCTATGGATTCCCGCTTTCGCGGGAATGACGGCCAAATTCACTTACGGTTATGTATCTCAGCTACCTTGAGATTCTGTATCTTAGCAGCATGCAACTATGGATTCCCGCTGTCGCGGGAATGACGACCAAATCTGCTCATGATTCTGTACCTTAGCATAGTGCTCAGCTTAACACATTGCCGCAGGTTTCAGGTGTCAGGCGCCTGGGGCTCAACCTGGATTCAGGAGTCAGGGAAAAAGCGAGAGCCTCTCCCGAATCCCTCTCGCCCTGTGGGACCAAATTCTGCTCTAATGGATACTGCGTATTTGCTCTTGACACAAGGCTTGAGATTTGATAGCCTACTGGAGTTGACCTATGGATACGCAGCCACGGAGCGCGCGAAGGGAGTTCAGGACTGGGCCGCGGTTGGGGCAGGCGCCCACGATACGCAGCGTCCATACGACAAATCGTCATGGCGATGAGAGGCGCAGTAACTTTAATTTCTGAACGACCGACGCGGGAATGTTATTGAAAACAAAGGACCGGTCCCGAATGCCGGAGGCTGAAGCGGGAATGTTATTGATAATAAAGGAGATTCGAGCATAAAGCGGGAATGTTATTGAAAAGAAAGGACGTAGGTGGTATGTCGTAGGCGGTAGGTGGGGAAGAAGGACTGGACCCGGGTTTCGGTTGGCAGATGTCGGATGTCATTCTTCTGACTCCTGACTTCTGACATGACTTCTTGTTCGCCTGACATCTGACCCCTGAAACCTGGCCCCTGGTTTATAATTCCAGCGAGCCTTGGGAGGGCGAAAAAAGATGGTGGTTCGGAGTTTCCGCAGTTTCTTAACCCGAGTTACGCAGATCCCTGCATGGCGAGAGAACATCGAATCGTCGCGCTACAGGGGAATTGTCCAATTGGCTCTGCTGGTCCTGCTTTTCACCGCATGTGTCAACTATTCGCGGGCGGCTGAACCGACGGCAGAAGGCAGCGTGTACGTAGTTCTGTGGTTCGATACTGAGGATTATATTCTTCCCCAGAGTGATGACGCGGCCAAGCGCGTGGCGGAGATTCTCTCCCATCAGGGGGTTCGCGCCACTTTTAAAGTCGTGGGAGAAAAGGGCCGGACCCTCGAGCGGCGGGGCCGGCGTGACGTGATCGAGGCGCTCGCCCAGCACGAAATCGGCTACCACTCGAACACGCACAGCCAGCACCCCACGGTGGCGGAGTACGAATCGAAGCTCGACTGGGAAGAAGGGGCAGAGGAATTCACCCGCCGCGAGCGCCCTGGTTTTGAAGACCTCCGCCGTATCTTCGGCAAAGCGCCAACGTGCTACGGGCAACCGGGCAGTTCTTGGGCGCCGCAGGCATTTCCGGCGCTGAAAACCTGGGGCGTGAGGGTCTACCTCGACGACGGCCTTCAGGTAGGACTTGATCGCAAACCATTCTGGTACGGTGGCCTGCTGAATATCTTCAACATCAAAGCCGGACCGGACCTTCACCCCAACGATAATTGGTCGAATCTGGACCAGGCCAAGGCCAGCTTTAAGGCCACTTATGCCCAACTGTCGCAGTCGGGCGGCGTGGTCAGCATTTACTTTCACCCCTGTGAGTTTATTCATCAGGAGTTCTGGGACGCCGTCAACTTTGTCAAGGGGGCAAATCCGCCACGCGACGAATGGCAGCGGCCCCCCATGAAAAGCCCGCAGGAGATTGAGAGAGACTTCAGCTACCTCGAGGGCCTTGTGCAATATATAAAGTCCTTCCCTCGCGTCCGGTTCATCACCGCTTCTGAGGCACTGGGGGTGATGCCCGATAAGGCACAGGACCATGAGTTCTCGGCCCTCGAGATCGGTGAAATTGCCGGTCAAGTGACCTCTGAGGTGTCATTCCAGACCCGCCCAGACTATGCTCTCAGCGCGAGCGAGGAGTTCGAGTTGCTAAATGACTTCGTCGCCCGCGCCGTCCGGAAACAGGCAGCGGAGCCGCTCTTACTCCGCGGGACACCTTACGGTCCCGCTCTTGCCAGCTCTGAACTCGCGGATAACGTGAAGGTGGCGTGGAGTCAGTTCTCACGCAGCGTTTTGGACGTCGCTGGGTTTCTCGAGAAGAATGGTCAAATTCCGAATGTGGTCTGGCTGGGCAGCACGCCGGTCCCCCCTGAAAGCTATTTGGTGGCGCTCGCCCAGACCACGCGGGCCTTGTTATCGGCGAATGCCCTGCCAGACTCTGTGACCCTGCGGCCCGCGCGCCTGGCTGCGGCTCGCTATGTCGCAGACGATTCGCCAAGCCTCTGGGGCTGGATCATCTTTCCAGAAGGATTCGACGCTCCGCAATTAATGGTGCTTGCCAAACTCCAGGCCTGGACGCTGAAGCCGGCGATGCTTGCGGGCGGCAGGTAGGCAGATGGGCAGGTTGGCAACCGGCAGCGGCCACGGGAGAAGGAGTAATGATGAAATTGCTAACTGCGGAGCAAATTGGGTCTAACGTAGAAGTATTCCGGGAAGGCGTGAAACCCTCGGAACGCGATGCGTCCTTTGATTACTGCTTCAACTACTTTCAACGCTTCCGGGAGGAAGGTCGGCTCAACGACCTGAAAACGCCGGAACAGGTCCAGGAGAGTTGCATCCAACTGGGCTTCTACCTTGCCAGTTGGGGCATGTACCGAGGAAGGGCTTACCTGCTTCAGAAGAGTGCGAAAATTCTCGAGCCGATAATCGGCCTGATCGCCGATCAGCCTCCTAGTTTTTGGGAAATTGACGTTCATTCCTACTCACCCGAGAATATTCAGCGCCTCTTAGATTTCAAGAGAGAAATCGTTTCGCTTCGGGAACATAAGGGAGCGTCGGACACGCTTGTCACAAAAATAATGCTAGGCGTCTTCGGCAATGTCCCAGCATTCGATACATATTTCAGCAAAGGATTTGGCTACGGCAAGTTCGAGAAGGTATCCCTGGAGCGTGTTGCTGACTTCTATCGAGATAACACTCAGATCATTGACGAGTCTCGCTCCGTAACACGTACGATTGACTTCAACACCGGGCAGGAGACTCCGCGGCTCTACACCCGCGCAAAGATAGTAGACATGGTCTTCTTCATCGAAGGCGAGAAGGTGGGCGGATGCTCCGCGGCTGGCGAAGAGCAAAGGTCTGCGACACCACGCGGGCGGGCAGAAGGAACCCCTCACCCGTCCCGCGACGGCTGATGAAAGCGCCGTCGCGCGACACCCTCTCCCCAAGGGAGAGGGCGCTCCACCCTTAGGGGTGGGGCTTTCTGCTTTCTGGCCACCTGCCTACTGCTTAAGGCGCTAGGCGGCTTGGGCGCGAGAGCCACGGCGCAGGCGCGCGGCACGGACGGTATTCGACATCAGCATGGCGATAGTCAGAGGCCCTACACCCCCCGGCACCGGCGTATAGGCGCTTGCCTTTTCTTTCACATCTTCCGGCTGGACGTCCCCCACCAGGACGGAACCTTTAGCCTCCAGGTCTTTGAGCGCACGTGAAGGATCATGAAAGATTCGACGAATTTCCTCGGGGGTGGTCAGGCGGTTGATGCCGACGTCGATCACCACGGAGCCGGGCTTGATGAATTCGCCTGTCACAAAGGCCGGCTTGCCCATGGCGGCCACCAGGATATCGCCCTCGCGAGCCACCGCCGGCAGGTCGCGCGTCCTCGAATGGCAAATGGTCAGCGTGGCATGTCGATGAAGCAGCAGCATGGCCACCGGCTTTCCCACGATGTCACTCCGTCCTACCACCACGGCGCGTGCGCCTTTAATGGGAATCTGGCTGCGGACCAGGATTTCAATGATTCCCGCCGGAGTACAGGGAACCAAGCCCGGCGTCCCACTCACCAGGTGTCCGACGTTGATAGGGTGAAACCCGTCCACGTCCTTGGCCGGGTCCACAGCCTCGAGCACGCGCTTGGAATCAATTTGCGGGGGCAGGGGTAGCTGAATCAGAATGCCATCAATTTCATCGCGGCGATTGAGAGATTCAACGAGCGCCAGCAGCCGCTCCTGGGAGGTGTCTGCGGGCAAGTCAATTTTCTCGCTGTAGACCCCTAAGGATTCACAGGTCTTCACCTTGGTGCGAACGTAGATTTGCGAGGCAGGATTCTCACCCACCAGGACCGCTGCCAGTCCCGGCGTGATGCCAGCGCTCTTCAAGTCCTGAATCTCGACGGCGAGCTCCGCCTTGATTTGGTCGCGGATCTTATTACCATCCAAAATAGTTGCTGCCACAATGGTTCTCCTTGGTAAGTCGGCTGTCAGCTCTCAGCCGTCAGCTTTCAGTTCTCTTCACCCAACCCTGTCATTCCGAGCGGAGCGAGGAATCTTGCTCTGTTTCTTTGTTCCGCGATCCACCCCGAAGCAGAGCGAGATTCCTCGCTACGCTCGGAATGACAACCTTACAAATGGTTTCTGGGCTACGCCGCCGGCCCCAACTTTCCTTCACGAAAGGCCCGGATGTAGTTCGCGCAGTACTCATCGCGTGCCAGCAAGGCCTCGGCCGCCCGGATATTCATCATCAGTTGCGGGTCGCACGGATCGACGATGGCGGCGTCCAGGCCCTGCGCCATCAGCAGGAGGAGCAGGACCCCGTTGAGCAGCTTGCGCATGGGAAGTCCAAACGAAACGTTGCTGATGCCCGCGCTAACATGAACGCCAGGATACCGGGCCTTGATCTGCCCGGTGGCCTCCACCAGTGCTTTGCCATGTTCCGAACCCGTGCTGATGGGAAGCACGCAGGGATCGACGTAAATATCATCCAGGGCGAATCCTTCCGCCGTGAGCCGATCGACCAGGTGGCTTGCGGTCGAGACGCGATCGGCGGCCGTATTGGGCGGCCCCGCCTCGCCCAGGCAGAGGGCGATCACTTTGGGGCGGAAGTCCTTCAAAAGAGGGAGCAGCGCCTGCATGCGCGCCGGCTCATCGGTGATGGAATTGATCATCGCTCGCTGTTGGCAAAGCGGGAGGGCGCGGCGCAGCGCGACGGGATCCGCGCTGTCCAGGCAGAGCGGCGTAGCGACGGTTTCCTGCACGATGTTCACGAGCCACGGCAGGACCTCCGTCTCCTGACCAGGCAAGCCGCCATTCACGTCCAGCATGCCTGCGCCGGCATCCGCTTGCTTGCGGGCGATTTCCTTGAAGAACTCGACGTCTCTCTTTTGGGCGGCTTCCCCAACCTTTTTCCGGGTGCAATTAATCAGTTCGCCGATAACCAGCACGGGATCTAAGCTCCTCCTTGCTGGGCCATGGGCGCGGTTTGCAGATCTTTCCGCTTGTCGACGTTGTCCAACCCCGCCATGCGATTGGCCAAGGCGTTCGTGTCGTCCAGGCACCAGTCGCGCGGCGGGATCAGGGTACGTGCGAATTTCCGGGGATCGTCTCCCACCGCCAGTGCGCCGCGATAGATCACGTTCCAGATGCAAGGCTGTTCGGGACGAGCCTCGCAAGTTCCGTCAACCCTCGAGCCTCCGCAGGGGCCGTTGCGAAGCTCCTTGTAACAATGTCGCATCGAGCAGCCTGCATAGTCGAGGTAGTCCTGGACACAATCGCCGCAGCTCTTGCATCCCAGAGTGGTTTTTCGGTAGAGCGTGGAAGGCTCCAGCAGCCAGTACCACAACCCATGACGCCAGGAATTCCCCGCCGCCACGCCCCCATTTACCTTCAGCCGGGCGCTGAAGAAGCGCGCGCCGTAAGAATCCGTTGCGATCAGGTGGCGGTGTACCAGCTTGGAAAGCCATTGGATAAAGGTCGCGTGCGGTTTCTTGTGGCTGACCTGGTAGTTGCCCGCACCATCACTTAAGCCATCTTCACCCCGCGGCAGCAGGTAAAACTCGTTTGCATAGGGGAAGATCAGCTCGTCCATCTTGCTGCGCCAGTCGCTCCCGAGCGCCGCAGCACGTTCGGCAATGGTCATGAAATCTCGATGCGTGAGGCCAAATCCGCCGACGTGCGCTCCCGCAAAGCCGAGAGCCTTCGCCGCCGCCACCATAAGCGCGGCGCGCTCCAAGCGTTGGGGTTTCTTCTCCTTTTCGAGTCGCCGGATGAGCTCGTCCGGGATGACGCAGCCCGCCACTTCACCGGCTTGCATCATCTGCGCAATCTTGGCCGTGGGAACGTAGACATTGGCGAGGACAGGGACGTGTCCCAGGCCCGCGCGGGTCAAGTATTGCTTCAATTCGTAAAGCTTCCGGACGTTATACCCCAACTGCGTGATGATGAACTGAGCTCCAACCGCGATCTTCAGTTGCAGCTTGTAAAACTGCATCATCTGGTCGGACTCATTAACCTTGTAGGGGCTCACGACGGCGCCCGCATAGAAATCGAAAGGCGTGCTGTGAACCATTCGCGGCCCCAGCTTGTACTCGATCCCCGCCCGCATGGCCTGAATCAGCCAGAGGAGGAGCACGGAGTCCAGGTCGTAAACAGGCTTGGATTTTCCGCCGAAGCCCTCCTTTTGAGCATCGCCCGTCAAAGCCAGAACGTTCTCGACGCCCTCGCGCGCCAGACCGTGAAGGCGGCCTTCCAGGAAGGAACGGTTTCCATCCTTGGCGGTGAGATGAGC